>JBEIUS010000167.1:0-6897 GCA_040374235.1 Leptolyngbya sp. | reverse complement strand
GCCCTATGCCACACCCCAGGGCTAGATTTGGTTTTGATTGTGATAGTCTGGTTACCCTGGTGGGGGGGCTTTCTCCGGGCGGGTTGGGGTGGCCTGCTCAGCGCCCTGGTGGGCCAGGTCCTCGCTACCCAGGTTTGGATCTGGGGCCATCAATGGGTTTATCGTCACCAGCGTCCCCGGGTGGGAATTAACGGCTATCTCAGCCAGCGCTATGGCTGGTGGCGTAACCATCTGGCCCTTTGGATTACCGCCCTGGTATTGCCGGTATTTTTCCTGATTCGGGCAGCCCAGGTGTTGCTCTATCCCTGGTTAATCTGGTTGCTAGGCTTTAAAGCCTACGATCAACGGGAGTGGATTAACATCAGCCGCCATCGGGTTAGCGGGCTGGTGGGCCACGACTTGCTGTGGTGTCTTTACTGTGATTGGATGACCGGTGTCTACGCCCTGGGGGCGGAAATGCTGCGGAATGTGGAGTCCTTCTGGTGCCCGATTCGGTTCTACCACGATAAGAAGTGTGAAAACTGCAGCGTTGATTTCCCCGATATCAACCGCACTTGGGTTGCTGATGATGCTCCCCTAGAGGAGGTGGTTCAAACCTTGGAGGCCACCATTCCCCGCGATCGCCCCTGGTCCTGGTCCGATGCCCCTGACTCCCCAGGTCCCTCGGCATGATACCCTGTTCCTATCCCTGGGCTTAGGATAGACATAGGTCAAGGCCAGGGAAACTCTACCCCCACGCCAAAATGATCCGAGAGGCCCCGGAGTTCCTCCAGGTTAGGGGGCCAGGCGAAGGTGCCCTGCAGGCGCACTGTTTGACTCTGGGCCACACAGATATGGTCAATGTTGGAGTGCTGGCCGTCAATCAGACGCCGTACCGGGTCATTATCGCCAAAGGTCAAACAGTCCAGATTGGCTGCCGCCAGGGCATGGCGCAGGGCCTGTTTATTGCGGCGAGAGCCATAGTAGGGCAGTACGTTCAAATCCTGATTAAAGTCCCCCGCCACGATTAATAATGCCTCTGGGTAGGTGGTCTGCAGGTATAGCCAATCCTGTTGCTGTTGTCGCAAGGCGGTAACAAAGGCCTGTTCGTGATCGGGGTCAGGGTAGGGATTGTCCGGCAGGGGCAGGACGGTGCCATAGATCAGACACGATCGCCCCTGACCTAAATCCACCAGGGCACAGGTAGTGGTGGTGGGGTCACCGGTGGGCACGGGGCTGAGGGACCAATGGCGTACCCAAATCTGTACCCAGCGCCAGGTTTCCCCCGGGGCCTGGAGCGGAGGCTCACTAACCAGGGAATGATAGCCTGGACCGGGGGCGATCGCCAGGTCCGCCTCTGTCAAAACCCAGATATCCGCATCAATACGCTGGAGCCAGGGGGATTGGAGGGTGGCCTGGGGACTTTGGGGCAGGGTACGTTGAAGGTTCCAGGTGGCTATTTTCATGCCGAGTTGCCGGTCGCCGCGGAGAAGTTGTAACACGCTTTACTAAAGCTCGACTTCCCCTGACCTGTATAGCATCTGTAATACAAAGCCCGCCGGTTTAGTGGAATCTATGGAGGTAAAGGGTTCCGCTCTGTTTTACAATCAACCCCAGTCCAGTAATCTAAGCTCGCCGCTGTTATGGCTTTGGCCAGAGCCCTTAGGACCCGGTTAATTGGTCTAAGCCAACACTCGGCAGGGGTTCTGGCTCGCCTCCATCCCCTTGCCGGTGGCTACGGCTTACCTAGGCTAGTCTCGGGTTGCTCCCTACCGTTTTTCCCTATGGCTTCTTCCCTAGATATCTCTATCCACCCCAATTCCATCTACTATGGGCGTCTGCTCAAAAACTTGCTGGGGTTATTGCAGGCCAGTTGCCGCCAGAGTTTATACGAGGTGATCCCTAGGGGAGTGCAGGTGTGGTTGCCCGAACAGGACCGCGGCATTTATCCCGACCTTTGTATTGTGGCTGGTGAACCCCTATTTCACCAGGGATATGCCAATCGGGTAACTAATCCCTGTCTGGTAGTGGAGATTTTGTCAGACCCGACGCCGGCCTATGACACCGCCGCCAGTACCCTGGCGGTGCGCCAGGGACTATTTGATCCCTGCCGATCGATTCCCTACCTGCAGGAGTACGTGTTTGTGCATCAACAGGAGGTTAGGATCGAACAGTTTCACCGTCTGCAGGAAAATCTCTGGAGCCTGACGGTTCACGATGACCTCACGGCGGTGGCTGAGCTGCACCTCACGGATACCCGTTTACCCCTTTTAGAGGTGTACGATAGGGTTGACACTGTTAATAATTATCTCAATTACTAATAATTATGCTCGTCCTATCCGCCAGTAGGGGTAAGAATCTGGAACTGGCCCAGGCCTTTGTGGCTGAGATCGAGGCCCAAAATCTGCCCGTTGAACACATTAATCTCCCCAACCTGGACCTGCCTCTCTACGGGGCTCGCTATGGCGCTAACGATCCTGGACCAGGGTTAGATCGCTTGGCCCACGCCTTGAAGGCCCACCTGAGCATGATTATCTGCGCTCCGGAGTACAATGGCTCGATTCCCCCTCTGTTAACTAATGCGATCGCCTGGCTATCCGTCACCAGTACCGACTTTCGAGTCCTATTTAACCAGCGACCGGTGGCCCTGGCTACCCAGAGCGGGGGTACTGGACAGAAAGTCCTGTTAGCGATGCGCCAACAACTGGCCCACCTGGGTTGTCTGGTGCTGGGCCGAGAACTCTTGAGTAACCCCGAAAAATCCCCTAATCCAGAAACCATAACCGCTTTAGTTAATCAACTGCAAAAGTTGGAGAGAGCCCTCAGTCTAGAGATATAAC
Source organism: Leptolyngbya sp. (assembly GCA_040374235.1). Classification (GTDB taxonomy): domain Bacteria; phylum Cyanobacteriota; class Cyanobacteriia; order Phormidesmidales; family Phormidesmidaceae; genus Nodosilinea. The sequence goes on along the minus strand of JBEIUS010000167.1, from coordinate 4,078 downwards.
CCCTACCCCATTTCCTATAGCTCACGGCATAGGCTCGACAATCCCCTAAGGGAAACCAGGGCCTCTTTTCTGGGCTTCTGGTACGGAGGAGGGGAGCGGGGTTACCATGCCTAATAGGGATTAGGATAAAGTCAACTAAACATGAGCTCCCCTCGCCCCTATACCCGTGCATGACCTCGCTCCTCCCCTAACGGTTGAGACTCCGGTTTCCCAGGTACCTGTCAACCCTTTGCAAGGCCGGCTCAACCGTTTCCAATCTAGCCCGGATACGGTTCTCCTATTGCTGGCGGTGGTGATTGGCAGCGGTACGGGGCTGGGGGTGGTGCTGTTTCGGGCCCTAATTCAAGGGATTTACCACCTGATGTTTAACCAGGTAATGGGCGGGTTGTCGGTGTGGGGACACTGGACCCTGGCCCTGATCCCCCTGCTGGGTGGGGTGGGAGTGGGGTTGATGCGCTGGCGGGTGCAGGATTTTGGTCCGGGTTGGGCCGACTTGCTGGCGGCGGTCAAGGAAGGTCGGCGGATTAAACCCCTACAGCCCCTCAGCAAAATGGTGACGGCGGCCATATCCTTGGGCAGTGGGGCCTCCCTCGGGCCGGAAGGACCCAGTGTGGAAATTGGTTCTAATTTTAGCCTTTGGTTGGGGCAGGTGCTGCAGGTCTCCCAGGAACGGCAGCACCTATTGCTGGCGGCGGGGGCGGCGGCGGGGCTGGCGGCGGGGTTTAATGCCCCCATTGCCGGCGTGTTTTTCGCCCTTGAGGTGGTGCTGGGGACGACTTCCGTGGCCTCCGCCGCCAGTGTGGTGCTGTTGGCGGCGGTGGTGGCGGCCTGGATTACCCAGATTAGCTTGGGGGCTAGCCCCGCCTTTACCCTGCCCGCCTACGAGACCCGTAGTCTGCTGGAGTTGCCTCTCTATGTGGGTCTGGGGTTGTTGGCGAGTTTGGTGTCTGTAATCTTTAAACGCTCCCTGATTTGGGCGGAACAGGCTTTCCAGGGAAAGATCAAGGGCCTGGGCGGGGTGGCCCAAATCCCCGTTCCCCTCCGACCGCTGCTGGGGGCCTTGGGGTTGGGGGCGATCGCCCTGGTCTATCCCCAGGTCTTGGGGGTGGGCTACGAAACCGTGGAGTCCATCCTCCAGGATGTGCAACTGTCCCTCCAATTTGTCACCGCCCTACTGGTAATCAAATTACTGGTCACCGCCCTCAGCGCCAGCTGTGGCTTTGTCGGGGGCATCTTTGCCCCAGCCCTATTCCTCGGTGCCTCCCTGGGGTCGGCCTACGGTAAGCTGGTGCCCCTGGCCCTGCCCATTCTAGAACCCCACATTGCCTCTCCCCCCGCCTACGCCATGGTGGGCATGGCGGCGGTGCTGGCGGCCACGGCCCGAGCCCCCCTGACGGCGATTCTCCTGTTGTTCGAGCTCACCCGTGACTATCGAATTGTCTTGCCCCTGATGGCGGCGGTGGGGCTCAGCACCTGGCTGGCGGAACGACTACCGGGCTGGTCTACCGCCGCCAGCGATGCCTGGCAAACGACGGCGGTAACCACCCTGGCTAAGCCGGAGGCGGAGGCCAGTTTAGTGGTGGCGGATGCCCTGCTACCGATGCCGTTGCAGTTGGATGGCCACACCAGTTTGGCGATCGCCGCCCAAGCCTTGCTCCATCACCGCTGCCGCTGTGTCCTGGTCACCGATCAGCAGCAACTGGTGGGGATTTTGACCCTACAGGATGTGCTGCGTCTCCTGCGTCGAGTGAAATTCGGGGAGGACCCACCATCGCTGCTACAGACACCCATACAGGGGCTTTGCTCGACGGATGTGCAGCAAACCTACGGCGAAGAACCCCTGGCGGCGGCGGTCGCCCGCATGTCAACCCGGGGTTTGCAACAGTTACCGGTGGTCACCCAGGCGGCACCCCACCAGCTGGTGGGCCTGTTGACCCAGGAGGGAATTAACCTGGCGGCCCGGCTCAGTCAAATTAAAACCTTGCTCCAAACCCTGGAGGAAAACCACCCCCCTGGGCAACCCGATCCTGAGTCAAGGCCAATCCCAGCCCTCAGGGATGATCCGGCCCCCGTTGCCTGCTCCCCAGCTGCAACAGGATTTCCTGATGGACCTGCCGGGTAATGGGATAAAAGCGCGACAGGATCAAGGCCAGGATCAGCAGAACCATGGGTACGGGACCAATGAAAATGCGAATCGCCAGCAGGGCAGAGGCGGGCTGCTCGCTAGCGGCGGAGCTAAAGCCCGAATATTCCAGGGCAAAACCCACCACCAGTAGCCCCAGGGCCAGCCCTACCTTTTGCAGTAGGGTCATAAAGGCGTAGAACATGCCCTCCCGCCGCTGACCGGTTTGCAACTCGTCCAGTTCAATCACATCGGGCAGCATGGCCCAGGGCACCACGTAGGCCGCCGCCACCCCAAAACTGACCACCACACAGAGCAGATAGAGGGCGGCGGTCTGGCCCGGTTGGATAAAAAACAGAGCCCCCTGGGCGATGATCCAACTACCGAGGCCCAGGGCAAAGGCCTCCTGCTTGCCCCAACGCTGGCTGAGCCGGTTAATCCCGTACATCATCAGAATGGCGCTGCCCTGCACCAACAGGGCCGCTAGAAAATAGGAGTCCAGCCCCATCCAGAAGGTGGCGTAGAAGGGAATGATACTGGCGGTCATCTGCAGGGCCAGCCAGGCAAATAGATAAATACCCACCACAAAGAGGAAGGCGCGGTTACCCAGCACTAGCCGCACCTGTTGGGGGAAGCTGGGGGTGGGGCTGTCCAGGGCCTGGTTACGGGGTTGGAGGGCACCCCGACGACGGGCGGTGGGGTAGGTGCCCAGCACGCACCAGAACAGGGGCAGCACCGAGAGGACACTGCACAACCCCGCCAACACCCGGTACTGCTGGCGAGGTTCTGACACCCAATGGGACACCAGCAAGCCCAGGGCTAGGGCCGAAATCGCCCCCAGCAGGGAGGCCCCCAGGCGAAAGGCAGTGAGCTCCGTACGTTCATCGTAGTCCTGGGTGAGTTCGGCAGTGAGGGTGGTGTAGGGCAAGTTCACCACGGTGTAAAACACCTGAAACACCAGGGAGATGACCACGTAGTACCAAAACCGGGCGCTGCCGCTGGCCCAGTCCGGCACTATCCAGGTGAGGAAGAAGGTCAGGCCAAAGGGCACCGCCCCCAGGGCGATCCAGGGGTAACGGCGGCCCCAACGACTCTGGCTGCGATCGCTGAGGTAGCCAATCAATGGATCATTGACCGCATCCCATACCCGGCCAATGGCCAGCACCGAGCCCGCCGCCGCCGGGCTCAGCCCCGCCGTGGTGGTGAGGAAAATCAGGAAAGAAAAGGCTAGCAGGTTAGCGGTCATGCCGGGGCCAAAGTCTCCGGCGCCAAAGGCCAGCTTGGCGGCCAGGGAAAAGGGACGGCGGTCAGGGGCAGGCGAATGATCAGCCATGGGCAAGGGACGGTGAGGAAACGGCGTCCCCAGTGTATTATTTTTCCATCGTCCGTTGTTCGAGTCAGGGTTTGGGTCAAGGTCAAGCCGTGAGATTAGTCAGGCCCAGCCCCCTGCCCAGGATGTTTCCATTTGAAGTCATACACACCCTAGACAAGCAGCCATGGCAGATTTCTACGTCAATTGGGAGAACTACCACCGGGATATTGAAAAGCTGGCGGTGCAGATCTATGAATCGGAGTGGGAGTTTAACCAGATTGTCTGCCTGGCCAAGGGCGGCCTGCGGGTGGGGGACGTGCTCTCCCGCCTCTTTGATCAGCCCCTGGCCATCCTTTCCGCCAGTTCCTACGGTGGTCTGGGGGGCCGGCGCCGGGGGCGCATCACCTTCTCTCGGGACCTGAGCATGACCACGGCGGACCTGGGCAGTCATATCCTGCTGGTGGATGACCTGGCGGACTCCGGCTATAGTCTCGACCGGGCGATCGCCTGGCTCAACCACCGCTACGGCTTCGGCATTGAGGAAATTCGTACCGCTGTGCTCTAGTACAAGGCCTCCTCCTTTGTCCGGCCTGACTACTACGTCCTCCACCTGCCGGACAACCCCTGGATTCACCAACCCTTCG
>JBEIUS010000201.1:0-4931 GCA_040374235.1 Leptolyngbya sp. | reverse complement strand
GAATGGACAGGCGCTAAGCCGTGTAAGACCCCAATCTGGGGCAGTGGCTTGTCTGTCTACTCATCAGGAGTCCGCTTAGGGCGGGCAGACTGGGAATCCTCGTCCTTTAGGACGGTGGAGGATGTCAACAGTCGATGTTAACTCTAGGCACCTCAATTAAATTTGTATTAGAATTTGTACTGGAAATGGATCTGGTCTACACCAAAAGGATCTAACTGGCCCTAGAAATGTTGACGGGAGACCAGTTTCTCCATATCTGCCTGGGTTTGTTGCAGCAAGGTATGGCGACTGTCGGTGGGACTAGTCAAGGAGGGCACCAGGTTACGAGCTTGCAAGGCCATATGCAGTTGCAAGTGGGCCACATACTCAGAAAAATCCTCACGGTTTCCTTGGAGAACAGGGGCTAAGCTCTCAGCCATGGCCATAGAAATTACCTTTTGTTAAACACCGATAAAATATGCAACGATATCGAAACTACCACAGACCGCTATGGCCACCCCGGTCATGCAACGAAGCTTAATAAATTGCTGATTCATGTCTGGTTCCTCCGCCACCGATCCCCTACCTGAGCACCTGGCTAAGCACCTGGTGCGCTATGCTGACCACCGATCGGTGGACTGGGGGGAGCTAACCCCGATGATGCAGCACTACGTGGAGATTAAGGAGCAGTATCCCCAGGCCCTGGTGCTCTATCGAGTAGGGGATTTCTTTGAGACCTTTTTCCAGGACGCCATTACCCTGGCTCGGGAGCTGGAGCTGGTGCTTACCGGCAAGGATGCCGGTAAGCAGGTGGGGCGGGTGCCCCTGGCGGGGATTCCCTACCATGCCCTGGATCGCTACTGTACCCTGCTGGTGGAGAAGGGGTTTGCGATCGCCATCTGCGACCAGGTAGAAGACCCCGCCCTGGCCCAGGGGCTGGTGAAGCGGGAGGTGACCCGAGTGATTACCCCCGGTACCGTCCTCGAAGAAGGCATGCTCAGGGCCAGCCAGAACAATTTCCTGGCGTCGGTGGTGGTGGCGGGGAGCCATTGGGGCCTGGCCTATGCCGATGTGTCCACGGGCGAGTTTGTCACCACCCAGGGGGAAACTAGCGATCAACTCAGTCAGGAGCTGCTGCGGCTGCAGCCCGCTGAGGTACTATTTCCCACCAATGCACCGGACTTGGGGGCGATGCTACGCCCCGGGGATAGCTCCGACCAATTACCCGCTTACCTACCTCGCCAGTTTTGCTATACCCTACGGCCCCAGGGGGCCTATAGCTTAGTAGAAGCGCGGCAACGGCTGTTGGAACGGTTTCGTCTGCGATCTCTGGAGGGTTTAGGCTGCGACCACCTACCCCTGGCGGTGCGGGCCGCCGGGGGGCTACTGGCCTACCTGGAGGCCACCCAAAAAGCCGTCCAGGCCCCTCTGCAACCCCTCACCACCTATAGCCTGGCCGCCTACCTGGTGATCGATCACCAGACCCGCCGCAACCTGGAAATTAGCCAAACCGCCCGGGATGGCACCTACAATGGCTCTTTGCTATGGGCCCTGGACCGCACCGTCACCGCTATGGGGGGGGCGAGCCCTGCGGCGCTGGCTGCTGCAGCCCCTGCTGGAGGTGGAGGGGATTCAGGCTCGCCAGGCCACCATCCAGGAGTTAGTGGAGGAGGGTAGCCGGCGTCAATTGTTGCAGCAACGGCTCAAGCAAATCTACGATTTGGAGCGCCTGGCAGGTCGGGCCGGTTCGGGTACCGCCAATGCCCGGGATCTGGTGGCCCTGGCGGATTCCCTGCTACGTTTGCCGGAACTGGCGGCCCTGGCGGCCCAGGCCCGTTCCCCCTACCTCCAGGCGCTGCAGTGGGTACCACCAGCCCTGGAACAACTGGGGGAAACCCTGCGATCGCACCTGGTGGAGTCCCCCCCCCTTTCCTTGACGGAGGGGCACCTGATTCGCGATGGCATCCACCCGGGTCTTGACCACCTCCGCCAGCAGGCTCTGGATGACCAGCACTGGATTGCTCGGTTAGAACCCCAGGAGCGAGAGCGCACCGGCATCGGTAGCCTCAAGGTGGGCTTTAACAAGGCCTTTGGCTACTACATCAGTATTTCGCGGGCCAAGGCGGACCAGGCCCCCAGCGATTACATCCGTAAGCAAACCCTGACCAACGAAGAGCGCTACATTACCCCGGAGCTGAAGGAACGGGAAGCTCGCCTGTTCAACCTGGAGGCCGAAATCCATGCCCTGGAGTACGAAATTTTCCAGGACCTGCGCCAGCAGGTGGGCAGACAGGCGGATCTGATTCGCCAGGTGGCAGGGGCGGTGGCCGCCACCGATGTACTTTGTGGCTTAGCGGAGGTGGCGGTGTTCCAGGGCTACTGCTGCCCCACCGTCGATGCCTCCCGCACCGTGGCGATCCAGGAGGGGCGCCATCCCGTGGTGGAACAACGCCTGCCCGCTGGTTTCTTCGTCCCCAATGCCACCTACCTGGGGACGGTGCCCGCCGATCGCTCCGCCCCCCATCCCCAGGACCTGATCATTCTCACCGGCCCCAATGCCAGTGGCAAAAGCTGCTATCTGCGCCAGGTTGGTCTGATTCAACTGATGGCCCAGGTGGGCAGCTTTGTGCCGGCCCGCCAGGCCCACCTGGGTATCTGTGATCGGATTTTTACCCGGGTGGGGGCGATCGATGACCTGGCCACGGGCCAATCCACCTTCATGGTGGAGATGAACGAAACCGCCAATATCCTCAACCATGCCACCCCCCGGTCCCTGGTTTTATTGGACGAAATTGGCCGGGGCACCGCCACCTTTGACGGTCTCGCGATCGCCTGGGCAGTGGCGGAGCACCTGGCCCAGACCCTGCAGACCCGCACCATCTTTGCCACCCACTACCATGAACTGAACGAACTGGCGGGACTGATCCCCAGCGTGGCTAACTACCAGGTGACCGTCAAGGAAATGCCGGAGGAAATTATTTTCCTGCATCAGGTCTGCCCCGGCGGAGCGGACAAGTCCTACGGTATTGAGGCGGGTCGCCTGGCGGGGCTGCCGGGGGTAGTGATCGACCGGGCTCGTCAGGTGATGGGGGAAATTGAACGCCACAGTACCATTGCCCTGGGGCTGCGGGGCAAGGGATCCCCACCGCAGCCAAGATCTAGTAAATCCCATTCTGGGAACACAGACCAGATGGATTTGTTTTCCCGCTGACCACCCTATCCTAAGGGTTCTAACCAAGGCCATGGTTTAGAATACCCTTAATCGGTTAGTTACCCTTTCCCTTTTATTGGCAGGGTGATGGCCAATATCCTTACTATCTTTGTAACGGCCATGACTTTTCCTGGCGAGACTAACTGGGACGGGCTGGTGGATAGCCTGGGCAGCATCGAGGTGGTGCGCGACCCCCAACAGGTGGAGAAGCTATCTAAGGACAGCTATCACTTCAGCCCCCTACTGCGGGAGCAGTTAGCCGATTGCCGGGCAGACCTGGTGGTGCGACCGGCTAGCGAAGCGGAGGTGTTAACCGTGGCCCAGGTTTGTGGCCAGGCGGGGGTGCCGATTACGGTGCGCGGTGCTGGCACCGGCAACTATGGCCAATGTATTCCCCTCCAGGGGGGGGTGGTGCTGGATCTGACCCGCCTTAATCAGGTCCAGTGGGTTAACCCCGGGGTGGCTCGGGTGCAGGCCGGAGCTAAACTGGCGGCCATCGATAGGGTCACCCGGGAGCTGGGCTGGGAACTGCGAATGTACCCCTCCACCTACCGCACCGCCACCATTGGCGGCTTTATTGCCGGGGGTAGCGGCGGCATTGGATCGATTACCTATGGCCAACTGCGCGATCGCGGCAACCTCCAGGCCCTGCGGATCGTCACCCTGGAGCCCTCCCCCCGCATCCTGGAACTGCGGGGGGACGCCACCCAGCCAGTCAACCACGCCTACGGCACCAATGGCATTATTACCGAGTTGGAGATTCCCCTGGCCCCCGCCTACCCTTGGGCCGAGGTAATCGTCACCTTCCCTGACTTTTTCACCGCCGCTGACTTTGGCCAGCACCTGGGGGAATCGGACGGTCTAATCAAAAAGCTGATTAGCATTTTCGCCTGGCCAGTACTGAGCTACTTTGTATCTCTCAAGCCCTACCTACCCCAGGGGCAGGGCGCCGCTCTGTTGATGGTGGCGGAACCCAGCCTGGAGCTGTTTGAGGAACTGGTGCGGGCATACCAGGGCACCATCACCTACTGCCGGTCTGCCCAGGAAGCCAGCCGGGGCACCCTATTGGCGGAGTTTACCTGGAATCACACCACCCTCCACGCCCGCAGCGCTGACCCCGGCCTCACCTACCTGCAAACGGTGTTTCCCTACGACCCCGACCAGAGGTTGGTGCGCCAGTGCTATAACCACTTTGGCGATGAGGTGCAAATGCACCTGGAGTACGTGCGGGTGGGGGGTCGGGTTTGCCCGGTGGGTCTGCAGGTGGTGCGTTACTCCACCCCAGAGCGGCTGCAGGAGATTATTGATTACCACGAGGCCCAGGGGGCCCTGATTGCTAATCCCCATACCTACATCCTGGAGGATGGCGGCATGAAGCAGGTTGACCCGGCCCAGGTTGAGTTTAAAGCCAGGGTAGACCCTAGAGGGCTACTTAACCCTGGCAAAATGCGGGGCTGGATGGAGCGCATAGGAGTCCCCTAGAGGACTGCTGTCGCCGCCAGCTGAATGTAGCCCAGGGTTTCTAACTTGGCCAGCACTTTTACCACACTTTCCTCCACGCTCTCCTGATCGGTGTGGCAGTGCACCTCGGGGCTAAGGGGGGGTTCGTAGGGGTCGTCAATACCGGTAAACTGCTTAATTTCTCCCGCCCTAGCCCGTTTGTACAGACCCTTAACATCCCGGTCTTCGCAGACCCGGAGGGGGGCATCCACGTACACCTCGACAAAATCCTGGATGCGAT
>JBEIUS010000153.1:0-7945 GCA_040374235.1 Leptolyngbya sp. | reverse complement strand
GCTATCCCTCTATACGGACAGGGGAACATCAATACCAGCAGCGGTCAAGTCGACCGGCTGCCAGGGTTTACCATCCAGGGCCATCTGCTCAATTAAGCTAGCTAAACGGAGGGCCTTAAGGGCTTGTTCCCCACCGACGGAGGGGGGTTCACCACCACGCACACAGTTAATAAAATGCTCTAGCTCCGCATGGAGAGGTTCGATGTTACTGGTATAAACTTTTTCAATTAAGCCGTCCTGGCGATACAACACCTGTCCGTAGTCACTGGAGCAGTCGGCGGTGGTTTGACGGTGAATCAAAATTTCATTGTTGAGAAAATCGGCCTCGGTAAGGGAGTTTTTGCAGTGGGCAGCGATGGTGCGGATCTTGCGATGGGTCACCTTACTGGCGGTTAGGGTGGCAACAATCCCATTACTAAAACCTAGGGTAGCGGTGACATAATCCAGATAGCCGGATGCCGCCACCCGACCCCCACTGGCCGTTAAGGTGGAGACCCCTGAGCCAGCCAGCTCTAGCAACAGGTCAATGTCGTGGATCATTAAGTCCAACACGACGGAAACATCGTTGGCCCGTTGGGAATAGGGACTCATGCGACGGGCTTCAAGGGCAAGTAACTCCTCCGTGTTGAGGACCTTATGCAACTCCTGGAAGGCTGGATTAAAGCGCTCAATGTGCCCCACCTGAAGAATGCAATTGGCTGCCGCCGCTGCATTCACCAGGGACTCGGCTTCCGCAATACTGGCGGCAATGGGTTTTTCAATTAAGACATGCACCCCAGCCTGTAGACAGGTCGTACCAACGGCATGGTGGAGCCGGGTGGGTACGGCGATACAGACTGCATCGATGTGGCTGAGTAAATCCTGATAATCTTCAAAGAAACGGACCCTATATTTACCAGCCGTATCTAAACCCCGTTCCACGTTGACGTCAGAAATACCCACGAGTTCAACGTCTTTAAAGCGACTCAAAACGCGGGTATGGTGCTGTCCCATGTTACCCACGCCAATCACGCCAAGACGAACCGGATCGGAGAAATGGCGGTGGGGAGAAGTCATGTCTAAAGTGGATGGAGATGGGGAAGTGGATTGGGGCACGCCTGTCCCTCCTTATGGGGACGAAAAGAGGCCGAATCATGAGGAATAACTTAGGTCACCAGGACAATGTTCAGGCGGTAGCAGCGATGGGAGAAGGGCAAACCATTCCCCCACGGTTACTCCAGACAGGTTACCCTCGATGCCCTGACCCTTTAGACAGCAGCTGTGGTAGGCAAGGGTCAAAACCCCTAATCTTCACAATTCTTTCAGATACTATCACAATGATCAGAGGTGTAAAGATTAACCCAAGGAACCCAGCTGCCATAGAATAACATGGGCTTTACAGATCAATTGCGGCCGTCGTGGCGGGTACCACCGCAAGGCAGAATATTTGATAGGGATAGTGGAAGGCCCCACTCCCCCCATCATCGCCCCGATCTCCAGCTGCTATAAACCAACCACAGCCCCAGGAAGCTGGCAGCTAGAAACAACCCAATGGTCAACCACTGTCCTTGGGAAGACTGGCGGCCCGTTGCCACGATGGCAGCACCAATAATCAGGGCCGCCACCACGGTGCTAAAGGAGCGGCGGTTGGCGGCGGCATCAATGCTGCGCCGCAGCTCTTCCAAACCCTGAATATGCAGGTTCCACTGCAATTGCTCCGAGCTTAGGCGATTCAGCAGAAAGCCCAGTTGGCGCGGTGAACTGAGGGAGAGGTTCCGCAGTTCTAAGCCACTGCGCAGTAAGGCCTGGAGGGGGTCATCACCGATCAGCTGCTGCCGGAATAGATCCACCATCAGGGGACGGACCTCCTCGATCAGATTGACCCCAGGATTCAGTTGTCGGGCCGCCCCCTCTAAATTAGCTAGGGACTTGGTGAATAAACCAATGTTAGCGGGCCACCGCAGATGATTGCGAATCCCCGCCGCCAAAATTCGGCCAAACATTTCCGCCGTATTCATCTGCTCCAGGCTGAGGCCGTAGTATCGCCCCAGTAACCGGGTATAGTCACTTTCCAATCGGGCCAGGTTGACGGGTTTTAGGGGTTCAGCTAATTGCAGGGTTAATTGGGCGCAGCGCTGGGCATCGCAATTGACGATCGCCAGCACCATTTCCGTCAGGGTATGGCGGGTGCGGGGATCGAGGTGCCCCATCATGCCACAATCCAGCAGGGCAATGCGGCCGTCCTGAAGATAGAATATATTACCCGGGTGGGGATCGGCATGGAAAAAGCCATCCACAAAGTATTGCTTGAAGAAGACCCGAAACAGTAGGGTGGTCACCTGGGCCGGTGTGTCGGGCTGGCCAGGGTCTGGGCTAGCCGGTCGGGGAGTTTTGAGCAGAGGCTGACCCTCCAACCATTCCAGGGTGAGCAGTTTAGGGTTAGTCAAGGACCAGTAGACCTGGGGCACCACCAGTTGGCCAGGGTTATACCAGCTACTACTGCTCAAGTTGCGGCGCAGTTGGTCGGTGTAGCCGGCCTCCACGGTAAAGTCCAACTCTGCATTGAGGGCGTCGGCAAATTCCTCGGCCAGGTCCACCAGGTTATAGCGTTGGCCAAACTGGGTGCCGGCCATCAGCCGGGCGATGTCCCGAATCATGCCAATATCCTGGGCTACCTGCTGCTCAATGCCAGGCCGTTGTACTTTTAAAGCCACCACCTGTCCATCCTTTAACACCGCCCGGTGGGTCTGGGCAATGGAACCGGCGGCGATCGCTCCATAGTCAACCCGCTGAAACAGGGTTTCCAAGGGCTGGGGCAGGTGGCGGCGAATCTGGGCCTCTGCCTGGTCGGCCCTGACCGCCGGCACCGTACTTTGGAGAGTGCTGAGGGCCTGAATGTAGGGGGCTGGCAACAGATCGGGGCGCGTGCTTAAAAGCTGGCCCAGCTTCACATAAACTGGCCCTAGGTCCGTCAGAATATTCACCAAGACCGCCGGGGGTGGAATTTCGGGCTCGTCCTCCGCCCTACCCCCGATCAGTAACTGCCGCATGTAGTCCCAGCCGTGGCTGAGCACCACCTCAATAATTTCCCGCTGGCGAGCCAGACGTTCAGAGGACACCATCGGTACTTTCATCAGCCTTGCCCAACCCTCTGGCTCCATTTTAAGGGGTAGCTTCGTGACTGGTGGCCTTAAGTCCTGGATTGATCCCTAAGCCTGTGTTAGGTTCTGGGGACTTGGTTATACTAAACCTGCCGACTCCATCGCCTGGGCCAGCCCGCTGGGGACAGCGGGACCGGTCAGTTTGATGCCTCCCGACTGACACCCTGGTCTCGTGGACCGAGACCTTAGAGGGCGAGGTCTGGGTAGGGCAGAGTTGATTGACGAACTTAAGGAATCTTCCGGTTGAACATTTCCTCACTCATCTCCCTGGCGCCCTGGATTGATCCCACGATTAAGGAGTGGTCAGCGGAGGCCCGCTGGCTGCGCTGGTTGACCATGGTTTGGCTCGGCATTGGCTTAATCATTCTCTTCTCCGCCTCCTATGCGGTTTCCGTAGCTGAACATGGCCACGGTTTACACTACGTCTTGGTACAGCTACTTTGGGTTGGCGTCGGGCTGCTGGTCTTCAACCGTATCGTTCATACCCCCCTAGACACCCTGGCTAAATTTGCGGGCATCACCCTACTGGTGCTGCTGGGTCTGGTGCTCCTCACCCTGGTGCCCGTTCTAGGGGTGACCGTCAACGGAGCGGCCCGTTGGCTGCCCCTGGGCCCCTTTATGGTGCAGCCCTCGGAACTGCTCAAGCCCTGCCTGGTGTTACAGGCCGCCCAACTATTTAGTCGCTGGCCCCAGCTGAGATGGTCAGTGCGGCTGACCTGGCTAGGCCTGTTTGGAATAATTTTGCTGGCCATTCTACTACAGCCCAACCTCAGCACCGCCGCCGTCTGCGGTCTTACCCTATGGTTGATTGCCCTGGGGGCTGGCCTGCCCTATGCCTATATAGGTCTAACCGCCCTGGCCGGCAGCCTGGCGGCGGTGGTTAGTATCAGCCTGAAAGCTTACCAGCGCCAGCGCATTGTGTCCTTCCTCAACCCCTGGGCTGACCCTGGGGATCAGGGTTACCAGCTGGTCCAAAGTCTGCTGGCCATTGGCTCCGGAGGTCTGTGGGGACAAGGCTTTGGCCTATCCCAACAAAAGCTTTCGGCCTTACCGATTCAGTACACCGATTTTATCTTTGCGGTTTACGCCGAAGAGTTTGGCCTGCTTGGCGGCATCTTACTGTTGCTGCTGCTTACGGTCTATGCCACCTTTGCCCTGCGGGTGGCCCTGCGAGCCCGGCAGTCCTCTCGCCAACTGGTGGCCCTGGGGGCCATGGTGGTCCTGATTGGGCAAGCGATCTTAAATGTGGGGGTGGTCACCGGGGTGCTACCCACCACCGGCCTACCCTTCCCCCTGATTAGCTACGGTGGCAGTTCCATGATGTCAAGCCTGGCGACCGCCGCCCTGTTGGTGCGGGCGGCTCGCGAAGTTAATCTAGAACCCCCCGCCCCGATCGCTCCCAAACCCCTGCTGCGGCTGCTATAGCCATGGTTTGGCTAGGGCTGAAGGGATCCATTTACCATCGGCTGGTGATCGCCACCGATCTGAGAAACAGTGTTGCCATTTTAGTAACAGTCCCTATCCCAAGTTGAAACCCAAGGTACCTGGGAAGGAGAGCGTCTTATGAAACCATGCTTTCGATACCCAGCGCTCGGTAGGGCACTAACTGCCCTAGGGTCAATGATTAAGGCCGCAGCTCGGTAGGTGTCAGGTTGGCTGGCGGCGGCAGGTTAGGCACGGAGGCAAATTGATCAATCACCAGTAGGGGCAAGGTGAGGGTAGCGATGGCGATCACAAAACCCAGCAGGTTGGCAATGATACTGGGAGGCTCCCCAGCGGAGGTGTCAGATTGACTGGCAGAATCCATAAGGTCCTATAATTGAAATCGGCACGGTGGGATTAAATTAACCTGCAACACAACGTAGGCAAAGATCCTGTCGAAGTTAACCCACCAACCCAGAAGCGAGCAGCGTTGACTCTATAATCTTAAGCATCGCTGGGGGATAAAGCGTTGTTTAGAACACAAAACCCCTGCCTTCACCACCAATCGATAACATAATCAGTTACAAGGGCAGAGGGAAAACTGGGCTCAAAACAACTATCTGCCATTCTATCACCTCCCCCCGATCCGATATGGTACGGGTGAACTTATTCCCGCCTGGTTAGGCCTGACCGGCGACAGTCCCATAGGTAGCGGAAAGTTCCTTAGGCCTCAGTCCTCGAGGGAGTGCTGAGTCTTAAGCAGGCTATGGATTTGTTTGAGCTCCTGGAGGATTTGTTGAAGCAGGGCATTGGTCACCGTTTCCGTGGGGGTTTGCACCTGAATGGTGGGCTTCAGGCCCAAAACCTCCTCCCCAAAGCGCTGTACCTCCTGGGGCCGAAACTGTAGGGGGTCATCCTTATCCCGGCGTAGCTCAGGATTTAACTTTCTGGGATCGTAGGGGGAGTTGAGCAGTTCGGAGTTGGTGTTGGCATAGCGGTAGACCGAGGCCCTGGACCGGTTCAGATATTTTTGGACGTCTTCAATGGTCAACAGGGACAGCTGGTCCTCGGGGATATGGCCAAGGCTAGCTGGAGCCAGGGGTTCTAGGGGGAATGGCTGGGTCCTAGGGCTGGGAGGAAGAAAATCATGCATGGTGCACGGTACTATAACTCGACAACCGACCTTGCCATAGTATCGCTGACTTTTACTTCTGGGGCGGCCGGGGGAGAAAGACCGCGATCAAAAACCGGCTGATCGATCGGCCGCTACCCCACCCCCGGTACCTAGCGTTTACCCAGTAACTGATCCCGCAGGGTTTTGATGCGATCTCGATACTTAGCGGCCTCCTCAAACTCCAGGTTTTTAGCGGCCTCCTTCATCTGTTTTTCCAACTGGCCAATCAGCTCCGGGATATCCTCCAGGGGCAGATCCTCCTTATGGTCGTAGGCCACCTCCAACTCCTGGGCGCTGAGGCGGCGCGACACCTCCAGAAAGGAGAGAATCGAGTTGCTGTTACGGCGCTGGATGGGTTGGGGGGTAATACCATGTTTCTCGTTGTAGGCCATCTGAATCCCCCGCCGCCGTTCCGTTTCCTCGATCGCCCGGGCCATGCTATCGGTCAAATTATCGGCGTAGAGGATGGCCTGGCCCCGCACATGGCGAGCCGCCCGACCAATGGTCTGGATCAGGGACCGCTCCGCCCGCAAGAAGCCCTCCTTGTCCGCATCCAAAATGGCCACTAGGGACACCTCCGGCAGGTCCAACCCCTCCCGCAGCAAATTCACCCCCACCAGCACATCGTAGTTACCGTTGCGCAGGTCTTGAATGATTTCAATGCGCTCAATGGAATGGATCTCGGAGTGCAGGTAGCGCACCCGCACCCCGTGCTCCTCCAGGTACTCCGTCAGGTCCTCCGCCATCCGCTTGGTCAGGGTGGTGATCAACACCCGTTCCTGACGCCCGGCCCGATCGCGAATTTCCCCCAGCAGATCATCCACCTGACCCTCCGTGGGGCGGACAAAGATTTCTGGATCTAAAACCCCGGTGGGGCGAATAATCTGTTCCGCCACCCGCTGCTCCGAGACCTCCAGCTCCCAGTTGCCGGGGGTGGCGGAGACAAAAATGCACTGGTTGACCTTGTCCCAGAATTCCTCCGCCTTCAGGGGGCGGTTGTCGGCGGCGCTGGGTAGGCGAAAGCCATGGTCGATCAAGACGGTTTTGCGGGAGCGATCGCCGTTGTACATGCCCTGAATTTGGGGAATGGTGACGTGGGACTCATCGATCACCAGTAGCCAATCCTTAGGGAAATAGTCGATCAGACACTCCGGTGGGGATCCGGCAGTCCGACCGGCCAGGTGGCGGGCGTAGTTTTCCACCCCATTACAGTAGCCCACCTCCCGAATCATTTCCAGATCGTAGCGGGTGCGTTGATCCAGCCGCTGGGCCTCCAGCAGTTTCCCCTCCTTCTCCAGCTCCTCCAGGCGATTCTTCAGCTCCCCTTGAATGGCCTCACAGGCGGCCTCCAACCGCTCCTCCGGGGTGACAAAGTGCTTGGCCGGGTAGATACTCAACCCCTCCAGGCTTTGTAGGGTGGCGCCGGTGATCGGGTCAACGTAGCGAATGGCATCGATCTCATCGCCAAAAAACTCCACCCGAATAATCCGGTCTTCGTAGGCGGGGCCAATTTCCAGCACATCGCCGCGAACGCGGAAGCGCCCCCGACTGATTTCCACATCGTTGCGAGCATATTGATTGTTGACGAGCTCGCGCAGAGAGCCGCGCAAATTCAAGGTTGCACCCACCTCAAATTTCACAGCCGCTTTCAAATATTCCGAGGGGATCCCAAGTCCATAGATACAGCTGATCGAGGCCACCACAATCACATCACGTCGCTCAAACAGCGAGCGAGTGGCCGAGTGACGCAGCATATCGATCTCCTCATTGATCGAGGCCGTTTTGGCAATATAAGTATCTGAAACCGGCACATAAGCCTCCGGCTGATAATAGTCGTAATAAGAGATGAAGTATTCGACGGCGTTGCGAGGAAAAAATTCGCGCAATTCATTGCATAATTGCGCCGCCAGCGTTTTGTTGTGCGCCAGAACCAGGGCCGGGCGGCCCGTTCGGGCGATGACGTTGGCAATCGTGAAGGTTTTGCCGGTGCCCGTGGCCCCAAGCAAGGTCTGATAGCGACGGCCGCCGTCGACCCCGTTCACCAGCGCCTCGATGGCGGTGGGTTGATCCCCCCGAGGGGTGTAGGGAGCGTGGAGGTGAAACGCCATCCCGCCATTTTGGCCCCCCAGCACCGACTCCGCGTCAGCAGCCCCAATGACGGAGCCCGCTCTTGCGCCCCAGACCGCGCTGGTGGGGGGCGGAGGCTCAG
>JBEIUS010000103.1:0-12073 GCA_040374235.1 Leptolyngbya sp. | reverse complement strand
GGGGGTGGCGTAACCGCTGGGGTGGGCTGTGGGGGGGCAGGGGGAGTGGTCGGTGGGGAAGCGACGGTGGGGGTGGTCGCAGTGGGGGGTGGAGACGGTTGTTCATCGCCGTAGAGGGGCTTGGCGGGTAGCACCGCCAGCCGCCCCATCAAGTAGCGGGCGGTGACGACCCCGGCCAGGGCGAGCAGCACCAGGGCCAGGGCCATACCCAGGATCAATTTGGAAATATTGATCAAAAAACGATTCATAGATTCACTAGGATAGAGCCCCCACCAGGGCTAGGGAATTTCTCGGCCCATGGTACCCTACTCCGTCCTAATCCGCATCGTCCCGGGACAGGGGTTGACGGCGGGAAGCCAGGCGGGCCTTACCGGCCCCAGCCCAGGCCTGGAGGGCTTCAATTTGTTCCCGGGCGGTGCGGGCCAGGGGCACCATTTGACTGGCGGCGCTGAGGATATCGTCGGTGGTAAAGTCCCGGCTCTGGCTAAAGCCCAGGTGCATGGCTTCAATAATCGCCTGCTCAATTTCCGCTCCAGAAAAGTCTGGGGTTTCGTAGGCCAATCGGGCCACATCGTAGCTCTTTAAGCTGTGGGGGCGGAGGCGGGCCAGGTGCACCTCAAAAATGGCCTGACGCTCGCTCTGGCTGGGGAGCCCCACAAAGAAAATCTCATCAAACCGGCCCCGGCGCAGTAACTCGGGGGGCAGGCTTTGGATATTATTGGCGGTGGCCACCACAAACACCGGCGAGGTTTTCTCCGCCATCCAGGTGATAAAGGTGCCGAAGACCCGACTGCTGGTGCCGGCGTCCCCCCGGCTGTCCCCCCCTCCAAAGGCCTTATCAATCTCATCAATCCAGAGGATACAGGGGGCCAGGGCCTCCGCCAATTGAATCATCTGGCGGGTGCGGGACTCGGACTCCCCCACCAGGCCACCAAACAGGCGGCCCACGTCTAGCCGCAGGAGGGGCAGGTGCCAGTGGTGGGCGATCGCCTTTGCCGTCAGGGATTTGCCCGTTCCCTGAATACCGATTAGCAGCAGGCCGCGGGGGTAGGGGAGGCCGTACTGCCGAGCCTTGTCGGAAAAGGCCGTACCCCGCTTTAGCAGCCAATCCTTCAAGTTATCCAGCCCCCCAATATCCGAAATTTGCTCGGTGGCGGGATAGTAGTCCAGGATTTGGGTCTGGCGAATGGTTTGCCGCTTTTCCTCTAGCACCAGGTCCAGGGCCCGGTCATCGCAGTCACCATAGCTGGCCAGGGCTCGCCCCAACACCCGGCGCACCCGCTCCAGGGAGAGCCCCTGGCAGGATCGCACCAGTTCATCCAGTAGGGGGGCCGCCAGGGTGACACCGGTAGACCCCAGGAGTTGCTCAATGTCCTGGCGCAGGATGGGGGGAGTAGGCAGGGTAAACTCCAGCAGGGTAATGGTTTCCGCCAGATCCTCGGGGATGCGCAGCTGGGCCGATAGGATGATCAGGGTTTTGGGTTGGGCCTTGAGGCGTCGGGCTAGGTTGCGTAACTTACGGGAAATGGCAATGTCTTCCAGGAATCGGTCAAAGTCCCGTAAAATAAATACTCCGGCCGCCGTAGCCGGCAGCTTTTCCAGAAATTCCAGGGCCTGTAGGGGGTTCCGGCGACCGAAACCGGCGTCGTTGAGATTACCCTGGTAACCCTCTACAAAGTCCCAGGTGTAAACCGGCCAGTTCCCCTCCAACCGGGCACAGTCAGCAATTTCCGCCTCGGCCCGTTCCTCCTCTGGGGTGGCTATGTAGATGATCGGGTAACGGGCCCGTAACAGTAGTCCCAGATCCTCAGTAAACCCCATGGCCCTAACTATCCTGACCCTTGAGTTGCCGCTGCAGCTGGCTTAGGGCTGACCAACGGTGGTCCACCACCCCAGGGTCAGGGCCAGGGGAGATCTGGATGCCAGGACAATCAGGGGAGCAAATCTGGCGCTGGGGCAGGGCCAGGCAGATCTGCTCGTAGATCCAGGTGGTGGCATCAAAGTGACCGTTGGGGGGCAGGGTTTCCACCAGATCCTCTAGGCCCATGTCCTGCTCTAGGGGCTGACTGGCGGGGTCGGGGCTATCCTGCAGCCAGATCAGTTCCCGGGGCTGAATGGCCAGGCGATGGTTATAGGTTTGCAGGCAGCGATCGCAACTCAGGGTAATAATCGCTTCCGCCGTGCCCACCACCTCCAGGTAGGTCTGCTGATGGGTGACGGTGACCTGCCCCCGCACCGGCGTCAGACTGTCTAACCCTGGCAAATGGTCGGCGATATCGACCTGCCATTGCTTTTTGGGGCGTTGCAGCAGATGGGGAATGTAAACGGTTTCCATGGCAAACCTAGGATAGCGCCGGCAGTAAAGGCTCAGGGGGAGGGCTCGAGGCAAACCACCAGGCGGCGATCGGGCTCCTTACCCCGGCTAAAGGTGGCCAGGCCAGACTGGGCAGATAGAAAATGGTGCACCTGGCGACGCTCCGCCGCAGATAACCCCGTCAACTCGTACTCCTGACCACTAGCCCGGACCTGATCCGCCGCTGCCTCCGCCATTTGCTTTAGCTCCGCCAGGCGGCGAGCCCGGTAACCCGCCAGTTCAATGGTGAAGGCCTGCTGCTCCCCTTCCGGTTTACCCAGGTTGAGGGTGGTGTTAGCCAGGTACTGAATTGAATCCAGCACCGACCCGGCAGGACCAATCAGGGTTTCAACCTGATCGGCGGTGAGGGACTGATCGGCAATGGTGAGCCAGCAACTATCCCCCGAGTCATCGTCAACCATGGCGGCAGTGACCGTCGCCTCAAGCCCCTGCAGGGCTAGTAGGTCGCTTAACCACTGCACTCCATTGGTCAGGGCTGGCTTAGTCATAGCAGCTAGGCCTTTTTCTTTTTAGGGCGACTGGGTTCGAAGGGGAGGGTTTTGCGATCGTCCTCCCCCGGACTAGCCTGGGCATCAACAATCTTTTGCAGGTTTTCGGGCAGGGGTTCACGGGACAAAATAAAGGCCTGGAGGGTTTGGAAAATGTTGGCCACCACCATATACATCAGCACCCCAGCCGGCAAAGGAAAGAACAAAAACATGCCTGAGAAAATCACTGGAGTGACCTTGTTAACGGCATTTTGTTGCGGGTTATCGGACACCGCCCCCTGGCCAGAGAGCACCTGATTCAGATAAAGGCTGGCCCCAAAGGCCAGTATCATGGCCAGAATATCCCAGTGAATAGCCCCGTCTTCGCCGGTGACCCCGACTCGACCCAGGGCCTTAATGAACAAAAAGCCCTTGTTAGTCGCCAGGCCAGGTACCTGTACTTTAAGGGTGGCCTCTCCGGGGGAGAGGGCGGTAACATGGCCCTGATCGTCAATGGCAATTACATCCTCCCCCTTAGTCACCTGCCACTGGGGCTGGACATCAACGTCAGTGTTGGTGTGATCCGCCACCAGACTTTCGATGGAGTCACCGGTGGGAGTTTGCAGGCGAACATCGGTTTTTTCACCCACCACCAATCGATTGCCACCCGGCACCACCGCGGCGATGGGGAAATGGGCACCATCGGAGACATAGATGGCCTTGGGGGGGGTGCTAAAGATTTGGGGTTGGATCTGCTCGATCTTGTCTTCAGGAAAAACCTGGAAGTTAACGTCATAACCAATGTCAGAAAAGGGCGACCCCCGTAGGGTAGCAAACAGAGCGAAGAGGATAGGCATCTGCAGCAATACAGGGAAACAACCCGCCAGGGGGTTACCAAACTCCTTGTAAACCTTACCCATCTCCTCCTGGAGCTTGGTCGGGTCGTCTTTGTAGCGGTCCTGGATTTCCTTTACCCGCTTTTGCATTAGGGGTTGGGTTACCTTCATCCGCCGCATGTTCCGAATCGACCCGGCGTTGAGGGGATAGAGGGCAAAGCGAATAACCAGGGTTAGGGCGACGATTGCCAGGCCATAGCTGGGCACGATCCCGTAGAAGAAGTCCAGGATCGGTAGCATGACGTTGTTTGAAAGAAATCCAATACCAAAATCCATGGGCACTTAACCCCACTGCGGGGACTATGACGTTAATCGCTCAATTAACTAATTTACCGTAGAAAGGCAGAAGCACACTAGGCCAAAGCCAAGAGTTGTTTAGGGCTTGGTCCGGGTGAGTTAGCCGCCGCTGCAGCTATACAAAAAATCATGGGCCCAATTCTGACAGGGTGGCCGCTGACTATCTATCTAGACCTCCCCCACCGCCCCGCTGACCGCCTGGGCCTGGGGAGAAATCTTCTCATTGATATAGTCGTAGACCTGTCTGAAATTGGGCATGGCTCGCAGTTCCAGGCGGCTGCCATCCTTGAGGGTAACCACCATATCCCCCCAAAGGCCGAGCCCACGGGGAACGGTGACAATTTTACGAATCTCGGAGTAAATAATGTCAGTGCGATCGCGCCCCTGCCAACCGCCAGTGACCGAGATGCGTCGGTTGGTAATCCGGTAGCGTAACCAGAGGGCCCGGGTGATCGCGGCTGCAGTTAGGGGTAGGCAAATAACTGTAAACCCTAGTAAAACATTAATAATCAAATCCCCAATGTGGGGACCCCCCTCGTAATAAACGTCCTCACGGATGCCCATGGATTACCTCTAACTGAATAAGTAGCTGTCTCAATTCTCGCAAAAATTCGTCGTAGTTGCACTGATCAGACCCTGGCCGAACGTTAACCACGATCCAGAGGTGAGATGGCAGATCTTTTATAAGAGTAGCGATAGCGGCCCGGAGGCGGCGCTTAACCTGGTTACGGATTACCGCCCGTTTGCTGACCTTTTGACTCACCACGAAACCTATCCGGCAGCAGGCTGGTTGGCAACCATGCTGGCCCCCGTCCGGGGGAAAGTCGAAGGATAGAGTGCGCAAAACCAGGTGGGGTGATATGGCTTTGCGTCCCCTCTGGTAAACCCGAGTAAACTCTTGATTTGTGCTGAGCCGATGACGTTTAGGAAGCACGCCCACTACTGCCCGCCAGACAGACCGGTGGAGGTCTAAACCGCCAGCCTAGCCCGCCCTCGACGACGGCGGGCCTTAATGACATTTTGACCCGTATGGGATCGCATCCGAGCTCGAAACCCAGAGGTGCGTTTTTGTTTACGATTAGTACCTTCAAGGGTGCGCTTGCTCATGGCCCTACCTCCATTGCCCGTGGTTCGCTAAAAAGTCACAAGTCTTCAATTATAACACGCCTTAGGTGGACCCCCGACAGATTTTCTGTAGGATGGCTATGGTCACCCCTTGAGGTCGCTATCCGAGACCACCCCTTTAGCCGAAACGACCAGATACGTAGTCGCGGGTGTACTGTTCGCGGGGATTATTGAAGATCACCTCGGTGCGATCGTATTCCACCAGGTAACCCACCTTTCCCCCCTTGTCTGTGGCTTCGGCATTAAAAAAGGCGGTGCGATCAGACACCCGGGAGGCCTGCTGCATATTGTGGGTAACGATGATGATGGTGTAGTCTTCCTTCAACTGTTTCATGGTTTCTTCCACCTTCACTGTGGAAATCGGATCCAGGGCAGAGCAGGGCTCATCCATCAAAATAATGTCAGGCTGGATAGAGATGGCCCGGGCAATACAGAGGCGCTGTTGCTGTCCACCCGAGAGAGACAGGCCACTTTCCTTCAGTTTATCCTTGACCTCATCCCATACGGCCGCTTTGCGCAGGGAGGTCTCCACCAATTCATCCATGTCACCTTTGAAGCCATTAACCCGAGCCCCCCAGGCGATATTTTCGTAGATTGACTTGGGAAAGGGGTTAGCCTTTTGAAACACCATGCCAATTTTCCGGCGTAGTTCTACCGCATCTACCCTGGGGGCGTAAATATCGTTGCCGTGGAAGGTGATTTTCCCCTCTACCCGGCAGGAAGATATCAAGTCATTCATGCGGTTAAAGCAGCGCAGCACCGTACTCTTACCGCAGCCGGAGGGACCAATGAAGGCCACAATTTGGTGGGTTGGTATTTCCAGGTCAACATTACGCACTGCCAGGCTAGAGCCATAGTAGACATGGAGGTTTTCTGTGCGTAGGGCCGTATTAGACGGAGAGAGATCGGCGTTGAACATTGGGTTAACGGAATTAAGCTACACTGCTAACAGAAAACCAGGAAAAAGCATCGAGATAGTTGATAAAGTCAAACCCTAAAAACGGAAAAAAGGATCAAATTTTCCGCCAGGCTCCGACATCATCTAGATAACTGTCTCCAGAACTTTTCAAAGCTTACAAATTATAATAGTGCAGTGTTTAGCCTTTTCTCGGGTTAAGGGAAGACTAAGGCATGGGGGAAAGACCTAGAATCCCTGAGATTCTGTGGGCTATCTGGGGCATAATCAGGGTGATCGGTAGGGTGCTTCGTTTCTAATTACTTTGCCTATGTTGCGCCAGTGCGAAGACTACGCGAATCTGCTCGTTGGTTTCAACTTACGCCTTTAGAGACCTGTCTATTTGCTGTTTCCCTGTTATGTAGCCTGGTGGTTGCCACTGTATTCGCAGCCTTGACCGCCCAGGGGCTGACCTGGCGATTAGCCGGTATGGGGTTATTTACCATGGCGGTTGCTCTAGCCCCCGCCATGGTGGTGAGTAAAACCCTCCAACCGATAGAGGATGGCCCCATAGAGAATGGCCACACCACTATTCAAGCCATGGCCGATCAGCCCAGCGGTCTCCGACCCACAGATGCAACCCTCGATGCCCAAAAGCAGTTCTTGCAGAATGTCATCGATAGCATTCCCAGCATGATTGTGGTAAAAGATTGCTCTAATCTTATCCAGGTCGCCAACCAAGCTGCAGCCATTCCCCATGGCATTACGCCAATGGAGATGGTGGGGCGGTATGAAGGGGATATTAACCCCCAGCTTTCCCCGGCGGAGGCAGAACGCCTTAAACAGATCAGCCAACAGGTCATGGCTACCCAGATAGCGTATCAATTAGAACAAAAGTTGGTTGATGCCGAGGGTAATAGCCGCTGGTATCAACTTCTGGTTAGTCCCTTTAGAGATCGAGAGGGCCGGGTGATTGGTGTCGTCAATAATGGCATTGAAATCACCGAGCGCAAGCGCGTGGAAACGGTTCTGCAGGAGGCTAACCAAAAACTAGAACAACTGGCGACTCATGATGGCCTAACTCGCGTTGCTAACCGGCGGTATTTTGACGAATACCTGCACCAAGAATGGCAGCGAATGACTCGGGAACAACAGCCCCTGTCCTTGATCTTGCTCGATGTGGATTGTTTTAAGGCCTACAACGATTATTTTGGCCATCAACAGGGAGATGAGGGCCTGGTGGCCATTGCCCAAGCCGTCCGCCAGGTGGTGAAGCGTTCAGCGGACCTACTGGCTCGCTATGGTGGAGAGGAATTTGGCGTGATTCTCCCTAACACTCGCCGAACTGGGGCGGAAAGCGTTGCCCAGGCCATTCAAGCAGAAATTAAAGCACTGCGCTTACCTCATCCCAAGTCCCGGGTCAACGACTATCTTACGGTCAGTATGGGAATTGCTAGCGTGGTGCCAACCCCAAGCCAGGCGGAGGAGGATTTAGTCGCTGCTGCTGATAGCGCCCTCTACCAGGCCAAACGACGGGGGCGAGATCGGTACTGGATACGCTTGATATAGCCTCAGCCCGCCGGGGTTGAGACTTCAAGGTTATAAGTCTTGCCCCAATTCTCACCGTTGAAGTCTCGGTCGAGGTAGGGCAGTCAACTTAAGCACCGAGAACTTTCATCAGGGCGCTTTCTAACTGATCCGCCGCATCTCTCCAAGTATAACGCGTGGCTGTCTGGTGAGCTGCGTCGGACATGGCCTGCCATTCAGTATTGGAAAGCTGCAAAACCTTCGTTAAGTAGTGGGCCAGACCCTCAGTATCCTCAGGGGACACCAAAAATCCATTAACACCTGGTTTAATCAGATCAGGCGCCCCCCCAGTCCCCACAGAAACGACGGGACAGCGACAGGCCATAGCCTCAAGAATCGGTAAGCCAAAGCCCTCTGCCCGGGAACCGCATAGCCAGACATCACAGCTCGCATAGAGATGGCGGAGGTGCTGTTGGGGCGGTCGTAGGTAAACATCAACTTCTTCCGGTAGGGGAATGGTGGCGGAAATAGGCCCATAGCTAAAGCAGGTAACCGTCAGATTGGGAATCACGGTTTTTACGAGTTTAATCGCCTCCAGACAAATATCAGCCCCTTTCCAAAACAGCTCCGAGTACATAAAACCTACTTTCGGAATAACATTCTTAACTCTGGGTTCAGCATAAAATAACTCCAGCTCTACACTGTTTGGTACAAGAAATACTGACTTGTCCCCATATTCACTGAATAAAAGCTCTGTTAGCCAGCGGGAAATAGCAATTTTGTGCAGGGGTAATCTGTAGGTGGCTTCTACTCGTTCTAGATTTTGCTTATCGATAACGGTTTCGTCGTGCTGAATAAAGTATACTCTTTTTCCTTTACTGTCGGGAAATTTTGCTATCCATTCTGCTGTTTTCCACCAAGTAGCAATAATAATATCCGCATCGGGAACATCTCCTGCTTTGACAGAGTTGTGACTTGAAAGGATAAAAGAAACCTGATTCAGCTCAAAATAGGTTGGATCGTAAATTTCGTGAAGAGAAAAAATACCACATCTTACAAAAGACTTGATACCATGCAGGAAGTTCTGTCTTGTCGGCTTAGGAGCGATTATAGATATTTCGTGTCCTTTGCTCATCAAATATTTTGCATGGGTAACGATTACCCGAATTCCTCCAGTCACAGAAACGCATGGAATTACAAAAGTGATTTTCATGAGATAAAATCAATTTTTCATTCTTCGGTAAAAACCCCTTGCGAGAAAAATCTCAATGCAAATTAGCCGCCTTAGATGATGCCTGAATAAGACTGTTTTTTCGTAATGATTCATTCCCCCTCCCCCCCGGCTAAACCGCTACAATCCTTGATTCCTCCTTTGAATGAGGGGAGGGATGTGAACGGTTACGTTTTTTCTTGATGAGGGCGTTTATGGCGGTTCTCGGTTCAGTGATATACAAATTGTCTCAGCTTCAGCCCCCCCCAGCTTTTCGCCTTCTAAGCTCCACCCCTTACTCCCCTATTAAGGGGGGTAAGGGGTGTTCGCCACATACCTCATTCAACTGAAATCTGCTATAGCTAATATAATCTGATCATGCCAGGGACGATATATAGCTTGAGCTAGAATGCTCAGGGCAAAACTGATCGGTCTTGCCTGGGTAGGCATTCTGGCTGACTGATGCTCCGCTACAGGTGGCTGTAGCTATAAATGCTTGGAGATAGGGAAAAGGTTCCGATTCTAATTTAATTTCTCCTTAAGAGCGCTATGGCTAGCTCCAGTCTGTACTTCGCCAAATAATCTACAGGGGACATAGCTGGATATGGTCAGAGAAGTCTCAAGATTTCCCCTTTAATCCCCTATCTATCCTTGATAGGGCAGAAACTAAAAGGGATAGATCTTAGTGTACCATCCTCTTCTAATGGAAATGTGGTTGGAGGATTGCGGATCTTTGAAGGTTGCATTTCAGTCCATAGTCAGCAGCCAAGCTTGAACCATGCCGTCACTACTGCCACTAACCATGATGCGACTATTTGGACTGAAAGCCAAAGAATGGACGGGCCAACCCGCCACCAAATCCTCCTGTCTCCCCTGCCAAGGTAACCTTAAGACGCTAATCTGTCCATTCCCAAGCCCTATCCCTAGCCACTGGCCATCAGGGCTTAGGGCCAGGGTAGTCACTGGACTGGTAAACTGCCGCAGCTGATCACCAAGGATTTCTGGGCTCCATAGCTGCACCTGCCCGGATTGATCTCCACTCACTACTCGGTCATCTTCAGGATGACCGGCAAGGGCGGTGATTAGGTTGGTTGAGGTCGTTACGGTGTGGGATAGATATCCTGTGGGTAAGGACCAAAATCGGATCGTGCGATCGCTACTAGCACTAACCAGAGTCTCACCCCTAGGGCCTAGGGCAAGGGCGGTAATACAATCCTGATGGTGAATTAATACCGTACTGCGGTAGTCCTGGTCAAGCCGACAAAGGTAAATACGGCCATCTCCACTGCCCACCACCAGGGTTTTGCCGTCGGCAGTTAGTAGCATGGCGGAGACCCTCCAAGGAGTGAGGGGCAAACGATGACGCTGTCGATGCTGGGCCAGGTTCCATTCAATCAGTTGACCTTTCTCATCACCGGTGATTAAGCGCTGGCCATCAGGGCTAAACACCATGCCCGTCACCTGGCCGCGGTGACCGATTCCCCAGGGGCCAAAGGAGGCCCCACAGCGGTAGAGGCGTTCTCCATTAGCCATATCCCAGAGGTAGACCGTACCATCGGTGGTGGCGCCGGCCAGGGCTCGACCATTAGGGCTAAAGGCCAGCGCACTAACACTATGGCGGCCCGACTCCAGGATAAAGGCTCGCTGCCAGGACTGGGGGGCAATGGGATGCCGCTCCGGCTCCTGAGGAATTGACGGAGAACCAACCCTAGGTCCGGCCCAGCGCAGGTCCGCTAACACCTGCCGGGCACTGGTGTAGCGCTCCTTGAGGGAGCGGTTAACCATGCGATCTAGCAGGCGGCCCAGGGCGGGGCTCACGGGGCTGGGCAGGAAGGGACGCCAGACCAACCCATCTTCGCCGATGGAGTAGAGATCGAAGGGATGGAGACCAGTCAATAGGTGCAGACAGGTTAGGCCAAGGCTGTAAATATCACTAGCGAACACCGCTTTGCCGAGGGTCTGCTCTGGGGCGGCGTAGCCCGCACTACCAATTATGGTACCGGTCTGGGGGACTGACTCCTGGAGGTGGAGAGACTTAGAGGCGCCAAAATCCACTAACACCACTGGACGGGGATGGGGCGGCATAATCAGGTTAGCGGGTTTGATATCCCGGTGGATCACCTGCTGGTCATGGATAAACTGCAACACCGGTAGGATGTCCTGCAAAAGCTGTCGAACATCAGCCTCACTACAGAGGTGAGTTTGTAGCAGTTGTTCCAGGTTAGGGCCAGGGACGTATTCCTGTACCAAAAACTGCCCCTGGGTATTGTCGATCACCTCTAGCAACTGGGGAATTTGGGGGTGTTGCCCCAGTTGGGCCAATTGCTCCGCCTCGAGGCGAAAGCGATGGCCTGCAGGCAGAGCGGCGTTCGTGGCGGCCATTTGTTTTACCACACAGGGCTGGGGCGGCTGGCTCTGCTCATCTACCGCCAGGTAGGTACGGCCAAAGCCCCCCTGCCCGAGGAGAGACCGGCAACGATAACGATGGTTAATTCGCAGATCCGCCCCGCAGGTCTGACAAACCCCTGCCCCTGACGGGTTGAGGGGATGGGAGCACTGTAAATTAAAACAGAGACAGGTCAAGGGTCTCTACCCAGAAATGGGGTGGCAATCGGCCAGCCTACTCACGTCGGCACCAACTGACCAGGGCGAAGCTTTACCCATTTGTCGGTCTCCAGGCTAAAGCTGGCACAGCCCACCACATCCCACTCCATCTCGATCTCCTCACCTTGGTGACGGATATTCACGTTGATTGTGGGTTCCAGCGGTTCAAAGGTGGGTTGATTGCTCAGGTGAGGTTGCTGATGCTGGGTCTCTACGGCATGGTAAGTGGTACAACGATCGACATGATAACAATTTATACAAATGCACATGGTTTTCCTTAGCCCCCTTTTGGAGTGGCGCTCCCCAGGTCAAACCCTGGCCCAGGGAAAAAATATGGATTAAATAGATTAGATTGTAGCAACTGTCGTGGGGGGTGGGTGGATCTGTCCTGCTTCGCCATACTCTGCTAAGCTCAAAGTCTTTGCAGTATGCAGTGTAATGAGGCTGCCTTGAGTCTGACCCTAAGTTCCCTACCGGTCGTGGCCATCCAACAATCGGCTCTTTCTCCCCAAACCTGGCCCTTCAGCGTAGCATTTTTGCCTGAACAGGCCTATTTAGTCGGTGGTAGTGTGCGTGATGCCCTATTACATCGCCAGGCCGACTACCTGGACCTGGATTTTGTGCTGCCAGAAAAGGCTATAGAAACCGCCCAGCGCATCGCTCAGCACTATGGGGCTG
>JBEIUS010000101.1:0-12077 GCA_040374235.1 Leptolyngbya sp. | reverse complement strand
TAGTCTGTCGCAAAGTCCTGTATTTCGACGAAAGTGGCCGAGTGTGTATGCAGCATTGCAGGACAGTCGTCCTTCCCGGCACAAGCTGATGAAATTGCTAACCCAGCAGATACCAAACGAAGAGCAACCTCTGCTGGTAGGGGAACGGGGGAGTGACCTGATGCCGTTGCTCACCTGGCAACTTTGGTTAGCTCGTCAAGCCTGTCCGTCTGCAACTGCCCCTGTCACCCCATTAGTCCAAAGTTCAGTTTGAACGAGATCTGCGTAAAGAAAAGAATAGCCTTACAATGGGGAAGTTATCACCTTAGCCAAAATAATAGGATCGGGTGTAACGGGTAAAGCCTGTTCAAAATAAGCCCTCTGGCTGACCTCTACCCCCCCTATAGTTGGCTAGGGCAGATGGGGGCCATTAGCTCAGCGGATAGAGCAACCGCCTTCTAAGCGGTCGGTCGCTGGTTCGAGTCCAGCATGGCCCGTCTTGATTAGGGTTCACCGTCCTAAAGTTCACAGGTCAGCAGTCGCACCAGGAAATAATTAACCATTTTGGCCCCGTAGGGAGAGTCCCACCAGATCACCGGATAGCACCCCACCGGATCCTCCAGGCTATGGGTGGCCTGGTCCAGGGTTTTCCATTGGTTATCCTGGCGCCAACCCACGCGATCGCCCAGCTTTTTCAGCAGCTCGCCATCCTGGGCAATGGCGGTTTCTAGGCTACCCCCCACCTCCTGGTAAAGTCGTCGCTGCACACTAAAGCCAAAGCGGCCACCGGTGTAGGTAATCCAGAGTCGATCAATGACCCGCAACACACTGCAGGGAAATCGCTTGACCCCCTCCGGTGTCAATTCTTCTCGGTCAAAGGCAGCCGCCTGCTGCAAAATTACCGCCAGGGTTTCCTCATCCGCTTCCTGTAATTTACCGGTTTTCAGTAAGTTTTGTAAGCGCTGGTAGCGATCCACATCGGTGATCAAGGGTAGGGCATCCTCCAAACGGGTGATTCGCTCCGCTAGCCCCTGCTGAATAAAGGCCTCAAGTTTGGCCTCCATGGCCTCAAGCCGGGTGATCAAATCCAGATATTGTTGGCTATCCATAGGGGGTTTCCGATTGAATCTTAATAGACCACTAGGGGCGAGGTTGATCCGGGGCCGCCCGATCGCTGGGTAACTCTGCCGCGGGGGGTGGAGTTTTATCTGAGAACAACCAATCCGCCAGCCCCTTTAAGACTACATACAACACCGGCACCACCAATAAACTCAAAACCGTGGCCACCAGCAGTCCCCCAAACACGGTGTAACCGACGGACCACCGACTGGAACTACCGGCCCCTGTAGCTACCAGCAGGGGAAAGAAGCCCGCCAGGGAGGAAATACTGGTCATGACAATGGGGCGGAACCGTTGCTGGGCCGCATTAATAGCGGCGGGCACCAGGCCCAGGCCCTGCGCCCTGGCCTGGTTGGCAAACTCAACGATCAGGATGGCGTTTTTACTGGCCAGGCCAATTAACATCACTAGACCAACCTGGGCGTAGACATTGAGGGCCAACCCCCGCAGCCAGAGAAAGATCAGTGCCCCTAAAATCGCTAGGGGAACGGTGAGGAGGATAATAATCGGGTCCACATAGTTTTCGTACTGGGCGGCCAATACCAAAAACACCACCGCCAGCCCCAGGCCAAAGATAATCGCCGCCGCCCCCCCCGCCGCCAGTTCCTCCTTGGCGGTGCCCTGCCAGGCCTGACCTACGGAGGGTAGGGCCACCTGGGCATGGGCGGCGGCCATGGCCTGGATCAACTGACCGGTGCTGGCCCTGGGGGCGGGTTGGCCCTCTAACTTAATCGATCTAAACAGGTTGAAATGGTTAATGGTGGCGGGCCCCACCGTCTCCTGCCGTTTCACCACCTCCGCCAGGGAAACCATGGCGCCGGTCTTACTGCGAACGTAGATGGTTTCGATATCGGCGGGGTTGTCCCGAAAGGGGGCGTCCGCCTGGATAAAGACCCGGTAGTTACGGCCACCAAAGCTGAAGTCATTAACGTAGCGAGACCCCAGGTAGGTACCCAGGGCTGACTGGGCCGCCGCCAGATCCACATCCATGGCCTTGAGGCGATCGCGGTCCAGATCCACCTGAATTTGCGGAGCACTGGCGGTAAACTGGGTAAACACCCCCGCCGCCGCCGGTGACTGGTTAGCGGTGGCAATCACCTCCTGGCTGTTGGTCAGGAAATCATTGATAGTAAGCTGGCCCCCGCTACGGTCCAGGAGTTGCATTTCCAGGGCTCCCGTGGGGCTAAAGCCGGGTACCGGCGCCGCATTAAAGGCAATCACCCGGGCCTCCTGAATCTGCTGGAGAGCCTGGTTAACCCGGGGCAGCAAACCAAACACCGAGGAGCGCATCCCCGGCCGTTGATTCCAGGGGGTGAGGGTGGCAAAGAAGGTACCCCGGTTGGGGGCGGCCCCATCAAAGCCAAAGCCGGCAATCAGAAATGTGCTTTTAATCTCGGGAAACTCCGCCAGCAGGGTGTTGGTTTTAGCCATCACCGCCTGGGTGTAGGGTAGGGAAACCCCATCCGGAGCCTGGACGATACCAATGAAGTAGCCCTGATCCTCAGGGGGCACAAAGCCCGTGGGAATTAAGCGAAACATCCCCACCAGCAGCACCAGACCCCCCATAAACAGAGCCAGCACCAGGTAACGGGCCCGGATTAACCCACCGACCAGGCGGCGATAGCCGTCTATCACCCTGGCAAGAAAATCGTTAAACCACTGGAAAAACCAGTCCAACCTACCCCCCCGGCCCGATCCCTGGCTGGAGCGCAGCAGCAAGGCGGCCATGGCCGGGGAAAAGCTCAGGGCATTGAGGGTAGACACCAGCACCGTAAAGGCAATGGTCAGGGCAAACTGCTGGTAAATCTTGCCGGTGGTGCCGGGGAAAAAGGCGACGGGAATGAACACCGCCATCAACACTAAGGAGGTGGAGATGACGGCGCCGGAGAGCTCTCCCATGGCATCCAGGGCGGCCAGGCGGGGGCGCATACCCTGGTCAATCTTAGCGGAGATGGCCTCCACAATCACGATGGCGTCATCCACCACCAGCCCCGTGGCCAGGATGCAGCCAAACAGGGTCAAACTGTTAATGGAAAAGCCAAACAACAGCAGAAAACCCATGGCCCCCACCAGGGAGACCGGAATGGCAATGGCCGGAATCACCGTAGCCCGCCAACTTTGTAGAAAGACAAAGAGAATCAGCAACACCAGGGCGATCGCCTGCATCAGGGTCACCAACACCTCCCGCAGGGAGACCTGGACGAACTCCGTGGTGTCAAATACGATGTCGGCCTTCAGTCCGGGGGGAAAATTGATCTCCAGCTCCGCCATCCGTTCGCGAATGGCGTTGGCCACATCCAGAGCATTGCTGCCGGGGAGCTGGTAAACCAGTAGCCCCGCCGCCAGGTGATCATCGGCCTTAACGTCAAAGCCGTAGTTCTCCGAACCCAACTCGGCCCGGCCCACATCCCTGAGCCGCACCAGATTGCCCCCAGCCCCCACCTTGAGGATTAGGTTTTCAAACTCCCGGGCTTCCGATAGGCGACCCGGCAAACGCACGGTGAACTGATAGCTTTGATCGGGAGGGGTGGGGGGGGCCCCGATCGCCCCACCACCAATTTGGATGTTCTGCTCCTGCAAGGCCTTGACCACATCCCCTGGGGTCAACCCCTGCTTAGCCAGGGCCACTGGATCGAGCCAGAGTCGCATGGCGTAGCGCCCTGCCCCCAGGATTTGGGCGTTACCCACCCCGTTGATACGCTTAATTTCATCGAGGATAAATGAATCGACGTAGTTATTCAGGAAAAGCCCATCGTAGCGATCGTCCTCCGTATAAAACCGGTAGACCAGCAGGGTACTGGGGGATTGGGCCCGCACCGTCACCCCCAGATCCTTGACTTCGCTGGGCAACTGGGGTTGGGCCGCCGCCACCCGATTTTGAACGTTGACCTGGGCCAGGTCCTTATCCTGGCCAGGACGGAAGACGATGTTAATGGTGCTTTGGCCGGTGTTAGTGCTGCTGGAGGTGAGATAGTCCATCCCCTCCACCCCATTGATTTCCCGTTCTAGCACGTTGGTCACGGTATTCTCCACCGTGGCGGCATCCGCCCCCGTATAGGAGGCCGTTACCTGCACCTGCACCGGGGCAAGCTCCGGTAATTGCTCGATGGGGAGTAGGGGGATGGCAATCCCACCCACTAATAAAATCAAAACGGTGACCACCGTAGCCAAAACCGGCCGTCGAATAAAGGTATCGGCTATGGACAGCAGGGCCATCGGGGCAACCTAAACAAACAACTAGGACAAAACACTGCTTAACGCCCCAAGGACAGAACGGCACTGACGGGCTGAGGATTAATCGGTAGCCCATCCCGAAGCTTAAGAATGTTGGTCACCACCACCTGATCACCGGCCTGCAGCCCTTCTAAAACACGATAGTCTCTCCCCTGGATAGCTCCCAACTGGACCGGACGTTGGGCAGCGACCTGAAGGGGTTGCCCCTGGTCATTGGTTTGCTCAGTAGCGACAAACACAAAACTTTGGTTGCCCAATCGGGTCACCGCCACCGTGGGTACTAACAGGGCAGTGGTCGTACTCCAGATGATCCGCGCCCGGACTAATTGGCCATCCCTGAGCAGCCGGGCCTCGTTGGGGAACCGGGCCTTCACCAGGATTGACTGGGCCCCGGCATCCACATCGGGGGAAATAAAGCCCAGAGTGCCGGTGGCCAGGGACTCTCCTGTATCGGGGTTAAGCAACTCCACCGGCAGACCAAGGGTCAACTGGGGGGCTCGACTGCTGGGCACCTGCAGTCGGAGAAAGAGATCCTGATTTTGCACAATGGTGATCAGGGTCTGCCCCGCCGTGACCACATCCCCCAAGCGCAGAGCCATGTCTCCCACCCGACCGGCCACCGGAGCGACAACCCGGGTAAACCCCAGGTCCTCCTGTTTAACATTGACCTGGGCTTGGGCCTGGCGCAGGCTGGCGGTGGCTTGTTCTAAACTAGCCTGGGCGGCTCGCCAACCCTCCCGAGCACTCTTTTCCACCGCTCGAGCCGCCTCCAGTCGGTTTTGAGCCCCATCCAACTCCTGCCGACTGATGGCTCCCCGACTGGCTAGACTCTGGCTACGATTAAAGTCGGTCTGGGCCAGTTGCAGATCGGATTGGGCCCGCACCAGATTAGCCTCGGCCCCATGCACCTGGGCCTGGGCGGCCTGTTGGGCAAACCCAGCCGCCTCGGCTGCGGCCTGGGCACTGGTAACCTCCGCCCCTACCCGATCAGGGCGCAGTTGTAGGATCGGCTGCCCCTGCCGCACCCCATCACCGGAGGTCACAAAAATCTGAACGATCCGACCGTTCACCTCAGACTTTAGATCGATGCGTTGTTGGGCCTCCAGTGCGCCAATAAACTCAGAACTATCCTCCACGGTGCCAGGTTCTAGGGTCTTCGTCTGGACAGATAACGCTTTGGCCCCATCAACCGGAGGCGAGGAGCGACCACAACCACTCACCAACAGACCTACAGCCAGGGCTAACTCTAGGACTCTAAAGCCAATTCGCAAGGGCATAGCAGACATAGGCTGAAAAATCCAATGCGCTTCTTAATATTGGGCCATCGTCCTTATTAGGATAATGCTGTTCAGAGGATTAAAAGCCAGACTGGGAGAAAAAAGGATGGTGAGTGTCAACCCTGGGCAAAGATAGGGCCCTAGCCCTGGGGTTAGATACCCTGGCGGGAACGGCCAACCGACGGGGAAACCTGGTGGGGGTTAGTTAGAAAAACCAGCCATAGCTGTGTAATCCCTTGCCCAAAATATTAACCCCTAGATAACAGATCCAAACTACGGCAAAACCGGTGGCGGCCAAAAGTGCCGGTCGCCGTCCCTGCCACCCCTTGGTAATACGGGCGTGGAGATAGGCGGCAAACACCAGCCAGGTAATGAGGGCCCAGGTTTCCTTAGGGTCCCAACTCCAGTAGGAGCCCCAGGCCTCGTTGGCCCACACCGCCCCGGCAATAATGCCAATGGTGAGCAACGGGAAGCCCAGGCCAATCATCCGATAGCTAATATTATCCAGGCTATCCGCCAGGGTCAGCCGTTGGGGGGAGAGGGGTTGGGCCTGGGTGACTAGTTGGCTGACTGAGGGTTTCTCTAGCACCAGGGTATCCCCTTGACCGAGACTGAGGCTAGGCAGCCGGGTTTCCTGCGGAACGGAGGGGGACGGGGCGGGCAAGGGAACTGAGGACTGACGGCTACGGAAGCTACCGGTGCCCACGGAGCTACCCCTCAGCTCTACGGCTTGACCCCGGGTGACAAACAGAAAGGCGATCGCCAGCAGGGAGCCCACCAGCAGGGCGGCATAGCTGAGCAGCATGACGCTGACGTGCATCATCAGCCAATTGGATTTTAGGGCGGGCACCAGGGGTTCGGAGCCCTGCATGTTGGTGGGCAGAGAAAGGGCGGCAAAGGCGGTAATGGCCATGGCGATGGGTGCGGTCACCACCCCCACCAGGGAGCTGCGACCCATGGCCTCCGCCAACAGGTGCATAGCCGTCACCCCCCAGGCCAGGGCAAAGAGGGACTCATAGAGATTGCTCATGGGGAAATAGCCCCCCTCAATCCAGCGGGCTAACAGCAGGGCTGCGATGGTCAAGTTGCCGGTGGCCATACCGGCGGTACCCAGGCTGGGTAGCAGGGTCACCTGGGGAAAGGCTGCCCCGGTCCAGTACAGCAGCATGGTCACAAACAGCACGGCAAAGGCAGCGTTATCTAGCCCACTCTGGAGAGCAATCAAATCCATAGGAACCTTAGGGGGTACAGGCTAGCTCTATGGTAACGACTTTTGGCACTGGAATTTGCTTAGGAGTCGGTAATCGGGCATGGCCAGGATTTTCACTGCCCTAGGGCCTATTGCGGCTGGGGCGGCGAGGGGATTGGCTGGGGATCCGGTGGGCTAGGGGAACGATCGCCCCGCTTCAGATTCAAGCTAATGTCATAGCGGACCTGGCGATCGCTCAATACCGTCGCCGTCACCCCCATGGCCTCCAAACCGGCCACACTAAATAGCCCCTCCTGGGGTAGGGGGGGGAGCAGCAGTTGATTATCCGCCTTGGCCAAGTCCACCAGGTCAATGAAAAAATGGCCATTATTGGGCCGGGGTGCATCACCGGTGGTGGCTTGAAAGACAGAGGTTTGGGCCAGAGTGCGACCCGGTTGGGGGGCCACCAACTCCGCAATGCCCTGGCCGACGGTGAAAAACAAGACATCCCCCGCCAACCAGCCATGGGCCAGGGTGAGGGAGTCAAAGGGGGCGGTCCAGCGGGTGACCGCAACCCCCCCCAGATCAATCGCATCAACGGCAAACCGGTAACGATTGGCGATCACCTCATCCAGGCGGGTCAAGGTGCTGGTGGCGGCGGTGCGATCGCTGGTTTTGACCATCAGCACCAGGGCCGGGTTTGGCAAAGCCACCCCATCCTCCTGGAGCTTTGGTTGGGGCGGAGCCAGCACCGCCAAGCCAAACTCGCCAGCCATCCAGGGCAGGAAATCCTCCTCCAGGCTGAGGCCGGTGGCGGATTGCAGGGTCAGGCTCAAATCCTCTGGGCGAAAGGGGAAGAGGGCGGAGAGTTGCTGCCCCGCCTTAAAGTCCTGCCAGAATTGCTGAAAATCCCCCATCGACAGCATCAGCAGGCTAGTGGCGGGCAGCCGCTGGGGCATCTGGTCCGCCCGATTACCCGTGGTGAACCCCGCCGGCCCCTGATCAAGCCAACTCAACGCCTGCAGGTGCAGTTTTTGGTTTTTGAGGCTGAGGGTACCGGCCAGACTGCGGGGGGATTGCAGGGCCTGTAGCCGATTAGGGGCCAGGGGTGGCTCCACCGCCTGGGCAAGGGCGGTGACCGCCTTCGGCACATCCAGGTAGAGCCGCACCAAGGGGTTGGGCTCGGGCAGTTGCTCAAAGGCCTTGGCGAAGCCTGGTCGCTCCGCTAAAGACTCTCCCCCCCGCCAACTATCAATTCCCCGCTTCACCAGGTCCGCCTGGGCGCTAACCAAGGCCAAATCGGGGCTGAGCACGGCCACGTAGAGGAGTTGCTCGGGATCGGTACCCAGTTGTTGCAGGTTAACGCCCCGGTAGGGGTTACCCTCCACAGCCTGGGCCGCCCCCAGGTGATCGGCCAACTTTGCCTGGACGCCAGCCCCATCCCGCAGGGGAAGGAGGGCTATCCATGGGGAACGGGTCAGCTGGTCCGGTGCCCCCAGGGCGGTGGAGAGTTCCCCCGGGGGTGCGATACTATCTCCGGGTAAGAGGGCCAGGGTAACCTCCTCCCCCAGCCAGGGTTGGACATCCTTAGCAAAATCCAAGCCCGCCTGGGTGACCAGGCGATCGCGCCACTGCCCCACCAGCTGATCAAACTGATCCCGGCTGCTGGCGTTACCAAGTTGCCGTAATCGCTGCCACTGGCCCCGATCACTGGATAAGGCCACCACCGCCAAGGCATCCGCCGGAATCGCCCGGGCGCCTAAAGGCAGGGCCTGGTTGTGCCACTGCCGTCGGGAGGTTAGCCAGAAGGTCAGGCCGCCGGCCCCCAGCAGCAGCGCAGCGGAGGCCAGGGCCAGGAGTACCGATGGTTTCCGGTTAAGAGGCATAGTTTCAATCGGTCAACGGGGTATTTTGCCCTGCCACTTTAGCAAACAACCCCTACCCAGGGGTAGGCGGAGGGGGGAAGGGGTCAGTCACCCCTGGGTAGGGAGACTAGGGAGCGGAATCGGTGGCCCCCACCGACAGAATTTCACCCTCACTGGTAGACTCCGGGTGGGACTCTAACTCCACCAGCAAAGACAGATCGGGGATCGCCGCCGCTGTGGCAGCGGGTTCTGGGACTAGCTCCTCCCCATCCACCAGGCTACGGCGGGAGAAGCCCCAGGCAAATACCCCCCCAATCAGGGCCACCATCAGCCATTCCGGCGGCACCAGATTGGGCTCCACCACCCGGAGGAGCAACCGCAGCCCCACAAAGGCCACCGTAATAAATCCTGCATCCTCCAGGTGGTCAAATTCCTCCAGCCAGCGGATAAATAGACCGGCCATAAATCGTAGGGTCAGCACTCCGATCGCCCCCCCCAGCAAAATCACCAGCGTCTCCTTAGACAGGGCCAGGGCAGTGGTGACACTATCGAGGGAAAAGGCCAGATCGGTAAAGGCAATGATGGGAATAGCCTGCCAAAGGGTTCGGAAGCGGGGACCATGGTGGAGACTATCCTGATCCGCCGGGCTGGTGAAGTGCTTAAACACCAACCAGAGTAGGTAGGCTGCCCCCAACACCTCAAACTGCCAAAATTTCAGCACCCAACCCGCCGCTAAAATCAACATCACCCGCAGGCCAAAGGCAATGGCCAGGCCAAAGTTTAAGGCCCGCCGCTGTAACCGTTCCCCCTCCAGGCCCTGGGCGATCGCCGCCAGGGCAATGGCGTTGTCGGCGGAGAGGATGGCTTCCAGGGCAATCAGTACCGGCAACAACAGTAGGGTGTCAACCCCAAAGTTACTGGAAACATCTAGCAGTCGATCTAGCATGATTGGCCTTCAGCCATCCTGGGCTGGGTTGGAGAGCTTTCCCTAGACTGGGTCATCTATATAGAGGGGCGTTACTCCACCCCTTGATGACTGGGGGGTGAGGGCAGGCTTCGCCCGGTGGATACCTGATTGATTTAGTGTAACCTGCAGCAGTTTCCTAGCATAATAGCGGTTATCCTACCTGGCCAGAAGTAACTCCGCCCGTGTTGAACGCCCTGATTACCAGCCTCCGCCAAATCTACCCCAAGGCCAGCCTGGTTTCCGAACTCTTGAATATTCACGATGGCCTCTACCTGGTGCGGGTCAGTGTGACGGTGGATAACCTTTGCCTGGCCCAGGGCCTGGCGGCCCAAGCCACCCTGGAGAGCGCTGAAGACCTGGCCACCAACCGGGCCCTGGAGAAACTGGTCCTACCCAGCCTGGGCGCCCCCACGCCCCCTAGCCCGACTCCGCCCGTGGCGGCGGCTCCGCTGGAGAACCCGGAGGACTCCCCACCCAACCCCGAAACTCCGGTGGTGTTTGCCACCCTGGAACCAATTGCCTTGGCCAGTCCGCCGCCAACCACCATCCTGGGGCGAGATCGGCCAGCTCCTGAGCAGGACCTGCACTCCCTGGAGGCAATGGGGGTTGCGCCCATTGACCTGTCGGATATCATCGCCCAAACCGATGTGGAACTCCAGCGTTTGGGCTGGGGCACCCACCAAGGGCGGGAGTTTCTAGAGCGCACCTATGGTAAGCGATCGCGCCACGACCTCAGTGACGAAGAACTACTGGAGTTTCTGCTTTACCTGGAAACCCAGCCCTCACCCCCTAGCTAACCGCCATGGGGCGACTGCCCACAGAGGTGCGATCGATGACCTGATCGATCAGGCCGTAGTCCACCGCCTCCTGGGGGCTCATAAAGAAGTCCCGCTCCGTATCCTCAGCAATTTTCTCTAAGGGCTGACCGGTGTTGTTAGCCAGGGCCTCATTCAACCGCTGCTTCAGATAAAGAATTTCCCTGGCTTGAATTTCAATATCCGTAGCCTGCCCCTGGGCTCCCCCCAGGGGTTGGTGAATCATGATGCGGGAGTTGGGCAGGCTCATGCGTTTTCCCCTTTCCCCGGCGGCCAGCAGAAAGGCCCCCATACTGGCGGCCAGCCCCACACAAATGGTGCACACCTGGGGCCGAATGTGGTTCATGGTGTCGTAGATGCCCAAGCCAGCGGTTACGGAGCCACCGGGGGAGTTGATATAGAGATAGATATCCTTCTCAGGGTCTTCGGCTTCGAGGAACAGCATCTGGGCCACAATCAGGTTGGCGGAGTCGGAGGTCACCTCCTGACCCAGAAAAATAATCCGCTCCCGCAGTAAACGGGAATAGATATCAAAGGCGCGCTCGCCCCGGCCAGACTGCTCAATAACGGTAGGAATCATGGAGAGTAGGAATGACTATCAATGCTTCCGCCATTGTAACCAGTTCCTGGAGCCGTTGCCCTTACCGGTCGTCCCCTGACTCCCTGGGAAGGGGTGAAAAATCCCCTGGAAAGGATAACCAACCGCGGTGGTGAACCGCTTCTAAGGCGATGGCCGGCCCGGCAAACAACGCTAAACTCTCACCACAGGCCACCAGGGTTAGCCAGAAGATATCAGGCCAGAGCCGACCGACCTGCTGGCCCTGGGCCAACCCCCGCACCAAACCAAAGGCAAAAACCACTCCCAATTTAATTTGCGGATTGGGGTCCTGGCGCACGGCATAGCGATAGGTAATGCCAAACAGGCTACCGGAAACGGCGGCAATCACCAGGGGAACCGGCCAGCTCAGGGCAGTGGGGTAGCCCAGCCAGAGCACAGCCGTCATCACGGCAGCAGCGGTAAAACCCGCTAAACCAGCAGCCTTTAGAGAATCTATCCGATCTGCCTGGGAGGCAAGAAGTAATGATGGCACGGAGACTTGATTAAACTAACGAGGGATCTAGAGGAAGGGGAGCCTTTCGCCTATGATAGGAAACGTTATCCTATAACGATTGTGGTTGGCCATGGATATTTTAAGCTTGGGTTGGGTTACCCTCTTGGTTGTCTTCACCTTTTCCCTGTCGATGGTGGTCTGGGGTCGCAATGGTCTCTAGGTTGTAACCATGGCTCAGCCCTGGGTTTAATAACCCCTGATAACAATGGAATCTACTTTAGAAATCCAGGCCTTTAGCGTTCTGGCGGTTCTCGCCTTAGCTTTAATGGTGATCGTTACCGGCGGCGTGATTTATTTGACCGCCGCCGACTGGCGCGATCGTCGCCGTCGGCAACGAGATCGAGAGGCCAATAAGCCCCAGCGCAGCAAAACAGCTAAGTGAACTATCTTTCCAACTTTTAGATCACGTAGTTATATATTGGAGTTTAGACTAATTTTCAAAAAATGCTGTCGCTAGCGTGTAAGCCTCGGCTTTTTTCGTCGAGAAACACTACCTGTGACATTAGTCTAAACAAAAGTT
>JBEIUS010000052.1:0-19861 GCA_040374235.1 Leptolyngbya sp. | reverse complement strand
GGCCGTTCGTCCCTGCTCTCTCAGAAACTCAGCCACCTGTTGTCGTCGTTCTCGTATAGTAGAAGTCATCGTTCCCGTTTTTGGTTTATACCGGTAACGATACCGGGCTCTGGGCACTGCCGCAGAGCCTTTTGTCTCTTTTCAACAGAGTGCTTATAGATACACCCCCTCCAATATCTCGTTGTCCCGCCTTACGTTGATACCCGCCCAAGGGAGTGATCAAAGCGGGTTATGGTGGACAATAAAAACGCCAGGGCTAGAAACTAGCGCTGGCGCAGGGGTGTTGAGGAGTCA
This sequence comes from Leptolyngbya sp., assembly GCA_040374235.1. Taxonomy (GTDB): domain Bacteria; phylum Cyanobacteriota; class Cyanobacteriia; order Phormidesmidales; family Phormidesmidaceae; genus Nodosilinea. The sequence continues at coordinate 19,567 of JBEIUS010000052.1, read as the reverse complement.
AGAACATGCTTTTACTATAGGTCTAGATTAGAACCCCTCGATGTCGACCCCATGTTATTTGTATGTCAATGTTGTGACAGGGTCGGTTCCTCCACTACAGCGGCGCTGTCGACCGCCTCAGGGCCCTTCACCGCTGGGGCTCCAGCCAGGCTCACCTTGACCACCCGATGACGGGAGTCCACCAGCTTGGGGAGGATTAGGGTCAACACCCCCTGGCTAAAGTCGGCGGTCACCTGCTCATTTTGCACCGCCTCCGGTAGATTGACCAAGCGCTGGTAGGCACCGTAGCGAATATCATCGTAGAGCAGTTTGCTGCCCTCTTTTAAATCCAATTCGGCACGGTTACCCCTAATGGCGACCGTATCTCGGGTTACCTCTACCTCTACCTCAGCGGGCTGGATACCCGGTAGGTAGGCGGTTAACTCAAACTGATGGCCCTGATCCACCAGACGCAGGGGAGGAACCCAACCGGGCTTGGCCGCCGCCTCAGGGATAAAATCACCAAAAACTTCGTTAATCTGCCGCCGTAGGGCAGTAATTTCAGCAACCGGATCAAAGTAACGACGCACGATCATAGGGCTCAACCTTTTGTAAATGACTGCTTTAGTCAAAACTCTTAAAACCCAGCTAATCAGTCAAGGCGAATACTGGGCTGGCGTTCTGACTCGCCCCCTTAGTTGGGGCTAGGACTATAGGGGTAGGGCCAGGGTTTTCCTCAGCTCAACCGCTATAGCTCTATGGTGCGTCATGACTGGGAAGACCAGCAGGGGCAGTAACCCCACTGAAAAGGCGTACTTACCCTCCCCTAACCCTAGTGGTCTAGCAAGATTCAACTGAGCAGTAAATCTCTCCCTATCCCCCCGTCTCCCCTGCTGGTCTCAATCCGTCACTTTAAGGTTGATAGAGCCCTAGTTGCCCGCCCCTAACTCCAGGGGCCAGGTACCCACGTACTGATCAACCACATCCCCCTGGTACATCATCCGCAGATTGAAGTAGTGGTAGCCATAACGGCGGGGGTTACGCACATCCTGCATGACGATGACAAAACTAGTGTTGGCGGCAATGGGAGCTTCAGGAATAATCTCGATTCGCCGATTCTCCTTTTGCCAGGTAACGGACTTGACCGGAATCACCTCCCCACCGCGCCAATCTCCCAGGCGTAACTCAATCCGATCGGGATTAAAACTCCCCTGCTGCTCAGTAAAACTCTCGGGGTACTCAATCTGGAGAGAAATCACATCCCGGGGCAGCCGATTTCTGCTCACCTGCAGGTAATAACGGGCATCGTTACTACGGGGCTTATTAGAGTCAATAAAGTAGGCCAAACGATAGGCAGGATCCACCCCACCAAAAATAGTCAGGCCGGTTTGGGCCTGACTCACTTGGGGCAGCAACGCCACCCCTAATCCAGCGGTAATCGTAGTGGTGAGCAGTCCTAGTACGGCTAATTTGAAACCACGGGTCAGGAATATCATGGGGTTCTTCCAATCGAAACAGTTGGTCTGATGGCTTAGGCTAGAACACTTAGAAGGGGACAAATCAGTCACTTTTATGGCTCATAACAAAAAGCCTGAGCATTACAAGACCGAAAAAATGAAGGCTAAATAGGATCTTGGCTGACCTTCACCAGCCTAGGGCGATGGCTAATCCGCCAGGAAAAACCTTAACCGCTTTGATCCCTGGTTGAGGGTCTAGGCTGTGCCACTAGGATAACCGGGCGCCAACAGCCCCAGGGCAGTTAAGCATCGTAACACTGTTTTTTTTTCTTTGATGAGCACGTTTTCCCAGTCCGGTCCTTGTCCGGATCACTTAATCCTCTTCATCGATGATCGCCTGCCGATCCAGCAGCAGTAAGCTGCGTAACTGATCGGTGTCGAGCTCCGTTAACCAGGCTTCACCGTCGCTGACCACCTGCTCAGAGAGACTTTTCTTACTTTCAATCATGTCGTGGATGCGCTCCTCCAGGGTGCCGCTACAGACAAATTTGTGCACCTGGACGTTTCGGGTTTGGCCGATCCGAAAGGCCCGGTCGGTGGCCTGATTTTCCACCGCGGGGTTCCACCAGCGATCGAAGTGGAACACGTGGCTGGCCCGGGTGAGGTTTAACCCCACCCCACCGGCCTTGAGGGACAGAATAAACAGACGGGGGGCGGCGGGGTCGTTTTGGAACCGATCCACCATGGCTTCCCGCTGGGCTTTAGTAGTCCCCCCGTAGAGAAATAGGGCTTCGTAGCCCAGGTGGGAGGCCAGGTGGCGTCGCAGCAGTTTGCCCCACTCGGCGAATTGGGTAAAAATCAGGGCCCGATCACCCTCCGCCACCATTTCCTCCACCATTTCATCGAGGCGCTGCAGCTTAGCCGATCTCCCCTTCAGTCCCAGACTAGACTCCTGCAAAAACAGGGCGGGATGGTTGCAGATCTGCTTTAAACGGGTCAACAGGGCCAGGATTTGGCCACGGCGCTGCACCCCCTTGGCCTCCTCCAGGGTGGCCAGGGCCGTGTCCACCGCCTGCTGATAGAGGCGGGCCTGTTCCGCCGACAAGCCGCAAAACACGGTCATTTCCTGTTTTTCCGGCAGATCCTGGATGATGCTGCGATCGGTCTTAAGACGACGTAAAATAAAGGGCTGCACCAGGGATTTGAGGGTCTTTAAAGAGGCCACATCACCGTAGCGCTCGATCGGGGTGGCAAACCGCCGTTGGAAAAAATTTTTCGGCCCCAGGTAGCCAGGGTTAAGAAAATCCATGATGGACCATAGTTCCGTCAGCCGGTTCTCCACCGGAGTGCCGGTGAGGGCAATGCGAAATTGGGCCTCGATCTGCCGCACCGCCCTGGATTGCTTAGCCTCGGCGTTTTTAATGTTCTGGGCCTCATCCAGCACCAGGCACTGCCAGAGTACCCCCTGCAGAGAGGCCAAGTCCCGGTAGACCAGGGTATAGCTGGTAATCACCAGGGCCTGACCGGCGATCGCCCGTACCAGATCCTTCGCCCGGGGCCGTTTATCACCATGGTAGACCAGGGTTTTCAGCCCGGGGGCAAAGCGCCGCATCTCCTTTTCCCAGTTGCCCATCACCGAGGTGGGGCAGACTAGCAAACTGGGGAACTCCAGCCAGCCCTGGTGCTGCAGATGCAGCAGAAAAGCAATCAGTTGAATGGTTTTACCCAGGCCCATGTCATCCGCCAGGCAAGCCCCCAGACCCCATTGATCTAGAAAGGCTAACCAGGATACCCCCCGTCCCTGGTAGGGCCGGAGCTTACCTTCAAACCCTGGCGGCTCAGCCATCACCGCCAGGGTTTGATTGCCACGGGTGAGGGTATCAATCAACTGCTGCAACACCCCGGAGGCTTCAAAACTGACCACCGGCAGTTTTTCAATCACCTGGGTGTCACCGGTACTCATGCGCAGGGCATCCTCTACGGAGAGGGGGGTGGGGGTTTTCTGACCCTGAAGAAAACGCTGGGCCGCCTTCACCTCCTGGGGCTGGAGTTCTACCCACCGACCGTTGATCTGCACCAACGGCGATCCCTGATTAATTAGGGCTTCAAACTCCTGAGGGGTGAGGCTTTCCCCCGCCAAGGATAGCTCCCATTGAAAGTTCAATAGGCTTTTTAAGCCTAGACGCTGACGGGCCTGGGTTTGGGGTACCTCCGCCCGCACCCTCAACCCCAGTCGACTTTGTCCCTCCTGATCGGCGGCGGTGGCTAGCCCCGGCGGTAACTCTACCGCCACCCCGTTATCCTGAAGTTGCCAGGCAGAGGCCTTAATAAACTGATAGGCCTGAATCGAGTCAAGACTACAGGCAGTGGGGTGAGCCTGGTGCAAACTAGCCCGCAGCGGTTCATAGAGCCGCGCTGCCCGGCCCAGGGCCGCCAGGAAGGTTTCCTGGGGAGCGGGCAAAACTGCCCCCTGATGCCGCACCTCCGCCACCGGGTGTTGCCAGATCCATTCCGCCGTCGGCCGCCAATCCGGGTTAGCCATCGATTCTAGGGAATAGGCCAGGGTCCAGGGTTGATCGGGCTGGGGCGGGGGCTGCAACACCAGCCGCAGTCGGAATTGCACCGCCGGGTCCTCCGCCAGCCGTTGCAGAGGTGCCGTCCAGGTGGTAAGGGCCTCCTGCAACCGGGCCGCCGCGGCCAAATTCGCCTGCATGGGTTGATGGCCCTGGCTGAGGGCCTGTAACCAGGGTTGCAGGGGTAGATCCTGGGTCAAGGGCGCCAGATTGCTAAGGGGATGGGTCTGGGGGGTTTTGCTCACCTGGTACTCCACCAGGGCGGTTAGAAAGGAAATCAACACCCCCTGGGGATCGATCAGGGCGGTGCGGCAACTGAGACTGGGAGCAGCCTTGCCCAGCGTGCCATAGCTACGACACAGCAGGGGCATGGCCAGGGCAAAGTGCCGCAGGCGTTGCTGATCAACAGCGCTGTCAATCAGGGGACGCCAGCCCGCCGCCAGGATCTGGCTGGTGAGCTCCAGACAGGGCAGAAACTTACCCCGGGCCAGCAGGTTCAACCCCCAGCGGTAGCTATGGCCCCAAAAACGCAGGTCGGCCCCAATCGAGTCAGCGATGGCGGGCTGTTGCCCCAGGGGTAGGGCCATCAGCAGGGGAAACACATGACTGGGGGCTAGCCACCAGCCTTGCAATTGCCAAGGATGATAAACCACCGTTGCCAGCCCATCGTCATCTGCCTCCTCCAGCAGTGGGGTAGCGGAGTGGAGGGGCTGGAGGGCATCCCCCTGGAGGCGGCTGGGCAACTGCACCAGCGCCCGTCTCCACTCAGGTTCGACCGCCGCCTGGGGACGTCGCCCCGACGATCGCCGATCCCTGGGCTGCAATCGCCCTCCGGCCTGACTGACTGAAGCCTTGGCCCCCCGTTGACTGGAGAGTTGGCTGGATAGCACCAGGGCTGGGGGAAAGAGAGCCCCATCCCCGCCCCGTCCCTGGAGCTGCTGTTGAAAACTACTGAGTACAGCGGCCAGATCCTCCTGGGCCAGACTATAGGGGTGGAGATAGACCTCCTGCCATGGGGAAAATCCCTCAGGGGGTAGGGGTTTCCAGGCTTCTCCCCACAGCAAAAACCGCTGTTCCTTGGGAAACCAATTGATATGTAGTATGGCCATTCATCTGGATCTACAACTCGCCTAATCCTGCCCGGGCAGGAGTGTCTGGTTTCCAGGCAAAACCACCGTTGCCTGACAAGCAAGACGGCTTGGCAGATTAGGGTGCCCAACTTGCCTATCTTACCCCGTTACCCTAGCTTTGGCGAGAACGCTGAAGACCGAGTGGATCGGTCCAAGCCAGGGCTGAACAGGTCTTCTAGCTCAGGTCGACCCAGGCTACCCGCCATACTCCATAATCACCGGGGTATGATCGCTGGGCTTGTCCCAGCTGCGGGGGTCCAGATCGATGGTACAGGCGGTGGCGCGATCGTAGAGCTGGGGAGAGAGGTAATGGTGATCGATGCGCCAGCCCAGATTACGGCGAAAGGAGGCGGCGCGGTAGTCCCACCAGGTAAAGTGACCACCGGCCTGGTTAAATTTGCGAAAGCCATCCCTGAACCCAATGGATAGCAACGCTTTCAAGGCCTCCCGCTCCGGCCCGGAGGCCATGATGTGGGTGGCCTTATCGGCGGGATTATAGATATCCCGGTCCTCGAGGGCAATATTAAAGTCGCCACAGATATTAATCAGGGGATACTGGGGCAACAGGGCCGCTAAATAATCCTTCAGACAACCCAGCCAGGTCAGTTTGTAGCCATACTTCTCGCTTCCCACGGAGTTACCGTTGGGGACGTAGAGATTTACCACGTATACCTCTCCATAACGCCCAGCGATCACCCGCCGCTGTTCATCCAAGTCCCCCACCCTGGTAGCCCCCAACACTGGAGTGAAGCCATACTGCACCGACTCGAGGGGAGCAGAACTGATCAAGGCAACTCCATTGTAGGTCTTCTGACCGTAGACTTGAACGCTGTAACCTAGAGCCTCAAAGGGCTCTTTGGGAAAACCATCGTCCACCACCTTAATTTCCTGCAAACACAGCACCTCCACCGGATTAGCCCGCAACCATTGGATTACATGATCCAGGCGGGAGCGAATCGAGTTGACGTTCCAGGTGGCAACCTTCATGGGGCAATCAGGGAAAGAGAATTTGATTAGGATAGCTCCCGGAGCCTGGCAGGTAAAGAAAAATAAATTTTCTGTCGCTCACGTCCTGGGGAAAACCGTCAATTTTCGGTGGAAAACAGGGGGAATGGAGGGGGAAATCGGGGTCATAGTTGGGGATTACCCATGGCTACTGTCCACGGTTGTGGAAACTGATAACGGTTATCCAGGGACTTTCCCCAGACCTAGGGAGAGCCTAAATTCCTAGTTATAGACATTCTGGAGGTTTTCCACAGATTCCCCAAGGCCTACTAATATAGCTATATTTCTAATTTTTTCTGGATCGATCCGATCTAGATTTGGGCAAAAGTCCGATTTGATACCCGTTAGGAAGAGTGTTAGGATTGGCCACCAGGATTAGAGCTTTTTTCCATTGCCCTTCGCCATGAAGTTTATCTGCACTCAAGGTGAACTAAATAGTCAGCTATCCTCCGTTAGTCGGGCTGTACCCTCTCGCCCTAATCGACCGATCCTGGCTAATGTTCTGCTAACCGCTGATGTGGTCACCCAGTGCATTACCCTGGTTGGCTTTGATGAGGTCCTGGGGATTGAATCTAGGTTTGCGGCCCAGGTGGAGCAGGGAGGGGCCCTGACCTTGCCGGCTAAGCTCTTTAGTGATATTGTCTCTCGCCTCACCAGTGGGGATATGACCGTTGAGGCTAACCCGAACAATACGGCAATCACCCTGACTAGCGCCTCTGGTCATTACGAAGTGCGGGGCTTGAGCGCTGAGGATTATCCCGCCCTACCCACCATCGAGACCGGGGATGCGATCGCCCTACCGGTGGAGTCTCTGCTGGCGGGGTTGAAAGCTTCCCTATTTGCCACCAGTAGTGATGAAAGCAAGCAGGTGCTCACCGGCGTCCACCTGTTGGCCGATGGTGATCGTCTGGAGTTTGCCGCCACCGATGGCCATCGCCTGGCGGTGGTGCAGACCGAAGATGGGTCGGGGGCTGCCCTCGCCATGGATGTTACCCTGCCTGCTAAGGCCCTGCGGGAATTGGAGCGGATGATCCAGGCTTACCCCGCTACCGAGCCGGTGCAGGTGCGTCTGGATGACACCCAGGTGCTGTTTGATCTGGGGCATCAGCGTTTGACCACCCGCCTGTTGGAGGGGCAATATCCCCAGTATCGCCAACTGTTGCCTAAGCAGTTCGCCCGCCAGGTGACGGTGGATCGTCGCCCCTTGATGGATAGCCTGGAGCGAATTGGAGTGCTGGCCAGTCAGAAAAACGACATTATCAAGCTCACCCTCAATACAGAGGATCAGACCCTTTCCCTGTCGGTGGAGGCCCAAGAAGTGGGCAGTGGCCGAGAAGATCTGTCGGCCCAAATTAGCGGCGAGGATCTGGACATCGCCTTTAATGTGCGTTATTTATTGGATGGGCTGAAAGCCTTTGACACCCAGGCAGTGCAAATTCAGTGTAATACCGCCACAAGCCCAGCGGTTCTGATCCCCCTGGGGGAAACTAAGATTACCTACCTGGTGATGCCGGTTCAAATTCGACCTTAAGCATCACCTTCAACCTGAATACCAGGTTTGCCGTTGATCAGTCTATCAACTAGGGTAAATCCCCTTGAAAACCTTTCCCTCCCCTGAGGCGCTGCGTCGCTTCCCCTTTGGCATGGCCGATCTGGCGGTCATGCTGGGTACCTTCATGTTGCTAGCCCTAGTGGCTCGTCTAGGGGCAGGAGCCTTGGTCAGCTTTGAGCCCCCCCAGGTGGTACCCAATGTTGATCTTGATCCGCGCAACTTACCCTACTATGCGGGGCGATCAACTCTGCGCATGTTTATCGCCCTGTTTTTCTCCACGCTATTTACCCTGATCTATGGCTATGTGGCCGCCAACAACCGGTGGGCAGAGCGAGTCATGGTTCCCCTGCTCGATATTTTGCAATCCGTTCCTGTCTTGGGGTTCCTTTCCATTACAGTAACGGGGTTTATTGCCCTGTTTCCAGGTAGTCTGCTGGGGTTGGAGGCGGCCTCTATTTTTGCCATTTTCACCAGCCAGGTCTGGAATATGACCTTTTCCTTCTATCAATCCCTGCGCACCGTTCCTGTAGAACTGAAGGAGGCGGCAACCCTTTACCAATTATCGCGCTGGCAGCGGTTTACTACCCTAGAGGTGCCTTCGGCGGTAATCGGTCTGCTGTGGAATGCCATGATGAGTTTTGGGGGTGGCTGGTTTTTCGTAGTGGCCAGTGAAACCATTAGTGTACTGAACCAGGAATACACCCTACCGGGCATCGGTTCCTACGTGGCGGCGGCGATCGCCGATGAAAACCTGGTGGCCCTGGGTTGGGCATTTCTCACCATTGTGATTGTCATCGTACTGGTGGATCAGCTCTTTTGGCGGCCCCTGATTGCCTGGTCAGACAAGTTTCGGATGGAACAAAGTGCCTCGGCAGAAGCCTCAAAATCATGGATCTATAACCTCTTGCAAACGGCAAGAATTCCCCGCTTGCTGGGTAGGTTCCTGACCCCCACCAAGGACGCTATTAATCGTCTGTTGTCTCAGATTGGCGGACCCGGTGGTTCCAGGGAAGATGGGGTACGGTCACCCCGGGGCGATCGCTTCTACACCATTATTCTATTACTGGCGATTGGTTTTCTGATCGCCTTTGCTCTGCACTGGATCCTGACCACTGTGGGTCTTAGGGAGGTCTTTAAAACCTTTGGCTTGGGGGTACTTACCCTACTACGCGTTACCCTACTGTTGCTGTTCGCCACCGTGATCTGGACCCCCATCGGCGTAGCGATCGGGTTTAATCCTAAATTGGCTCACACCCTGCAACCCGTGGTTCAGTTTCTCGCCTCATTCCCTGCCAACTTTATTTTTCCCTTTGCTACCTTGTTTTTCCTGTGGAGTCACCTGAGCCTGGAGTGGGGTAGCATCCTGTTGATGGCCCTGGGGGCGCAGTGGTACATCCTCTTTAACTCCATTGCTGGTGCCCAAACTATTCCCACAGATCTGCGAGAAATGGCGGATGACATTGGCCTCAAGGGCTGGCAGCGATGGCAAAAGCTGATTATCCCCGGCATCTTTTCTGCCTGGGTAACGGGCGGTGTGACCGCCAGTGGTGGTGCTTGGAATGCCAGCATTGTCTCAGAAATTGTTTCCTGGGGAACCACCACCTTGACCGCCACCGGATTGGGATCCTACATTGCTGAAGCCACCTTTTCGGGAGATTGGCCCCGAATTACCCTGGGCATTGGCATGATGAGTTTATTTGTGGTCGGACTGAATCGATTGTTGTGGCGAAAACTCTACCAATTGGCAGAATCAAAATATCATCTCTAAGGACAAATGACGCCGTGGCCGTTGTGAATTTGAACCCGCTCAGTCCTAATTCATTAATTTTGGTTGAGCAGGTCTCTAAGCGATTTCCCCTCCCCGACGGCAAGGGGGAGTTTACCGTTCTCAAGAACGTGGGTTTAACGGTGAAATCCGGGGAAGTTGTCGCCCTACTGGGGCGTAGCGGTAGTGGTAAAAGTACCCTACTACGGATTATGGCCGGGTTGATTCCCCCCAGCGAGGGTCAGGTTTACAGCAATGGTCAGATCCTCCGGGGAGCTAATAATAACGTGGCCATGGTGTTCCAAAGTTTTGCCCTATTGCCCTGGTTAACGGTTCAGGAAAATGTGGAACTGGGGCTGGAGGCCCGGGGGGTAAGACGGGAGGAACGGCGACAACGGGCTTTGAAGGCGATCGATATTGTCGGCTTGGATGGCTTTGAGAGTGCCTATCCTAAGGAACTGTCTGGGGGTATGAAGCAGCGGGTTGGGTTTGCCCGGGCCTTTGTATTAGAACCCCAGGTTTTATTCATGGACGAACCCTTCAGTGCCCTCGATGTACTCACCTCTGAAAACCTGCGGGGTGAAATCGATGATCTCTGGAATGCCAAAACCTTCCCATCCAAAAGTATTTTGATCGTCACCCACAACATTGAAGAAGCGGTCTTTCTGGCCGATCGCGTGGTCATTTTAGGCTCCAATCCTGGACGTATTCGCGGGGAACTGGTGATTGACCTGCCCCGCCCCCACGATCGCGCCCATCCCCGCTTTGCCTCCCTGGTGGATTACATCTACACCGTGATGACTAACCCTGAAATTGAAGTGACGGGGGAGGTGTCGGTTAAAACCACCACCGAACCGGTGCCGGCAGTGGTCTCCCCCTATGCCAAGGCCCTACCCCACGCTCGGGTGGGGGGCATCAGCGGCCTGTTAGAGTTGATTGTGGATCAACCGGAAGGCATTGATGATCTACCGCGACTGGCCGAACGGTTGCAACTGGAGGTAGACGATCTGCTGCCGATTTTGGATGCGGCGATCCTGTTGGGGTTTGCCACCGTCTCCCAGGGGGATGTGAAACTGACGGATATCGGTCAGGACTTTGCTACCACCACCATTCTCCGCAGTAAAGATTTGTTTCGTCAGCAAGCCCTTACCCATGTGGCGGTCTTAAACAGCATTCTCCAAACCCTGCGGGAAAAGCGTAGCGGCTCAATGCGAGCAGATTTCTTTCTGGATGTGTGGGACGAGCATTTTCCCCATGGAGAGACCGAGCGCCAATTTGCCACCACGGTGGACTGGGGCCGTTATGCCGAGCTATTTGAGTATGACGCCAGTGAGGATCGGCTATACCTGCCCGACCTCAGCCCAGAGGTGGAGATCCTGGACTGATTCGTAACAGTTTACTTGAGTGCCACCCACCCCGCTAGCCCCCGCCCTATAGTGGTACATGCCCATCGTTGCCACCTGATTTATGGCTTCCCTCCTCTCTCCCACCACCGATAGCCCCCCATCGGGTGCCCCTGCTCGGCGGTCGGGTGCCAAACTGAAATTCCTGGTACCCCTGGCACTGCTAGCGATCGCCCTGGGGGTTGGTCGTTACTACTGGAACCACCGCCCTGCTGGCGCTGACATCCCCCTCAGTGGTCGGATTGAAGGCCATGAAACCAATCTGGCCGCTAAGGTGGGCGGGCGGGTGGTGCAGGTGGCGGTCGAGGAGGGGGACCGGGTCCAGCCGGGCCAGGTGGTGGCGCAGCTGGAGGATGCCCAGGTGCAGGCCCAACTGGCGGCGGTCCAGGCGGCGGTGGTGGCGGCCCAGCAGCAGGTGAACCAGGCCCAGCTCCAGGTGGCGGTGTTGACCAGCCAGGTGGAGGAGGCCCGTCTCACCCTGCAGCAGTCCCAGGGGGATAGCCAGGGGCAGATCGGTCAGGCGACGGCAACGGTGGCGGCGGCCCGGGCCCAACTAGCCCAAGCCCGGGCCCAATTGGAGGAGGCCCAATCGGCCCTGGACTTGGCCCAGACCGATCGCGATCGGTTCGCCAGCCTGGTGGCTCGGGGGGCCATTCCCCAGCAGCAATTCGACCAGGTGCAAACCCGCCTGCAGACCACCCAGAAAACCCTGGCGGCCCGTCAGGCTGCCGTGGGTGCTGCTCAGCAACAGGTGACGGCGGCCCAGGGGGCCCTCACCCAGGCCCGCAGTGGGGGGTTGACCCCGGATATTCGCCAGGCCCAGGTGAACCGCCTCACCACCCAGCAGCAGCAGGCCCGGGCCCAACTGGCCGCCAGCCAGGCTACCCTTAAACAGGCCCAGGCGGCGGCCCAGGAAGTGGCTGCCCGGCTGGCGGATCTGACCATCACCAGCCCCATCGCTGGGGTAGTCGTAACCCGCACCGCCGAACCGGGGGAGGTGCTGGCAGCGGGTGCCCCCCTGGTGACCGTGGTGGATCTGGGCTCGGTCTACCTGCGGGGCTATATTCCCGAGGCCCAGGTGGGGCTGGTGCGGGTGGGCCAGCCCGCCCAGGTGTTCCTCGATTCGGCCCCTGACCAGCCCCTGGCGGCCACCGTGGCGGCGGTGGATACGGAGGCCTCCTTTACCCCCGAGAATATTTATTTCAAAGAAGACCGGGTCACCCAGGTGTTTGGTTTAAAGCTGGCCCTGACTAATCCGGCGGGGCTGGCCAAACCCGGTATGCCCGCCGATGGCAAAATCCTGCTCACTCCGGCCACTGAGCAGCAGCCATGACCAGTAGTAGGTCTGGGGCTCCCCCGGCCATCGTCGTCACCGATCTACGCAAGACCTACGGTCGCCTGCAGGCCCTACAGGGGATTAGCTTCACCGTCCAGCCGGGGGAAATCTTTGGCCTGATCGGCCCCGATGGCGCCGGTAAAACCACGACTTTTCAGATTTTGGCGGGGGTGATGGCGGCCACCGCGGGATCGGTCAGGGTGTTGGGGGTTGAGCCTCGCCAGGCCCGCCTACGCCTGGGCTATGTGACCCAACGGTTTTCCCTCTATCCTGACCTGAGTGTGCTAGAAAACATGGCCTACGTGGCGGGGCTGCGGCGCCTGCCTAGGGCGGTGGTTGAGGCGCGGGCTCACCCTTTGTTGGAGCGAGTTGGTTTAGATCGGTTTGGTCGGCGACTGGCGGCGGACCTATCCGGCGGTATGCGCCAGAAGCTGGCCCTCTGCTGTGCCCTGGTCAGCGAGCCCCAGGTATTGTTGTTGGATGAACCCACCACCGGGGTTGACCCGGTGTCGCGGCGGGAATTTTGGGATCTACTGGCGGCGGTGGCGGCCACGGGGGTGACGGTGGTGACCGCCACCCCCTACCTGGATGAGGCGGAGCGCTGTCATCGCCTGGCCCTGATCTATGCCGGAGAAATCCAGCAGATGGGTAGCCTGATGGACTTGCGCCAGAGTCTCGGTCTGAGCCGTATTGAACTGTGGGTAGACCCCCTGCCGGCGGCGGAACAGGCCCTGACGTTGGCCCTGGCCAGTCCAGCGGCGATAGTAGACATTCAACCCTTTGGCGATCGCCTGGATGTGCTGGTGAGGGGGGCGGATTTGGGGGAGCAGCAGATTCGCCAGTGTTTAAACCAGGCTGGGGTAACCCTGCAGACCCTCCGCCAGGATCAGCCCACCCTGGAAAATGTGTTTGTTCATTGTCTGCGGCAGCAGGGCCATGACCTGGCCGATCTGGCCTTTCCTACCTACCGTTCAGGCCAGGAGCGGGGTCGGCTCGCCATTGTTACCCGGGGGCTACGCAAGACCTTCGGAGAGTTTGAGGCGGTCAAGGGGGTGGATATCACCGTTCACTATGGGGAAATTTATGGTTTGCTGGGGGCCAATGGCGCTGGTAAAACCACCACCATCAAAATGCTCTGTGGCTTACTGCCCGCCACTGGGGGCGAGATGGAGTTGGCCGGAGCGCGGGACCAGCTGGATCGGCCGGCACTGCGATCGCGGCTGGGCTATATGAGTCAGAAATTTACCCTCTACAACGATCTCACCATTCGCCAAAACCTAGAATTTTATTGTGGGGTTTACGGCGTTCCCCCCGCCTTACGTCGCCAAAAAATTGACTGGGTCTTAGAAACCTGTGGCTTAGTGGGTCGGGAACAGTTGATCACCGGCAGTTTGCCCGGCGGTTGGAAACAGCGGGTGGCCTTTGGCGCCTCGGTGATGCACGAGCCCGATATTCTATTTCTAGACGAGCCTACCTCGGGGGTTGACCCCCTCGCCCGTCGGCAGTTTTGGCGCTTGATTCGCGACTTTGCCCAACGCGGTGCGGCGATTCTGGTCACCACTCACTACCTGGAGGAGGCGGAAAACTGTAACCAGATGGCCTTGATGGTGGGGGGATCGATCTTCACCCAGGGTACCCCCAGCCAGATTAAGGCCGATCAGCCCGGCCAGTTAATTGAGGTGTTATCACCCCAGGTGCAGGCGGCCTCTGACCAGCTGAAAACCTACCTGGAACCCTGGCGAGTGGCGATCTTTGGCGATCGCCTCCACCTGGTGTTAGACCATCCCGACCGGGATCTGGCGGCGGTGCACCGTTGGTTGGCGGCGGCGGCCATCCCCGTCACGGGGGTGCGTCCCATTCCCTTTTCCCTGGAGGATGCCTTTATTGGCATTGTGCAGCGGGCGGAGGGGGCATGAAACGAGTGTGGGCCCAGTGTGGCAAAGAACTCAACCAGTTTCGCCGCGATCGCCTGACCTTGGCCCTGGCCTTTGTCTTACCCCTAGCGGTGCTGTTGATTTATGGCTATGCCATTCGCCTGGAGTCGAAGAATATCCCCCTGGCGATTCAAGACCTGGATCAGACGGTGCTGAGCCATAGCTACGGGGAGCGGTTGTTTGCCACCGGCCAGTTTGTCCCCGTGCCCGGTCCGGTAACCCCCCCCACCCTCCCCCTCGACCAGGGTCGGGCCAGGGTGACGGTGGTGATTCCCCCCGATTTTGAACAACGCCTGCAGGCCCATCAACCGGTTATGGTGCAAGCCTTGGTGGATGGGACCGATGTCAACAACGCCCGGGTGATCCAAAACAGTTTGCGGGCCACTACCCAGTTTTTTCTGCGTAGCACTGGCCTGGCCCCGCCAGAGCGGCGATCGCCCTTCAATTTGCGCCTGCGTCTGTGGTTTAACCCGGGTCGGCAGGAATCCTTATACATTGTCCCTGGCATTTTTGGGGTGATTTTCTGGGTGTTTCCCTCCATGCTGGCCGCCATTGCCCTGGTGCGGGAAAAGGAGCAGGGCACCATTGTGCAGGTTTATGCCTCCGACCTAACCGCAACGGAGTGGTTGCTGGGTAAACACCTGGCCTACCTGATCATTGGCCTGGGAGAGGCCCTGGTGGTTATGGGTATGGCCATGGTGCTGTTTGGGTTGCGGCTGCAGGGGGATCCCACCCCCCTGCTGTTGGGGGTGGGGGTTTACCTGGGGGCCAGTGTGGCCTTTGGGCTGTTTGTTGGGGCCCGGGCCGGTAATCAGACCGGTGCTGTGCAGGGGACAGCGATCGTCGGCTTCCTGACGGCCCTGCTGCTATCCGGGTTTATCTACCGCCTGGAGAATATTCCCTTTCCCCTCTCCCTACTCTCAACGGTGATCCCGGCTCGGTACTTCATTGCCATCACCCGTGATGGCTTTGTGCGGGGGGCGGGGTGGCCGGGGGTTTGGTATGCTCCCTTGATGATTGCCCTGATGAGCGCCCTGTTTTTTGGCCTGGCCACGCGAATTTTGCGGCGAATGCAATTTTTAGATTAACCCGATGGTTTTGATCACTAGTTTTCTCCGTTCCCGCTTGTGGTCCCTAATTTTGAAGGAAGTCTGGCAAATCCTCAAGAACCGCCAGATTATCTTTCTATTGCTGTTTCCCCCCACGGTCCAGTTACTGGTGTTTGGCTTGGTGTTGAGTCCCGAGGTCACCCACCTCAGCCTGGGGGTGGTGGACTACAGCCAGAGCCCTGCCAGTCGTGAGTTTGTCGCCCATCTCACCGCTAATCAGGTGTTTGATTTGCAAGCGCTCTACCCCCGCTCCCTAGATTTGGCTCAGCAGGTACAGACCGGTCAGTTGGCTACGGGGGTGGTCATTCCCCCCGACTTTGCCGATCGCCTGGCTAATCACCAATCCGTGGATGTGCAGGTGTTGGTGGATGGGGTGGATGCCAACACCGCTGGAATCGCCAGTGGCTACCTGGAGCAGATTGTTAACCACTACGGTCAGGGGCTGGTGGGGGCCAGGGTTCCCCTGGGGCAGGTGGCGGTGCGGTTTCTCTATAACCCTGGACTGATCAGCAGTTGGTTTTTTGTGCCGGGGGTGATGGGGGTGGTGCTCACCCTCACCGGTTCCCTGGTGTCTTCCAGTGCCATTATTCGGGAAAAGGATGCGGGCACCCTGGAGCAACTGCTGATGACTCCCGCCATGGGATGGGAGGTGCTGGTGGCTAAAATTGTGCCCCTGTTTGTGTTGCTCATGGGGGATGTGTTATTGGCCTCGGCCCTGGGTCGATTGGTGTTTAACCTGCCCTTTCGGGGCAATTATGGTCTGTTTCTGGCCCTGTCAGGGATTTATGTCTTTGTTTGTATTGGCATTGGCATGCTGCTGGCCACCATGGCCCGCAACCAGCAGCAGGTGGTGTTGATTTCCTTCTTTTTCAATGTGCCCTTGATTCAGCTGTCCGGGGCGATCGCCCCGATCGAAAGCATGCCCCAGTTTTTCCAGGTGTTATCCTTTTTTAATCCCCTGCGCCACTACGTGACCATTGCCCGTAGCCTGATCCTCAAGGGGGCGGGGCTGTCGGTACTGTGGGGGGAGGGGCTCACCCTGATGGCGTTTGCGGCTATTTTTCTGACCGTCAGCATTCGCCAATTTCGGGCTCAGTTGCAGTGATGAGAGTCCCTGGTCAGGGCTGGGTTGTTCTAGAGAGGTCAGGAGCCACTATCAACGATGGACTATGCCTGGATTGTGGGGGTAGCGGGCGGCCTGATCACTCTGGGGCTAACGCTGCTGGCCCAACCCCACTGGATTTTGAGGATTATTCAAGCCATCGGCCCCGAGGTGGTTTACTTTGTCGAAACCACCCAACCCAGGGTGGCCCTAACCCTAGATGACGGCCCCGATCTCCAGACCACACCACGAATCTTGGAGATTTTGCGGGAAAACCAAGTCAGGGCCACTTTCTTTTTGATTAGTGATCAGGTGTTGGGCTGTGAAGACCTGGTGCAAACCATGGTCAGGGAGGGTCATGAGTTGGGTAACCACATGACGGCGGATCAGCCCAGTATCAGGTTATCCCCAGAGGCCTTCGCACAGGATTTATTGACCGCCCATGGGGTAATTGCAAAATTTGCCAGGGTGCGGTGGATGCGGCCCGCCTCGGGCTGGTATAGTTCCGCCATGGTGGCGATCGCTAAAACCCATGGCTACCGCATGGCCCTGGGGTCGGTATTTCCCTATGATACCCATATTGCCTCCGCCTGGTTTGCCCGACACCACATTGAGGTTAATATCCGACCCGGTGCCGTCATTGTTCTGCATGATGGCCAGGATCGGGGCCAGAGAACGGCTGAGGTACTCCAACGCCTATTACCCAACTTAAAGGCACGGGGCTATGACTTAGTCACCCTTTCGGAGCTTGTTGACCTGGGGCCGTCGCTGATTCCCCTAGCTCCGAAGCACTAAAGGAGACGGACTGCAAACTTCGACGGGAGCTCGGTGGAGTGCTTGAGAACCCTCAACGCCTATGATCCGGTCCTACGATCGGGCGATAGCGGGTCTGATGCTTATTCAATGGCTAATCTACTACCCGCAACCGTCCTTGGCTAAGGGCCTCGTAAACCCGATTAATTAAAAGAGCATCGTTGGCACTCAGGTCTCGTTGGGAGAACAGAGCCATCAGCTTCTGTTGATCGTGGCGAGTGAGTTGTCGAGATGCAAACAGTTCTTCAATGGTGCTCTCAAGGATAGACATGGTTAAGTTCCCTGATGACGAATAAACAACTCGAGACCCGAGGTGACACTCGGTAAAATCCCTGGATTAATTATTTGTCTTCATCTTAAGAATCCTCCTGGTTAACCACATCGGCGAGATAACCGATTTATTGACCAAAACTTTTGAAACGTAAAGAGGAAAAATCAGTATTTCTACTGATTAGTTGCTCCCGGGGGGGGACTATCCACTGCTTGATCAGCCCTGCTCTGTTTTAACCTAGGGGTTGAGTTGGGGCAATTGGCCTTTGTCCTAGCTCTGGTGAGGCTGATTACCCTACTCCGGCTCCTACCCCTGAGGTGACTAGCCCCCTATGGTAACGGAGGAGGAGGATTACATCGGTTCCCATGGTTTTGTTGATGCTAAACCCGAACTGCGGTTGTTCAGTGAGATACCGGGCTGGGAGGATCTACCCTACCTGAATCCTGGTGCGCTGACCGGAGTTTGGGCTGAGGACAATACCCGGCAAGCTATCTTTGATGCCTTCAAGCGCAAGGAAACCTTTGCCACCAGCGGGACCCGGGCCCAGGTACGGGTGTTTGCCGGCTGGAATTTTCCCCGTAATTTGCATCGCCAGCGGGATGGGGTGGCTCAGGCCTATGCCCAGGGGGTACCGATGGGGGGTAACCTGGGTAAGGCCCCCAGCTTTTTAGTGGCAGCTCTCAAGGATCCAATCAGCGCCAATCTGGATCGGGTGCAAATCCTCAAGGGTTGGCTGGATGACCGGGGTGAAACCCAGGAAAAAATCTATGACGTGGTCTGGTCAGGGTCACGGCAACCTGGGGCCGACGGCAAACTACCGCCGGTGGGCAATACGGTCAATACTGAATGGACCAACACCATCGGCGCCGTTGAGTTGGCTACAGTCTGGACCGATCCCGATTCCGATCCCTCCCAGCGAGCCTTCTATTACGCCCGGGTGTTAGAGATCCCCACCCCCCGCTGGACCACCTACGACCAGGTACGGTTTCAAGCTGGCCAATTTGAACTGAATCGCAGTGTCTCTGGCCTGGCGGATGCCTACTACGTCAACGGCGGAGCCACCTCCACCAATGGCCAGGGGAATAATAATCCCATGTCCTGGCTAGGGCTGGGGGCGACCCTGGGGGGCTATCTGTGGCCGGGGGGTACTCTAGAGTTAACCTATGGAAGGGTGGTCGCTAGCAACGATAACAGCCCCAATGGTGAGCAGGTGCGTCTGTGGCTGCTCCAGGCCTTTTAGTGGTTAGTCTTGTCTTCTTTTTTTCATTCATTTAAATCTGTCATGGCCCCTACCCCTCTGATTGCTCCCCTGGCGGCCCAGGTCGATCGCCCCCTGTCCCACCACCCTGATCATCACCACGGTCACCATGGCCATAGCCATGGCGCCATTGATCCCGCCATTGCCAGTTCGGAGCGGGGGTTATGGGCGGTGAAGTGGTCCTTTGCTGGGCTGGTAATGACGGCGATCGCCCAGCTGATCGTATTCCTGCTCTCCGGCAGTGTGGCCCTGATGGCGGATCTGATCCACAACGTGGGGGATGCCATGACCGCCCTTCCCCTGGGGGTGGCCTTTCTAATCGGTCGCCGCCCTCCCAGCGATCGCTTTGCCTACGGCTACGGTCGCCTGGAGGACCTGGCGGGGGTCGCCGTGGTGGGGGTGATTTTCCTCAGTGCCCTGGTCACCGCCTACGAGTCGGTTGATCGGGTGATTCACCCCCAACCCCTCACCCACCTGGGGGCCCTGGCCGCCGCCGCCATCATCGGTTTTGTCGGTAATGAGCTGGTGGCCCTGTTTCGCATTCGGGTGGGCCGGGAGATCAACAGTGGGGCCCTGATAGCTGATGGGTTGCACGCCCGGGCCGATGGCCTGGTCAGTCTGGCGGTGTTAGTCAGTGCCCTGGGGGTGGGCCTGGGCTACGGCTGGGTGGACCCGCTGATGGGTTTGATGATTACCCTAATCCTGTTGAAGATCGTTTGGCAGTCCGGCGCCACGGTGTTTGGCCGCCTCATGGATGGGGTTGACGCCGATGTGCTGGAGACCCTGGATCACGCCCTGAGCCATCGGCCCGAGGGGGGGGTGGTTAAGGGGGTGCGGGCCCGCTGGTTGGGCCATCGCCTCTACGCCGAGGTGGAACTGG
>JBEIUS010000082.1:0-13994 GCA_040374235.1 Leptolyngbya sp. | reverse complement strand
GGTGGGGGTGATTGGTTTAGGGTTGAACCTGCGGGCCTATGATTTCGTCTCCCAGGAGATCCGGGCGGCGGAAGACCCCGAGTTTGAGACCTTCTACACCAAGAACATCCTGCTGAACGAAGGTATCCGGGCCTGGATGGCACCCACCGACCAGCCCCATGAGAAGTTTGTATTCCCTGAAGAGGTACTGCCCCGTGGTAACGCTCTCTAGTAATTCCTTTATTGCCGGTCGTGACCAGCCTTCCACTGGCTTTGCCTGGTGGTCTGGCAATGCTCGGTTGATCAATCTGTCTGGTAAGTTGCTGGGTGCCCACGTCGCCCATGCTGGTCTAATTGTCTTCTGGGCCGGGGCTATGACCCTCTTTGAGGTGGCCCACTTCGTCCCCGATAAGCCTCTTTATGAGCAGGGGTTCATCCTGCTGCCCCACCTGGCTACCCTGGGTTGGGGTGTGGGTCCCGGCGGTGAAGTGATCAATACCTTCCCCTACTTTGTAGTGGGTGTTTTGCACTTAATTTCCTCCGCAGTCTTGGGTCTCGGCGGGGTTTACCACGCCATTCGGGGTCCTGAAGTGTTAGAAGAGTATTCTTCCTTCTTCGGCTACGACTGGAAAGATAAGAATCAGATGACCAACATCATTGGTTACCACCTCATCCTCCTGGGTTGTGGTGCCCTTCTGTTGGTGCTTAAGGCGTGTGTTTTCGGTGGTGTTTACGATACCTGGGCCCCCGGTGGTGGGGACGTGCGGGTGATTACTAACCCCACCCTCAACCCCGCCGTGATTTTCGGTTATCTGCTGCGCTCTCCCTTTGGGGGCGAAGGCTGGATCATCGGGGTCAACAACATGGAGGACATCATCGGTGGCCATATTTGGGTTGGTTTGATCTGCATCGCCGGTGGCGTTTGGCATATTCTCACCACCCCCTTTGGTTGGGCCCGACGGGCTTTCATCTGGTCTGGTGAAGCCTATTTGTCCTACAGCCTAGGGGCCCTTTCCCTGATGGGCTTTATTGCCTCCTGCTACGTGTGGTTTAACAACACTGCCTATCCCTCTGAGTTCTACGGTCCCACCAACGCCGAATCTTCCCAGGCCCAGGCCATGACCTTCCTGGTGCGAGACATGCGGTTAGGTGCTAATATTGGTGCCGCTCAGGGACCTACCGGTCTGGGTAAATACCTGATGCGTTCTCCTACCGGTGAAATCATCTTTGGTGGTGAAACCATGCGTTTCTGGGATTTCCAAGGTCCCTGGTTAGAGCCCCTGCGCGGTCCCAATGGTTTGGATCTCGATAAGCTCACCAATGATATTCAGGATTGGCAAGTGCGACGTGCGGCTGAGTACATGACCCATGCCCCCAACGCCTCCATTAACTCTGTCGGGGGTGTAATTACGGAAATCAACTCCGTAAATTTTGTCAATCCTCGTCAGTGGCTTTCCACCTCCCATTTTGTCCTTGGCTTCTTCTTCCTGGTCGGCCACCTCTGGCATGCGGGTCGCGCCCGTGCTGCTGAAGCTGGCTTTGAGAAGGGGATTGATCGGGAATCTGAACCCGTATTAGCCATGGGCGACCTTGACTAGTATTTGTTAGGGTTGAGTCCTAATTAAATTTCCGTGGGGCTTGCTAGCTCCTGTTTTAGGCTCCTACCGTTGGGTAGGAGCTTTTTCTTACGCGCTTATACGGCGGCGTTATAGTGGGAAGAGTTATAGCTAGTCGCTAGTCCAGTTAGGAAAAGACAGCGATGCCATTTGTTATGGGCTGAGCCCCAAAGCTTTGCTCGGTATACTGATTTAAATGGCTAGAGCTATACATATTACATATTTCGTTACACATTTTGTTCTTCGTTTTACTTGAGGGAGACAATGATGATGATTCGTTCCCCATGGCGGTGGTTACTCCTCACCCTGACGATCGCCCTGACTAGCTGGGGTCTCTGGCTTAGCCCCGTCGCTGCGGAAAGTTTTGATCGACAAAATCTGAGAATGGCTGACCTCTCTAACCAGGATCTGCGAGGTAATAACTATACCCGGGCTGACCTGGCGGATGCTAACCTCAGCTACGCTAACCTGCAGGGGGTGCGGATGTTTGATACAACCCTGGCCAGGGCAAACCTGGAGGGCGCTGATATGACCGGCGCCACTCTAGATGGGGCTCGGCTGGTGAGGGCTAACCTGACTAATGCCATCCTGGTTGGGGCCTATACCTTTGATACGGATTTTCGAGAAGCTAAAATCGATGGGGCTGATTTTACCGATGTTTTGCTGGCACCCAAGGTGAATGCCATGCTCTGTGAGGTGGCCACGGGGACAAACCCCACCACCGGTCGAAATACTCGGGATACCCTTTATTGTCCCTAGGACTTTGCAGCATAAAATCGGCCACCCTTCAAAGGGCAATCAGTACTCAGGATCCAGGAGGAGTAAGTCAATTTACGCTAAAGTCTACTAATGGAACACCAGGTTCTCCCCCCAGGGTGGGTGAAGTATGAATTTGGCCCTCTCGGGTCAGCACCCGGAAGCTCAGTGCTAAAATGACGTAGCCATTTGCTTAGACCCGGCCATGTTAGGACCCTCTGTGTTGCGATCGCTAGTTTGGACTGACTACCGCTTAGCGGTGCTGTTCACCGTATTCCTGCCTCTAGCGCTGATGGTTTGGGCCTTTGTGATTAAAAATGAGTCTATCAGTCGTCTGTTCATGATTTACTGGAAGGTGGCTAGCCTGTTAATGATCACCGTCTATCTGATGATTGGTGGCTTTAAGATTAGCTTTCTGGCAGGGCTGATGGCTCGGATTTTGATTCCCCTGAGTCTTTGGTTTTGGGTTGATCTCAATGAAGAAATCAGTGAACAGCCCGCTTCCCCCCTGAAGCTAGGCTTTAGTGCCTGGCGTTGGGCGGTGACCTTTTATAACCTGTTGGGTGCAGCCATTTTATTGACCTTTCTACCCTGTGGTTTTAGCGCCAGTCGCTTCGCCGCCGCCGACTGCCAAACCTGGTTGCAGCCACCCCTGCTTTACAAGCAGTATTTCCATGCTAACTATACCCCTGGTTTCCTCGGATTCTTTGGTATTTTAGGCCTGGCTATCTATGTGGCTTCCCTGGCCTGGTTTGTTTTTGTGCGGTTGGGCAAGCAGGGTCGGCAGGCGGTGAACTAGTACTTTGCGGCATAAGTTTGACAACCCTGCCTATGTCCTCCCCCTCCAATTCCTCGCTCCCTTCCCCCCAATGGAAAGTTGATCTACTCTACGATGGTGACTGCCCCCTCTGCCTGCGGGAAGTCAACTTCCTGCGTAGGCAGGATCGGGGCCGGGACCTGGTACGGTTTACTGACATTGCTTCACCTGACTATGACCCCAGTCAACACGGTGGGGTTGATTACGCTACCGCCATGGGCCGCATCCATGGGGTGCTGGCGGATGGCCGTGTTATTAAAAATGTGGAGGTGTTTCGTCAGGTCTACCAGATTCTGGGGATGGGTTGGATCTACGCTCCCACTGGCTGGCCCCTGGTGGGTCCCCTGGTGGATGGTCTCTACGGGCTTTGGGCTAGCTGGCGGTTAGTCCTCACCGGTCGGCCCTCCCTCGCGACCCTGATGGCTCAACGGTCAGAGGCGGACTCCCCGGACTGTAGCGATCGCTGTCGTGCCGATCTGCCCCAGCCCCCTACCTCCAATCCCCCATACGGCTAGTGGCATCGAGCAACTGCTTACCAGCTAACTTTGCCTGCGGTGCCGAGCGGTGGTCATAGAAGAGTGGCGTCATCTGAACAGATAAGATCTCATTCGGAGGCATAGAGGTCGACCCCCAATTCATCCATCAGCCAATTGGTAATTTGCTGGCGTTCCTCCTGGGTGAGGTAAAAGTGGCCAGTGTGGCGGAGGCGATCGTCGATATCCTCCACATCGGCAAGGGAAAATAACCCAGCAGTGGTGGCAATGGTGCAGAGAATATCGTCCCGTCCCTCCTGATCTAGTCCACCGTGGCGATAGCGGGCAATGTGCTGTCCCAGTTTGACGAAGTCATAGTTTTCCTGAGCTAGGCGCTGCTGCTTTTCCGCAGGAATGCTGGCGCCCGCCATGATCTTGGCATAATCGGTGTCCAACAAATTGAGGTGAACGATTTTAGGTTCGAGATTAGAACTCATAGCATATCAGCATAGGTCAGATTTTTCTGCCATACCGCTAGTCTTGGATATTTTTCAGAAAGTTAATCGGAGCATCGGATCTATCCTTGGGTTACGACAACCCCTCTGCAGACTCTTCAGAGAGAATCTGGGCTTGGTAAGCGAGCTCCGACAGTAATTTCTCCTTGGGATCAATGCGATCGATAAATAGCCGCCCCTCCAGGTGATCGACTTCATGTTGATAAATGCGGGCCACAAACCCCTGCCATACCTGGTGCTGGTGCTGTCCTTGGCGATCCAGGTAAGTGACCTCTACCTGCTGATGGCGTTCTACTTCGCCCCGTTGACCAGGCACACTCAAGCAGCCTTCCCAACCCCTTTTCATCTGATCACTCACCGCCAGAGTCTGGGGATTGATCATCACCACGGGGTCCATCCAGGGGGCCTGTGGATAACGGGGGTTAGGGCGGGAGGCTAACACCAACACCCGTTGAGGGTAGCCCAACTGGGGGGCGGCAATACCTACGCCGTTAGCCGCCTGGATAGTTTGCAACAGGACGTCAATCAACCCCTGCAACTGGGGATCCTGAATATCTGTGACCGGTTGAGATGGCAACCGCAAGCGGGGATCCCCGACGGTCAAAATAGGATAGGCCTCCAGCATGATGGGCAAACCTCCACCTGAACCCTTATTTCAACAGTACTCCCCACCAACCCGGTCGTCCAGTCGTTGCCTGGGAGTTTCTCCAGATCGGGTTTGCCATGGCGCCCCACTATCCCTGCCCCGTGCCATCAACTCCTGAATCTTACCGGTAGATTCCAGAGGTTTTTCCGAACGGGTATCGAGTACCCTATAGATCCGGGTCACGCCCCGATCGTCCATAGATTACCACCCTTTCCTGACAGGATCCACTCCCGTCTTCCCCTGAAAATCATTCCATCCTAAGGAGGTATGTCGTGGATCAGGCGCTAGATCAACTCTGGCAACAGGTGTTGGGCCAGCTCAAGGCCCAACTCAGCCCGCCTACCTTTGAAACCTGGATTAAACCAGCCCAGGCTCAGGCCTTGACCGATACCACCCTGGTGATTTCCACCTCCAATCCCTTTGCTCGCAACTGGTTGCAGAAGCATTACGTGACTACCATTGCCCAGGTGGTAGAAGGTTTGCTGGGCAAGCCCTTCGAGGTGCAGGTGACGGTGGCAGAGTCGGGGGAAATGGGGATGACACCCCCATTAACCAGTAATGGACAGTGGCCAGCCCCCAGCTCAATGCCGCGATCGCCGGATCTAGAGCTACGGGAAAGTCATTCAAGCAGCTATAACGACCTCAATCCCAAGGCAGTATTCTCCCGCTTTGTGGTTGGTTCCAACAACCGCATGGCCCACGCTGCCGCCTTGGCGGTGGCGGAGGCGCCAGGACGGGAGTTTAACCCCCTATTCCTGTGTGGCGGAGTAGGGTTGGGCAAAACCCACCTGATGCAGGCCATTGGTCACTACCGCCGGGAAATCGCTCCCCAGGCCCGGGTTGCCTACGTCTCCACGGAGCAGTTTACCAATGACTTGATTACCGCCATTCGCAAGGACAGCATGCAACATTTCCGGTCCCACTACCGGGATGTGGATATTTTGTTGGTGGATGATATCCAGTTCATTGAGGGTAAGGAGTATACTCAGGAGGAATTTTTTCATACCTTCAATACCCTGCACGAAGCGGGTAAGCAAATCGTTCTGGCCGCTGATCGCCCCCCTCATCAAATTGTGCGATTGCAGGAACGCTTGATTTCCCGATTCTCCATGGGGCTGATTGCCGATATTCAAACCCCGGACTTTGAGACCCGCATTGCCATTTTGCAGAAAAAGGCGGAGTACGAGCAGGTACAACTGCCCCGCCAGGCCATTGAGTACATCGCCTCCAGTTATACCTCTAATATTCGAGAGTTAGAGGGGGCCCGAATCCGGGCGATTGCCTACACCTCTATTTCGGGCTTGCCGATGACCGTCGAACACCTCAGCACCGTACTCAATCCCCCCGGGGAGAAAATGGCCGCCTCTCCCGCTGCGGTGATGGAGACGGTGGCGGGCCATTTTCAGGTCTCCCTGGCGGACCTCAAGGGTACCTCCCGGCGTCGAGAGGTTAGCCAGGCCCGCCAGATTGGCATGTACTTGATGCGTCAGCATACCAACCTGAGCCTACCCAAGATTGGTGATGAATTTGGCGGCAAAGACCACACCACCGTGCTCTACAGCTGCACCAAGGTCGAAAAGCAGATCAAACAGGATATGGAGTTGGCCCAAACCCTGCGGCAGTTGAGCGATCGCCTGAACCTCGGAAACGGTCGATAAAAAATGGGCCAGAACATCGGTTCTGGCCCAGGTGAATGGACTAAAGCCTAGTGCATAACGCCCTCTAGGCTTCCTCTAGCCGAGCGTAGAAAACTCCCTGGAGTTTGATATCCACTGGGGCAGCAGTGCCCATATCCGTGTCGGAGGGCTGTTCGGCTTCAAAGGTGCCGCCAATTTCCCCACTGCTACCATCGATTTTAGAAATCCGTAGGGAAATGTGACCCTGGCCAATATCAAAGGCCTTGGTGGTTTCCTTAACGTATTCTTCACTATCACCGCTGGCGGGTAGGGCCACCGCCGTGTCGTATCCCGTAGCCAGACCCCGGCCCTTAGGATCGAGGAAATTTGAGGTCCTGTAGGAGGGTACTTTATAGTCCCCCTCAAAGTCCGTAGAGGTGGTAATAGCATTCAGCCCCGACTGGGACTGGGCTACTAATCCCTTAACGGTAAACAGGAAGGGCTCCTGCTGACCCCCGGGTAACTGGACGGTAATGGGCTGGAAGTCCATACCACCGGTTTCTGAGAAGAGTAGGCTACCATCGGCCTGAACCGTCACATCCCCCCGCACCTGATCAAGGCTAGAGGTGTAGCGAGTCAACACTTTACCACGAATATAGTCAGCTTCCTGACGCTTAGAGGTGGCTTCCCCTTTGACAAAATAGGCGGTGGGTTCGATGCACATGCCCACTAACTGATACTTTTTACCAGCCTCCAGGGGCAGGGTGCCCCGGGTCATTTCCGATAGTTGGGGACACTTATTAGCTAAACCAGTATTACGAATTTGGTCATAGGTGAGCGGCACACTGCTGGTGGCACTGGGGGCCTCGCTACAGGCGGTCAGTATGCTCAGACAAATGGCCAAGAACGCAACGATAAGGGCGCGGTACCTCATTGTTTACCTCAAATCAGTATGTAAAACAAGCTGTCTCCTAGGGTAGGAGGTTGACAGCGGGGGGCTCTGGAGGCTTGGCGGAGATAACTTCAACGGTACGACCCATGACCCCGCGAGCCCTTAGCATAGCCAGAGTAGGCTTGGGAATATCTACCCCAGCCAAAAGCAGGTTAGGCTACGCCACCTATAAACAGGTTAGGCTACCCCAGCCAAAAGCAGGTTAGCCCACGCCACCTATAAACAGATTAGGCTACGCCTAAACAAAGCCTCAAATTACCATTTTACATGGCTCTATCCCCCTTGTTGAGCATCTGATCGGATTCGGGGCCGGGAAGGGTGACCGAAGCTTGGGTCTGGGTTTGGCCTGAACCTATCCTAATCTCCTAACTTAACCATCAAGACTGATTAAAGAAACGCTGTGGATTTCCCTAAACTGCTCGCGGGCATTAAGCTATAGCCAAAAGCTGCTGGAGCCTACTGGATCTACTGGATCATGCCTGAGTTTATTTCCTTTTCCCAAGAACCGTCCCTGAGTCCAGATTTGCAGGACTTAGCGCAGTTGATTGAGCAAGCCGCCTTAGTCCGTCGGGGAGACAGCTTGGCTCTGCTGGAGTTGCTACGTTTACTGGAAGCGCGCCACCGCCAGATCTGTGAAACCGCCTTTCAGGATGCCTTACCAAATAACCGCCATAGCCTCTACGCCTTACTTAAGGATATTGAGACAAAGGGGGGGTGGCCCTATATTCAGCGCATGAAGTTAGCCTTCCTACTGAGTCACTATCCTGACCTGGCGGCAGGGGAACCTGACCTGACCTGACTAGGCTTCACCTTGTCCATCGACCCTGTCCTAAGCCTTCTGACTAAAGTCGCTATACTATTTAGGAGCCTGAGGGGTTGTCTACCCGGGCAGATGAGCTCACCATAGGAGACGCGATGGCTAGGCCAGTGGCACCCATAGCTTCAATCTCTAGCTTTAGTCCAGGCTCCGTTCCAGCATGGTGGCTGATGGTGGTTTTTAGCTGGGTTGTCGGTTTGATCAGCGGTGGAGCCATGGTGCCACCAGTCTTTGCTCTGGACCTGAATCCCTATTGTCAGGTTAGTCAGGAAGCCGCCACCGCTAAGGAAGCTCTTCGTAAAGCGGTTTTTAGCGGCGATCGCCAGGCCCAGGAGCCGTACCAGGCGGTGGTGCGTCAGCACAGTGACGAGGTCCGCCGCTGTCGATCGCGGACCTGGCCCTCCCGACAGGCGGTGTGGGTGCGCCTATATCCCTGCGATCTCCAACCCGGGGTGCTGGAAGCGGTTATGGACCGGGTAGTAAACCTGGGCTACAACGAAGTCTACGTGGAGGCCTTCTATGGCGGTCAGGTGCTTCTCCCTAAGGCTGACAACCCTACCATCTGGCCATCGCTGGTACAAGCCCCTGGCTACGAACGACGGGATTTGCTGGCGGAGGCGATCGCCAAGGGTCGAGAACGGGGGCTGAAGGTGGATGCTTGGCTGTTTACCCTCAACTTTGGCTACTCCTATGGCCTGCGAGACGATCGTGAGGAGGTCCTGGCCCTCAATGGCCAGGGCCATAGCACCTTTACCTACGCCAAGTCTGGAGCTTCCAGTAACCCCGACGAGGTCTTTGTCGACCCCTACCATCCCCAGGCCTGGTCCGACTATAGCCAGATGCTAGGGGCGATCCTGCGTCGGCAGCCAGACAACGTCCTGTTTGACTACGTCCGCTATCCCCGGGGGGTAGGGCCCAACTCGGTGGCGGACAGTGTCGATGATCTCTGGATCTACGGCCAGGCCTCCCGGGATGCCCTATTTCAGCGCGCCTCCAATAACCAGGGGCTGGAACTGATGCGTCGCTACATCAGCCGCGGCTACCTGATCGATGCCGACATCGATGATGTCCGGAGCCTTTACCCCAACGAACCTGAGCCCCTGTGGCAGAGCCGTGTCCCCTCTCCTTCCCGTCAGGACAATGAACCGCCGCCCAAGGCCGCTAGTTTGCGTCCCCAATTACAGGCAGAGCTGTGGCAGTTGACCGTAGCCCATGCTGTCCAGGGGGTGGTCGACTTTCTCAACCAGGCCCAGGCCCAGGTGCAACGCATGGGGCTGGGGGCGGGGGCGGTGTTTTTCCCCGAGGGCAACCAAACCATTGGTACGGGAGGCTTTGACTCTCGCCTGCAATACTGGCAACGCTTCCCCACTACCCTTGCCTGGCACCCCATGGCCTATGCTGTCTGTGGTCATACTGGCTGCATTCTTGACGGCATCCGCCGTGTGGTGGGGATGGCCCCCAGTCCTAGTTCACCCCTGATTATGCCCGCCATTGCTGGGGTCTGGGGTAAACCGACCTATAATCGGCCGGCCCTGGAAACCCAAATGGAGGCCATTCAACGGGCCGTTCCAGAAATTCAGGCCGTCAGTCATTTTGCCTACTCCTGGCAGGATGCCGAATTTGATCGGGTGCGGAAGTTTTGTTATCTATAGCTCTGGTCAGAACCCTTAGGGGAGGATAGATCGGTCAAAGCCCATGCTGGGCAGGGGTTCTGGCTCACCTCCGCCAGTCCAGCTTATCAACCAATCCCCGCCATTCCCCGGCCGGCGAGCCAACCCGTAGTCCAGGCATTTTGAAAGTTAAACCCACCGGTGATGCCATCGATGTTGAGTAATTCCCCCGCCAGGTAAAGGCCTGGGCAACGGCGGCTCTCCAGGGTTTGAAAGTTGACCTCCCGCAGGTCAATGCCGCCGCAGGTGACAAATTCCTCCTTAAAAGCTCCTTTGCCGGCGATCGCATAGGCATCGGCGGTGAGGCAGGTTAGCAAGCGATGTAACTGGGGTTTGGAAAGACTGGCCCAGGTCAAATCCGCTGGTAATCCGGCCCGATGCTGGACCAGGTATTGCCATAATCGACGGGGCAGGGGACAGGGGGTAGCACTGGCCAGAGACCGTTTACCCTGCTCCTGCTTAAAGGCCAGCAGGGTTTGACGCCATTGATCTGGTGAAGTAGGACTTTGGTGAGAACCGGTAGGATTGGGTTGATTTCTGCGAGCTGTACCTGAGTAGGTGGGCTGGCTGGCTGACCTCCCCTGCTCTGGGGTAGCCCTACCGGGCAACCAGTTGACCACCAGGGTAGCCCGATAACCCTGGCGATGTAGGGGCATGGCCCCGAAGGCTGAGAGCTTCAGCACTGCCGGGCCACTCATGCCCCAATGGGTGATCAGTAGGGCACCGGTCTGCTCCAGGGGCTGGGCCGATTCCACGACCAGCTTGAGGTGGACGGCGGGTAGGGCTACGCCGGCCAGGCTGCGCAGCTGGGGATCGGAAATGGTGAACGTAAACAGGGAAGGGACCGGGGGCACCAGGGTGTGGCCCAGGGCCTGGGCCAGGCGGTAGCCTACCCCACTGCTGCCGGTGGCCAGCAGCAGGCAATCGCCGTACCATCGCTGACCTCCCCGGGTGGTCACCCCAAACCCCTGGCCTTGACGCTCCACCTGCACCACCGCCTGTCGCAGGTGGAGGGCAATCCCCAGGCGGGCCACCTCCCCCAGCAGGCAGTCAATAATGGTGCCAGAGTCATCACTGCGGGGAAAGATGCGCCCATCCGATTCCGTCTTCAAGGCCACTCCCCGCTGCTCAAACCAGGCCATGGTGTCCGCCGGCTGAAAACGACTGAAGGCGCCCCGCAGTTCCCTGGCACCCCGGGGATAGTGGGTCACCAATAGGGTTGGGTCAAAACAGGCATGGGTGACATTGCAGCGGCCCCCCCCCGAGATGCTGACCTTAGCCAGGGGGGCCGGGCCAGCCTCGAGGATGGTGACCGTTAGGGCGGGGTTGGCCTGGGCGGCGGCGATCGCCCCAAACACCCCGGCGGCCCCCGCCCCGATCACGACCAATTGCTGGGGTTCAACAGCCATGGCTAGAACCAGGCGAGATTCTCAAACTCAGCAAAGTCCCTTTCCAACTGCCACTGGACCCTGGCCCGATCACTCTGGGCCAGAAAGCTAGTACAGCCAGGGGATAGGGCTCGATCACCCGGCTCATCCTCGGCACAGGCCGCTGTCACGGCGGCGAACTGGGGCGACTGCCACAGACTATCCCCCTCTAGGAAGCTATACTCCAAACTGTTGCGGGCCAGCTTTTTTAGTTCTGGGTAGGTCAGGTCGTAGCGCAGGGCCGCAAGCAAATACTCATTACTCAGATCAATCCGGGATATGCCCTCATCATCGGAGGCCAGGGCTAGGGGTACACCAGCGGCTTGGTACTCCAAAAAGGGATGTTCCTCCTCCTCAACATTGAGGATCACCTCATTACTGGTCAAGCAAATTTCCACCAGCACCCCCCGTTTAGCCATTTCCGCCATCAGTTCAAAGGGGTTCTGTTCGTTGAGGATGGCGACTCCATGGCCAATGCGGCTGGCCTGGGCTAGCTCTACGGCCTGACGGATGTGAAAGGTCATTTCCTCCGGTGGCACCAGACCCAGCACCAACTCACCGGCATGGAGGGAAACCTTCACCTCAGGGGACTGTTTTTTCAGAAACTCCAGCATTTCCATCTGCAGGGTATAGTCCCGCAGGGCGATCGGATGATCCTCTGGAGCTACCAGATTAATACCCACCACCTGGGCACTGGCCTTGGCTAATTCAAAGGCATAGACAAACTGGGCAAACACTTCCTCCGGGGCCTTGGTGCGGGTTGTTTGCTGCAAATACCGCACCGTCACCCCACAGCCTGGCTGAGCCGCCGCCGTGCCGCAACCCAGGTTCTGAGCCACCTGTCCCTCAAGCTTCGTCATCTCCTGAGCACCGACAGCCACTAAATCCATCAGGCCAACCTCCATTAACTGGCGTTGCATCTGGGCAAAGTCATCCTGCCAGCCCACGGTCCGGCCCAGCTGACGCACCTCACTCCCCTGCACTGTCATCATCAGTTCCAGGTAGGCAATGTATTGTTTGGCGGCTCGATTAGCCACAGAGGCCACCATATCGTCCTGACGAGCCAACTCTGAGGAAATGTCAGAAAAACCAGCGAAGGCCTCGAAAAATTGATCATGGCCTGACTGCCCAGCAAAGGGTAAGTTGCGGGTAGACCATAGGTTAATCAGAGCATCGTAGGTAGCGGTGCGATTGAAGAGTTCAGAGGCCGGAAAGTAGCGACTATCCTGCCCGCAGGCACTGGGTTCCACCAAGGCAGGCCCCTGGGGATCGACACAATAGCCATCCGCCGCCGCCCACCGCAGGTAATCTTCGGCATAGACTGCTCCGCTTAGATGGCTGTGGATATCACCGCCCTTCGGCATACGCTGAACGAAGGCCCGCAGCAAGGTAGGGCGCTGGCGATGGGCTTCAAACCACTGGGCAGCCTTCTCTTCGCTACTCGGAGGAGAGAAGCGAAGCGCCTGCCTCGGTAAGGGTGCCGGTGTTACCATCGGACTCACCCGGGACTGCAGCGCTGGGCTGGCTTCTTTGTCAAGTACGGTCACCTCTGCCTTTAAGCCTGGGGCCCCCAGGGATGCACCCCATAGAACTCCTGACAGGGATAAGATTGCTAAACCACTGAAGGACGGGCGTTTGAACATGTTCTGGAAAAGCGCTAGACACTGGTGGGTACTCTATCTCGAAAACCAATGGGTTTAGCAGCGCGGTTAAAAAACTTGACCAGCACTGCTGCACTGGCCTGGATGTAATTGCTCCCAGACCGCTACAGGCTAAGCACCATCAGTGACGTAATGCAACTGTCGCTTTAGCGAGAACATCCAGGCATGGGGTTCCCCGTCTTCCTTTCTCAACCCGTCACTTTAAAATTGATAGAGGCTTAGACCGGCTCCAGGGCAAAGAAGTCGGAGAAAATCTGATCGCCAATGTCGTTCAGGCGAATTTGCAAATCATCTAAAAATTCGTGCAGCCCCCGTTGGCTAATCTCCTCGATGGTGAGGTAATCGAGCTCGGAGCGGAGACGCCCCAGGGCGCGATCGCTATCGGTGCGCCAGGTGCCGGCGGTGGTACCGGAAATCTGATGGAGGGAATGCTCCGCCTGAATCAGGCAGAACTGGATAGATCGGGGAAACTCCCGATTCAGAATCAAAAACTCCGTCACCCCCCGGGGGGTAATCCGGTACTGGGACTTACGGTACATTTCGTAGGCGCTGGCGGACTTGAGCAGGGCAATCCACTGCAGGTCATCCAGGGGAGAGCCCACATCGTTGACCGAGGGCAGCAAAATATAGTACTTCACATCTAAAATTCGACCGGTTTTATCGGCCCGCTCCAGTAGTCGCCCCAGTTGACCGAAATGCCAGCCTTCAGTGTGGGCCATGGTGGCCTCCATCACCCCAGCAAATAGGTGGCTGGCCATTTTCACCTCCGGGAAGAAGGTGTGCAGCTCAGACACCAGGGCCTGATCGGCAGCCTCATTCACCATTAAATAGAAGGCATTCACCTGTTCCCACATTTCCGATGAAATCACCTCCCGCACCGATCGGGCATTTTCCCGCGCCGATCGCAGGCAGGAAATAATTGAGTTGGGGTACTCCCGATCAAAGGTGAGAAAGCGCAAGATATTGTCGGCGGTAGGTTCACCGTAGCGTTGCCGAAACAGGCTTTGGTCACCGCTGGTGATCACCAGGGGCTCCCACTGCTGCTCCAT
>JBEIUS010000045.1:0-20759 GCA_040374235.1 Leptolyngbya sp. | reverse complement strand
GGGGCCCGCCCACCAACCGGACCCGGCGGCTATTCAGGGGTTTTATGTTCCGGGTGATTGTTTTATCAAGCTGGCCCGGGGTACCTGGCATGCTGGTCCCTATTTCCGCCATCCTCAGGTACGTTTTTACAACCTGGAACTAAGTGATACTAACCTCACCGATCACCAGACCTGCAATCTGTTTCAGGCCTTTGGCCTGGCCTTTGAGCTAGCGTTACCCTCTCTAGATCAGGGGGATCACAGCCCAAGGCGGGATATTGTATTGGGGTAGGGGCCAGACGCCCAGCGTTGGAACTGGGGTGGCACAGGATGACTACACCGAAGCGAGGGATTACACTGGAAATAATTGTTCAGGCCTCTGGTTGCACTCTCTGATTACCCCTTATCTATGAATTTCTTATCTAATTGGATGTCTGGTGGCCGTGATCGCACCACCCTGCCCACCCGTCGCCGCCGCGTCCAGGGGATAGAGCTGAAGACCGCCGCAGAGGTGGAGATTATGCGCCAGGCCGCCACCATTGTGGCCACGGTGCTGAAGGAAATTGAAGACATGGTGGAGCCCGGCCTATCCACCGCCGACCTGGATGCCTACGCTGAGCAACGTATTCGGGGATTGGGGGCAACCCCCAGCTTTAAGGGCTACCATGGTTTCCCCGCCTCCATCTGTGCCTGTGTGAATGATCAGGTGGTTCATGGTATTCCCAGCAAACGTCAGGTGCTACGTCGGGGGGACCTGCTTAAGGTGGACACCGGCGCCTATTACCAGGGCTTCCATGGCGATTCCTGTATTACCCTGGCCATCGGTGAGGTTTCCGCTAAGGCCCAACGGCTGATGGCCGCGGCTAAGGCGGCCCTCTACGCCGGCATCGATCAGGTGAAGCCCGGCAATACCCTGTTGGATATTGCCGGCGCCATCGAAGATAGCGTGGTTAGCGCTGGCTTTAGCGTGGTAGAAGGTTTTACCGGCCATGGGGTGGGGCGCAATCTGCACGAGGCCCCCTCGGTTTTTAACGTCCGTACCCGGGAGTTGCCCAATATTACCCTGCGCCCGGGCATGACCCTGGCGATCGAGCCCATTCTCAATGCCGGTTCTAAGCAAACCCGCACCCTCAAGGACCAGTGGACCGTGGTTACTGTTGATCGCTCCCTATCCGCCCAATTTGAACACACGGTTTTAGTCAGTGAGACCGGCTACGAAGTTCTCACTGATCGTGCTCGGCTACCAACCCTTGAACTCCCTGAGGTTGGGAGTAAATTGGGCTCACGTTAACCGACCGGCGGCGGGGGGCGATCGGACTTTTGTGTAAAGTTTGCTGCCGGTCAGCAGGGGCTGGGGAATGAGAGCCGGAGTCGTAAATCCTTCCAGCAGTCAACGGGATTTTCTGCCCTCAGTGGAGGAAGTGGCGGACCCCCGTCAGCACCATGATCAGACCCAGCTGATCAGCCGCCTGAATCGACTCTTGATCGCGGCGACTGCCCCCAGGTTGAACGATCGCCCGAATGCCGGCCGCCGCCGCCGCTCGGACCGAGTCCTCAAAGGGGAAAAAGCCATCGCTGGCCAGCACTGCCCCCTGGCTATGGTCTCCAGCCTGGCTGAGGGCGATGTTGACTGACCCCACCCGGTTCATCTGACCGGCGCCAATGCCCAGGGTTTGGTGCTGGTTCGTGACCACAATGGCGTTGGACTTAACATGTTTAACCACCCGCCAGGCAAACAGGAGCTCCGCCAGGTCATCATCACTGGGTTGGGCCTGGGTAACCCGTTGCCAGGTGGCGGGGTCGTCGCCATGCCCATCGGGGGCTTGTAGCAGAAACCCACCGGCGATCGCCCTGACCTCCTGGGCTGGCCCCGAGGCTAGGTCCTCCAGCAGTAGCAAGCGTAGATTGGGCTTGCTCGCCAGGACTGCCCGGGCCTCGGACTGACAACCGGGGGCAACGATACATTCTAGAAAGGTACCGGTAAGCTGGTAGGCCGTCTCCAGGTCAATGGCTTGGTTGAGGGCGACAATGCCCCCAAAGGCGGAGACCGGATCGGCGTCGTAGGCCCGTCGGTAGGCCAGGGCGAGACCATCCCCCAGGGCCACCCCGCAGTGATTGATGTGCTTCAACACCGCCGCCGCCGGTTGGTCGGCG
This sequence comes from Leptolyngbya sp., assembly GCA_040374235.1. GTDB lineage: Bacteria > Cyanobacteriota > Cyanobacteriia > Phormidesmidales > Phormidesmidaceae > Nodosilinea. The sequence goes on along the minus strand of JBEIUS010000045.1, from coordinate 18,626 downwards.
GGAAATTCGATGATTAAGCGACGAGCCGCCTCCAGGTCCACCAGGTTGTTATAGCTTAACTCCTTACCCTGCACCTGGGTGGCGGCGGCCCACCCCGATCGGCTGGCACCAGTGGCGTACCAGGCGGCAGCCTGGTGCGGATTTTCGCCATAGCGCAGACTGGCCTGGCGCTGGCCCATCAGCCCCCACTGGGACGGCATGGGCTGGGCGGGCTGGAAGGACTGGCTCAGGTAGGTGACGATCGCCTGGTCGTAGGCCGCGGTGTGCCAGAAGGCGGCCTGGGCACAGCTCTGGCGAAACTCCAGGGGCACCTCCCCCTGATGGGTGGCCAGGGCCTCCAGGTAGGGACCGTACTGGCTGGGTTGGCAGAGGACGGTCACATAGGCATGGTTTTTGGCCGCCGCCCGCACCAGGGTAGGGCCGCCGATATCAATCTGCTCGATCGCCTCAGCCTGGGTAACCCCCGCCCGGGCAATGGTCTGCTCAAAGGGATAGAGGTTGACTACCACCAGCTCCATGGGACGCAGCTGGTGGTCCGCCAGGTCAGCCTGATCGGGGAAAAAATCAGGCCGGGCTAGAATGCCCCCATGGATGCGGGGATGGAGGGTTTTAACCCGTCCCCCCAGAATTTCTGGAGCACCGGTGTAGTCTGACACCTTGGTAACCGGAATACCCGCCTCCCTCAGGGTACGGGCGGTGCCCCCACTACTGAGGATGTCAAAGTCAAACCGATCAACCAAGGCCTGGGCCAGATCTACCAGCCCGGTTTTGTCGGATACGCTCAATAGGGCTAACCGTGCCATGACTTTTCCACCCGTCGCCATTGTCAGCCCCCACTATAGCGAAAAAGCCCCCCGGTAAGATATCCGCCCATAGGTCCTCCCTTACCAGATCGAATCCATCCTCAGCACAAACCCCGGCATCACCTCCCCACAATCGATCTGCCTGGGGGATTCCACCACGACCACCGCCTGCCCGGGGCGATAGATTTCAACGGATTGGTTCTGGGGATTAACCAGTAACCCCAGCCGTACCCCTAACCGACGATAGTCGGCCATTTTGTCCCGCAACAGTTGCAGGTTATCGGTTGCCGAACGCAGTTCTACTACAAAGTCCGGCACCACTGGGATAAACCCGACCATATCCACACCCGCCAGCCGGGACTTTTCGATCCAGGAGATATCGGGAGACAGCTTGCCACCGCCAAGGACCGTAAAGTCATAACCAGTGGAGGAATCAAAGGCCTCTCCCAGGTTGGTTTGACGATTCCAAAGGCCCACTTCAACCGCCAGATTGAGGTTTCGTCGGCCACTTTCGCCCCCGGTTGGCGCCATAACCCTCAATTCCCAGTCCCGAGTGAGTTCAAGCCGTAGATCAGGATTGTCGCAGCAGAGTTGATCAAAGTGCTCCGGCGTAACTTTCAGGCGCACATTACGCACATCTAGCCATAAGGGTGATCTACCCTCAATCGGGGCAAGGGAACCCGCTGTAGTGGTCATAGGCACTCCCAACCGCCATGGCAACCAGGGCATGCAAAGATTATAGCCGTAGCTACGGTAAAGGGGCGGAGTTACCTAGACTCTGTGCCGGTACTGATTCTGGATTTTGGTGGGCCTGAGGGTATAGAGTAAAACCCTCGATGGGTTGTAACATGCCATTGGGGACTGGTAGCAGTCTAACCCCAGGGTTTTAACCCCCCGCCCAAGGAACTATGGGCGCCTATCGATTCATTGTGGAATAATGGCTAATGCGTATGGAACAGCAACCCACCGTCATCATTACCGGTGCTTCCTCTGGGGTCGGTTTAAACGCCGCCAAGGCCCTGGCCGATCGGGGTTGGCACGTAATCATGGCCTGCCGCAACCTGGAGAAGGCCCAGCAAGTGGCCCTGGCCATCGGTATGCCCGCCGACAGCTATAGCCTGATCCACCTGGATTTGGCCTCCCTGGCCAGTGCTCGCCAGTTTGTTAAGGAGTTTCGGGCCAGCGGGCGATCGCTGACCTCCCTGGTGTGCAATGCCGCCGTTTATTATCCCCTGGAGAAAGCCCCCATCTACAGCGAGGATGGCTATGAAATTAGCGTGGCCACCAACCACCTGGGCCACTTTCTGCTCTGTAACCTGTTGTTAGAGGATCTGAAGGCATCCCCCGCCCAGGATCGGCGTCTGATCATCCTCGGCACCGTCACCGCTAACCCTAAGGAACTGGGGGGTAAGATTCCCATTCCGGCACCGCCGGATCTGGGCAACCTGGAGGGGTTTGAGGCGGGGTTCAAGGCTCCCATTGCCATGATCAATGGTAAGGCTTTCAAGTCCGGCAAGGCCTATAAGGATAGTAAGTTGTGCAACGTTCTGACCATGCGGGAACTGCACCGCCGCTACCACCACCAAACCGGCATTACCTTTAGCTCCCTCTATCCGGGCTGCGTGGCGGACACCCCCCTCTTCCGCCACCACTTTAAGGCCTTCCAGACCATCTTCCCCTGGTTTCAAAAGAACATCACCGGGGGCTACGTCACCCAGCAGTTGGCGGGGGAACGGGTGGCCGCCGTGGTGGCTGACCCCGATCTGCGGGAGTCTGGCATCTACTGGAGCTGGGGTAACCGCCAAAAGCCAGGGCGTCGCTCCTTTGCCCAGGAGGTCTCCAACGAAGCCCAGGATGACGCTAAGGCCCGCAAACTGTGGGACCTTAGTGCCAAGCTGGTGGGGTTAAACGGGTCGGTATAGTCTATCGCTGGCACGTCTTCCATGGATCTCTTGGACCAACTGCGCCTCGATTACCAACGGTTTCCCGCCGATCAGAGCTACCATCTCTACGCCGAGGCGGTGTACTTCAAAGACCCCCTGACGGCGTTTCGCGGGATAAAGCGGTACCAAGCCATGATTGCCTTCATGGCCCGTTGGTTTCGATCGATCCATCTGGACCTCCACCAGATTCAGTACGCCAGCCCCCAGGAAATTCACACCCGGTGGACCCTGAGTTGGGTAGCCCCCTTGCCCTGGCAACCGGCCATGGCCATTTCCGGTCACAGTCAGCTACAGCTTGATCCAGCGGGGAAAATCATCGCCCACATCGACCACTGGGATTGTTCCCCCTGGGCGGTTTTCCGCCAGCTGTGGCGGCCCAGCTGACCACCATAGTTGCTGTTGTGAACAGGGAGAAGTAACCCTTGAGTACCGAATTGGTGGGGCTGGGCTTTTCTACCCTATCTGCTGTCAGGGGTTGACAGGTATACTCTAGAAGCCCAGGTTGCTGTAGGGAAAAATCGTGAAGTTTCAGACCGTCATCGCCACCCTGAATGATTTTTGGGCCAAACAGGGCTGTGTGATCATGCAGCCCTACGACACCGAAAAGGGAGCTGGCACTAAAAGCCCCCATACTTTTCTGCGGGCCCTGGGACCAGAGCCCTGGGCTGTGGCCTACCCTGAGCCCTGTCGTCGACCGGCGGATGGGCGCTATGGCGAAAACCCTAACCGCTGCCAGCACTATTTCCAGTACCAGGTTTTAATTAAGCCCTCTCCATCAAATATTCAGGAGACCTATCTAGAATCCCTGCGATCGCTGGGGATTAAGCCCGAAGACCATGACATTCGCTTTGTGGAGGATAACTGGGAGGATGCCGCCGTGGGTGCCTGGGGAGTAGGCTGGGAGGTCTGGCTAGATGGCATGGAAATTACCCAGTTCACCTACTTTCAGCAGTGTGGTGGGATTGATTGTCGACCGGTGTCGATTGAACTCACCTACGGGCTGGAACGATTAACCATGTACCTGCAGGAGGTGGACGCGATCGCTAAAATCGCCTGGAACGATCACCTCACCTACGGGGATATCTATGGTCAGGCAGAGATTGAAAACTCCACCTACAACTTCGAAGCCTCCAGCCCAGAACGCCTATTTAAACTCTTTGAGATTTATCGAGAGGAAGCCGAACAGCTCATGGATCGAGCCCTGGTGTTACCGAGCTATGACTACGTGCTGAAATGTTCCCACACCTTTAACCTGCTTGATGCCCGGGGGGTGATTTCCGTTACCGAACGCACCCGTTACCTTCGTCAGGTGCGGAGCTTGGCCCGACGGGTGGCCCAACTCTACCTTGAGCAGCGACAAACCCTGGGTTTTCCTCTGCTGCAGCCCGCTATTCAAGACAGTTAAGAGACCTCCCTGGGTTACAGGGGTTAGCTGCAACTCAGTAATTAAGCTAAGCTTGAGCCTGTAGACCCTATTGATCTAAAAATTACGGATTGGCATGGTGGAGCAAGAACATCAGACTAACAACTCCGAACAATTTCCTGATGGGGAAAGGATCGAAGAGCTCCATGAAGAGGATGGGGCCATTGATATTGATTTTGAACAATCCGAGACCCCAGAAAATCAGGAGGCCCAGGCCGATGACGGCGCCCTATCCCTTGACTTGGCGGAGCTGGAGCGCCAGTTGACCAGCCTGCAAGCCGAGTTGGAAGACCGCACGGCTCAGTCTATGCGGATTGCGGCTGACTTTGAAAACTATCGCAAGCGTACCAGCAAGGAAAAGGAAGAACTGGAGTCCCAGGTGAAGGGTAACACCATCACCGAACTACTGCCCGTGGTGGATAACTTTGAGCGAGCCCGGTCCCAAATTAAGCCTCAAACCGAGGGGGAAATGGCCATTCATAAAAGCTACCAGGGGGTTTATAAGCAACTGGTAGATGCCTTGAAGCGATTAGGGGTTTCCGCCATGCGATCAGAGGGGCAGGAGTTCAACCCCCAGTTCCATGAGGCGGTGATGCGAGAACCCAGTCATGACCACCCGGAGGGTACGGTGATGGAGGAGTTTGTCCGGGGCTATCAACTGGGCGATCGGGTGCTGCGTCATGCCATGGTCAAGGTGGCGGCCGCTCCGGAGGAAGACTCTCCAACCGAACCCCACCCCACCAATCCCTAAAGTCGCTGGGCCAGGGAAAGATAAATTCTTTAGGGTTATCTTTCCCTGGCTAGGGGGGCACCTTAGATCGATGGAGCTAAATAGTTGAATAGGGCGGTTGTCGTTGGCGTGAGGTAAGTTTAGGTGGTCAAAGGCTATACTTGGCCAAACCCCCCCCTCACCCCCCCTTTTTAGGGGGTTAAAGGATAGGCTTTGTATCCCAGAGACCGGGGGAACTTTGAAGTGAATCAAGTCTGTGTCTGACTGTATCGAGAAACCGCTATAGCTATCTGACACCTTCTCAAATTAAAGTTTAAATCTGAAGTCAATTCATCCGGATGAATCAGCTTCATCCATGGATCAAGGGTATAGATAACCGTTATGGCGTGAGCACCGGCAGTTATGGGTAAAGTAATTGGCATCGACCTGGGTACAACCAATAGTTGTGTGGCGGTCCTGGAGGGGTGTAAACCAGTGGTCATCACCAGCACCGAAGGGGGCAGAACCGTGCCCAGCATGGTAGGCTTCGGTAAAAATGGTGAACGCTTGGTGGGTCAATTGGCTAAGCGTCAGGCCGTCACCAATGCGGAGAATACGGTTTATAGTATTAAGCGGTTTATTGGCCGCCGTTGGGAGGATACGGCGGCGGAGCGCAGTCGGGTTCCCTACCGGTGTGTGAATGGGCGTGATAACACCGTAGACGTGCAAATTCGCGACAAAACCTATACCCCTCAAGAAGTTTCCGCCATGGTGCTGCAAAAGCTGAAGCAGGATGCGGAGGCTTACCTGGGGACGGAGGTCATGGAGGCGGTGATTACGGTGCCGGCCTACTTTACCGATGCCCAGCGCCAGGCCACTAAGGATGCCGGTACCATTGCGGGATTAAATGTTTTACGGATCATTAACGAGCCCACCGCCGCCGCCCTGTCCTACGGACTGGACAAACAGGATCAAGACCAGGTGGTTCTGGTCTTTGATCTGGGGGGTGGAACCTTTGATGTGTCAATTCTGCAGCTAGGTGATGGAGTTTTTGAGGTAAAAGCAACCGCCGGCAACAATCACCTGGGCGGAGATGACTTTGACAGTTGCATTGTGGAATGGATGCTGGCCACCTTTCAGGAACAGGAGGGCATCGACCTGTCCAGAGATCGCATGGCCCTGCAGCGGATTCGTGAGGCCGCTGAAAAGGCTAAGATAGAGCTCTCGAGTATGGCCGCCACCTCCCTTAACCTCCCCTTCATTACCGCCGACGCCTCTGGGCCCAAGCACCTGGAAATGGGTCTGAGTCGATCCCAATTCGAGCAGTTAACCGCCGCCCTGATTAAATCCACCCTGGAGCCGGTGCAACAGGCCCTTAAGGATGCTGACCTCTCCCCTGAGGGGATTGATCGAATTTTGCTGGTGGGCGGTTCCACCCGGATTCCAGCAGTTCAGCAGGCAATCAGTCATTATTTCAGTGGTAAGTCTCCCGATCGCTCCATCAATCCCGATGAGGCGGTGGCCCTTGGTGCCTCCATCCAGGCTGGGGTCCTGGGGGGAGAGGTTAAGGATTTGCTACTTCTAGACGTGACCCCCCTTTCCCTGGGTATAGAGACCCTGGGGGAGGTTTTCACCAAGGTGATTGAACGGAATACCACCATCCCCACCAGCAAGTCCCAGGTTTTTTCCACCGCTACTGACGGCCAGACCTCTGTGGAAATTCACGTTTTGCAGGGGGAGCGAGCCATGGCGAAAGACAATAAAAGCCTGGGCAAGTTTCAACTAACTGGCATTCCTCCGGCCCCCCGGGGCATTCCTCAAATTGAAGTCTCCTTTGAAATTGACGCTAACGGTATTCTCCAGGTGGCTGCTCTGGATAAGGGCACAGGGCGCGCCCAAAGCATTCGAATTACCAATAGGGGTGGGCTTAGTCCTAGCGAAGTGGAGCAAATGCGCCTGGATGCCGAAGTCTTTGCCGATGACGATAACCGTCGCCGACAGTTGGCCGATCTAGTTAACCGGGCCGATAATCTGTTCTATAGCTACGAAGCTACCCTCCGGGAGAATGCCGCCTTGATGGATGAGGCGGCTCGCGTAGAGTTAGACAATAAGGCCGCCCAGCTTCGCCATGCCTTACACACCGTTACCCAACCTCAGGATTTGCAGCACCATATCGATGCCCTACAGTCAGCTTTGTTTACCGTTGGGGCCAATCTTTACTATCAGGAGTCTCAGGAGGTTAATCCGGTAGACTTAGAATTTCCCGATCTTTATCCCGACACAGACCGGGTTCGGGCCACGCTAGAAAACCCTGATGACTACGATGATTTAGGCTTAGATGCCACCGTAACCGCAGACTACGAAGCCATTGACTAGGGACGGGTATCCCACCTGGTCAAAATCAGGTCAACTTCTTAATATGGTTTAGAGTTTTAGTATTTCTATTTACTGCTGGACTAGTCTAGGTAACCCCTATGGCCCGTGATTACTACGATGTGCTTGGTGTTTCTCGCAGCGCCGATCAGGATGAAATCAAGCGGGCCTATCGCCGTTTAGCTCGCAAGTATCACCCGGACGTTAATAAGGATCCTGGCGCTGAAGACACCTTTAAAGAAATTAACCGGGCCTACGAAGTCCTGTCAGAACCAGAGATACGGGCTCGCTACGATCGCTTTGGCGAGGCCGGGGTTGGGGGTGCCGCCGCCGGGGGTTACCCAGACTTTAGCGAGGTCGGTGGCTTTGCCGATCTTTTTGAAAGCTTTTTTGGGGGGTTTGGGGGCGGGGCTGCCCAGGCGGGTCGGCGTCGTAGTCCGACTCGGGGTGATGACCTCCGTCTTGACCTGAAATTAGACTTTAAAGAAGCGATTTTTGGGGGTGAGAAGGAAATTAAGATTAGCCATCTGGAGACCTGTGGTGCCTGTAAGGGTAGCGGTGCCAAACCCGGCACCCGGCCCAGCGCCTGTGGCACCTGCGGAGGGACTGGTCAAGTGCGGCGGGCTACCCGCACCCCCTTCGGCAGCTTTACCCAGGTTTCCGCCTGCCCCACCTGTAGTGGCAGCGGTGAAGTGATCGAAGATCGCTGTGAAAGCTGTGGTGGTAGTGGACAAATCCAGGAAACTAAAAAGCTAAAGATTACCATTCCCGCTGGGGTTGACAATGGCACCCGTCTGCGGGTCTCATCGGAGGGCGACGCGGGGTTGCGGGGGGGGCCGGCCGGTGATCTCTATGTGTACCTATTTGTCAGTGAAGACCCTGCCTTCAAGCGAGATGGTATTAATATCCTCTCTGATCTACGCATCAGCTATTTGCAGGCTATTTTAGGCAGCAAACTCTCCATCGACACCGTGGATGGCCCGGTGGAGTTAGAGATCCCCGCTGGTACCCAACCTGGCACAGTACTAACCCTGGAGAACCATGGGGTGCCAAAACTAGGCAACCCCGTTAGCCGGGGGGATCACCTGATTACGGTACAGGTGAATATTCCCACCCGATTGAAGCCGGAGGAGCGGGAACTGGTGGAGAAGTTGGCGGAAATTCGAGGCGATCAGGTTAATCGGGGAGGTATTGAGGGGTTTCTAGGGGGCCTATTTCGAGGATGAACCCCACCGATGCGCCAACCCCCATAGATGCCCTCCTGGATTTGCGGGGCACCCCTTGCCCCATTAACTTTGTCCGCACCAAGCTGCAGCTGGAGAAAATGTCCCCCGGTTCCCTGCTAGAGGTTTGGCTAGACCCTGGCGAACCGGTGGAGCAGGTGCCTGACAGCCTGAGAATGGAGGGCTATGGAATTGTCGCCCTGCAGCCCCAGGATACCTACTTTTGCCTGAGGGTACGCCGTCCTAACTAGTGCTATGGAGTTTCCGACCCCCTACCCTGAGCCGTTGCCCAACAAACTTTCGGGGATTGTTACCGCTGTCCAGGCTAATTTCTATTGGGTTAGCTTCAGCCCACCAGCCCTTGCTGGCCCAACCCCTGGTCAGTCCTTCCCCCGGCGTCTGCTCTGTACCCGCCGAGCCCGGTTGAAGAAAATCGGTCAACCGGTCATGGTGGGAGACCAGGTAGAGGTGAGCGATGTGGACTGGAGTGGGGGGCGGGGGGCGATCGCTAAGGTCTATCCCCGTCAGACTATCCTGGATCGTCCCGCGATCGCCAATGCCAGTCAAATGGCTCTGGTCTTTGCCTTGGCATCCCCTGACCTGGAGATCCACCAATTAAGTCGTTTCCTGGTCAAGGCGGAATCCACTGGTCTGAGGGTATTGCTGTGCCTGAGTAAGGCAGACCTGGTCAGCCTCCAGGTCCGTCAGGATTGGCAGCATCGACTGCAGCGGTGGGGCTATAGCCCCCTAGTGATTAGCCTGGAGGAGCAGGACCAATCCGCCATAGGCGCCTTGGGGGACCACCTGAAGGATCAGACTACAGTCATCTCTGGCCCCTCCGGGGTCGGTAAATCTAGCCTGATCAACCGTCTAATTCCCCAATTAAATCTCAGAACAGGGGCGGTTTCAGGACGGTTAGAGCGTGGCCGCCACACCACCCGCCATGTCGAGTTATTTGAATTGCCGGGGGGCGGATTGCTAGCCGATACCCCTGGCTTTAACCAACCTGACCTAACCATGGCCCCCCAGGATCTAGCCAATCACTTTCCGGAAGTTCGCCTGAGTCAAGAGCCCTGCCAGTTTAAAGATTGCCTGCACCGGCAGGAACCTGGCTGCAGTGTCGGAACTGAGTGGGAACGGTATCCGGTCTACCTGACCTGGCTAGAGGAGTTGATTGAGTTGCAGGAACACAGAGCACAACGGGGTCACCATCAAGCCGGGGTCAAGCCGAAAAGTCGCGAAATGGGCCAGGTTCACCATGAACCCCTACTGTCCGTGAAAAAATACCGGCGGACCTCCCGTCGCCGTGAAAACCAATCCCTCGACCGACTCCGCCAGAGTTCCTCCCATGGGTTAGATGAACTTGACTAAACTAGTACCTCACAGCGTAAATTAGGCAGCCCTGGAAGGGGAGGTAGAACTCAGGAGCCAGGAGAAGCAGGTCTATTCGGCCCGGGTCTACCGAGAGATCTCTGAACACTGCCCAGGGTTTAGTTGGCTTGACAAAGGCCCCAATTTAAAGGGCTTATAGCTTTCCTTAGGACCGAAGGAATCGGTCAAGTTCGAGCCTGACCAGGCGGTCTAGAAACCCCTCTCGGCATCGAGGTCGGGAGTCTGCCCCGTTGGCGCTGGCTAGGTCCATACCCTTAATCGGCCCTTACCCCATCCTTATGTTTCCGTGGTAGCTATTATAGGACTCCCTTAGGTGCATGCCCATGCGACAAAACTTTAGTGAGGATGAATGGGGAACCCTGTTGCAGGCCCCAATGCAAGCTGTGGTAGCGGTTTGTTTAGCTGATAGGGTAGATCCGGTTTCCTTCCTACAAGAGCTTTGGTTTGGCGTCAATCTTGTTAGCGATGAAACCAATCGCTCAGATTTGCCCGGAGACCTATTACCGGCCCTGCTTAAATCTACCGCCGAGTTGGATAGCCAGGATCCCCTATCGGGGGAACAGTTGCAACTGAAGAAACAATTTGAACTGTTAGGGCTGATTCAAACCTTTAAAAATGCTAATGAAGGTAAGAATGCGGTCATTATCCATTTTCAAAAGGTTTCTGCCCTGCTGGCCGCTAAAGTGACTGGAGTTGAGGCCGATAACTACAAAACCTGGTTGATGTCCTTAGCGGAGAAGGTGGCAGAAGTCCAAAAAGAAGGGGGAATTATGGGCATTGGTGCTAGCCGTATCAGTGATCGAGAATCAGACGTCCTTAAACAATTGGCTACGGCCTTGGGCCTTTAGTCGTCCTGGAGAGCCTAGTTGACGTCCCTTTTTTACCCTTGATCTTGAGGAGCAATTTATTTCCTGACCTTGACTTTAAACTTCTTCCGAAGGAAGATTTTCGCTTTAGACTGGGAATTTAAAATTCCTGACTAACCCTGATGAAATTTGCGAGGAAAATCCATGATTCCACTACTGATTAGCATTCTCGTACTGGCCGTTAGCCTGCTGATTATTTCCAAAATTCCCCCCGTTGGGGTGGAAATTGATAACCCCATCAAGGCATTGATAGCCGGTGCCATCATTGGGGTGTTCAATGGTATCTGGCAATTTCTACCCAGTGCTTTGACCAAAACCATTGGGTTTCTAAGTTTGGGTATCATTCCCCTGATTGGTTCCATCATTGTTTTTGGCCTAGCAGCCTGGTTGGTCGAGGGCTTTCGCCTACGCTGGGGACTCTGGAGCGCGATTTTAGGGGCTATCCTGCTGGCCATTATTAGCTCAATCTTAAATTGGGTTCTGACCAGCGTTGGTATTGTTACCGCTGCTATTTAGGCCTGTCTGATCCACTAGCCTCTAACCGTTTTAATCTAAGGAAACCGTAGAAGACGGCTAACCCTCGGTTAGTCGTCTTCTATGTTAGTCCTGGACTAGTTGAGCAGCAACTTACCTCCGCCCGCCTTCGCTGTGGCTAGTTAGGGGGCGTTCCCTCTAGGGGCGGGGGCGGAGCGACGATCGGGGTAGGAGGGGAGGGAGCCGGGGGTGGTGGGCTAGCGGGGGCCGGATCGGGAGTATCCGTTAGCTGAGCGGGGGCCGGAGCTACCGCTGGCTCAGCTGCCGGGGGACTACTACTTTCTGGGGATGGCCTAGGCTGATCCACCGATGGGGAGGACCCGGAGGCAGCATCGGTGCCTGCAGGTCTGCGGCCTGCCTCGTTATCGTTATCGTTGGATAGGGTGGAGGTTGCCCCCGCAGACTCAGCGGTAGACTTCTTAGAAGGTGTAGAGGATTCCTCGGCAATCACTCGACCCGGTTTAATCGGTTGGGCCTTAATACTGCCCTTACGGCCACCGAGGCGAGGCAACTCAGGAAACTGTTCTACTGGAATTTCGTCCATAAGCTGGCGCATAAACATGCGCCAGATAGCGGCGGCGGTAGCGCTAGTTCCCCGACTGGGGCTACTGTTGTCGTTGCCCATCCACACCCCAGTCGCCAATTGGGGAATGTACCCAATAAACCAGAGATCACGATTTTTCTCGGAGGTTCCTGTCTTGCCGGCCACGGGTCGGCCCAGGTAGGCGTTACTACCGGTCCCCCCCTCCACGACCCCCCGCAGCATCCAGGTCATGATCGCCGCGGTATTTTCATCGATGGCCTGGAGGGTCTTCTTGGGTGCTTCGTAGATCACCTCCCCCTGGCTGTTCAAAACTCGACGAATGCCGTGGACAGGGAGGTGACGGCCCCGATTGGCTAAGGTGCCGTAGGCACTGGTCAGTTCCAGCAGGTTGACTTCGGAGGAGCCTAGGGCCAGGGAGTAGGCAGGTAGTAGGGGAGATTCGATACCCATGCGCTTGGCAATGTTCACCACCGGGTCAAAGCCAACATCGACGATCAGCTTAACAGCGACAATATTGATGGAATTGCGCAGGGCCTTGAGCAGATCAACTTTACCGCTATAGGTTTCTCCATAGTTTTTGGGTTCGTAGCCATCGACAACGTAGCGAGCATCGTTGTAGTCCTTATAGGGAGAAAAACCAGCGGCAATGGCCGTGGTGTAGACAAAGGTCTTAAAGGTTGAACCAGGTTGTCTCTGGGCCTGGGTGACCCGGTTAAACTGACTATCGAGAAAGTCGTTCCCCCCCACCATGGCCTTGATTTCACCGTAGCGAGGGTCAACGGCCACCAGGGCCACTTGCTCGATGCCCTGCCAGCCACTGTAGCGATCAATGGCCTGATCTACGGTTTGCTCTGCCTTGCGCTGCCAGTCGACGTTCAGGCTGGTTTCAATGGTCAGCCCGCCGGCTTCCAGTTGATCGGTGGTGAGCACCTGTTCTAGTTGTTTCTGGACGTAGATGGTGAAGTAGGGGAACTCACTGTAGAGAAACTTAGGCTGCTTTGGGTTGACCTGCACCGGAGCTGCGATCGCCACCTCCGCTTCAGCGGTGCTAACAGCCCCGGTGTCTAGCATCCGGCGAATCACGCGATTGCGCTGACTGCGAGCTGCCTCTGGGTTGACCACCGGGGAGTAAAGGCTAGGAGCTGGTGCCATGCCGGCAATCATTGCGGCCTCGGCCAGGGTTAACTGGTCAATGGTCTTAGCGAAATAGACCCAAGCCGCATCGGCTACCCCATAGGCCCCAGAGCCCAGATAGACCAGATTCAGGTAGCGCTCCATAATCTGGTTTTTCTCAAGGTTTTGTTCTAATTTGTGGGCCAGTAAAATCTCCTTGGTTTTACGCTGAAAACTGCGTTCCTGGGTGAGGTAGACAATGCGAGCTAACTGCTGGGTACTGGTGCTGGCTCCCTCCACCACATCTCGCTGGCGCAGGTTAGCCCAAAGGGCCCGACTAATACCGCGCAGGTCGATTCCCTGATGGTCATAAAAACGTTGATCCTCGGACGCAACAAAGGCATTCACCAGGTTTCGAGGAATGGCATCGTAGGATAGGGTTTCGTGGGAGGCTGGCCCTAGTTTTTGCAAAACGACCCCATCGGCAGAAACCATAGTGATGGTGCCATCTCGCTGATAGGTCAGAGCTAACTTGGCATCGGGAAGGCTGGCGTAGGTGCTCTGCACCACCCGCACAGCCCGGGTGATTCCCCCCGCGGTTAAGGCGGTTAGAAGTAACCCAAGCCAGAGGAAGCGCGGCGATCGATGCGGTGATTTTAGCGATGGCCCTGATTGCCGTCTGGCGCGAGATCGTCGTGACCTTGGGTCGGGTTGACCTGCCGGACGATAGGGTGCGGTTCTAGAAAAGTTGCCCCAATCCACCTCAGGTTCTAGGCCAGAGTAGGAGGGCAGCCAGGTTAACCAGAATCGCATCATAGGCTTTAGAGCTGAAGTACCGGGGATCACGCAATAAAAAGAACTCTAGAGGCTTTGGGGAATTTCAGCAAGGGCAAATACTCACTGTTAGAGGTCAAATAACAGCCTGGCCCAGGGCCAGGCCCGCCACCAGCATCCCCAGCACCAAAAACGGTTGGGCACTGGCCTGATATTTGACATCGTTGGTTAGCGGATCCCGTAGAAAGTACATGTCCTGGAAGGTGATTTGGGGAATAATTAGCAACACCAGTAGAACAGCGTATAGATTTTGGTGGATGGCCATCAGGTAGGTGGCGATGCCTGCCTGGAAGATATCAATCATCAGCACGCAGATCCATGCGGCGGTGGCGATACCAAACATCACAGGCAAGGACTTGAGCCCCATCTGGCGATCGCCCTCCACACTCTTAAAGTCGTTGACCACCGCAATCCCCAGGCCGGCCAGGCTATAGAACAGAGTAACGGCAACAATGGTCCAGGTGAGGTCACCAAACAGGGCGTGGCCGGCCCACCAGGGCAGGGCAATGTAGCTGGCCCCCAGGGCATAGTTACCCAACCAACCATTTTGTTTAAGTTTTAGCGGTGGCGCCGAATAGATATAGGCGAGCAGGCAGCCCCCCAGGGTAAGAGCTGTCAGGGTGGGAAAACTGTGGCCAGCCCAGCGGTCTAGGGCATAGGCCAGGCCCACCCCTGCCCCCAGCAGGATCAGAATCTGGCTGACCACCTGGGGGACGGAAATCGCCCCGGAGGGAATGGGTCGATAGGGTTCGTTGATGGCGTCGATGTCGCGATCGTAAAAGTCGTTTAAAGTTTGGGTATAGCCGGTCAGTAATGGGCCTGAAAGCAACATACAGGCGGCAGAAATCAGCACATTTTCCAGGGTCCAGCGAAACTGCCCGGAGGAAGCGGCACCGCATACCACCCCCCAGATCAGCGGAATCCAGGTGATGGGCTTCATCAACTGCAACCGGATTTTCCAGATCGAGGTTTCGCCGGTTTTAGCGCCCTTCATACCCAGCAATTGTCGGGCCGCACTGCCTCCACCCTTAGGCGTTTCGGCCTCTGGGGAGAGGGGCTGGGCTAAATCGCCGGGGGGAGGGGCAGAGGGATCAACCATGACAAAGTTTTATGGGGAGAGAGTAGCAGCAGGGCTATAGCCCAGAATCGCCCTAGGCAAAGGAAATCACCAGGTATTCGTCTTGAAACTTGGCTCCCTTCACCGATCGCCCCTGCAGGGGGGCTGGTAAAGATAGGTTACGCCGTTGATCGCCGGCTTCCACCGTGACCTCCGGTCCATACTGGGTGAGCTTCACCTGGCTCTTATCAAAGGTGGGTAAAAACAGTTTGACTACCTGGCTCTGTAGGTCCACCACCGTTGACCGGTTAGCGGTGCGGGCAATCTGCTGGGGGTCCGGCAAGGCGGCGATCAGGCCAGCCCAGCCCTGGCTATCCTCCGCCTGGCGTTTGGGAATCGGGAAGTGGGGCAGGGGGGCAAAGGCCCGTTCGTAGGGAGAACCTAAGTCGCCTTGGTTAACGCAGACCGCGCCCACGGTCAAGCCCACCTGCTGGGCACTACCCCAAAGGTAGCGGGCGGTGGCAACGGCGTCGGCGCTGGGGGTGGTGACTAAAAAGGCTAACATCCGGTAGGGATCGCTGACGGCATCGCGGCCCTGCTCCAGCAGCGATCGCACCTCCCCCGTGGGTTTATCCCAGATATCCCCCGACCAGTCGGTGGCCAACACCGCCGCCGATATCGGTTGGATAAAGGGGGATAACACCCGCACCAGGTCTGACTGCTGAAACACGCCCCGGAACCGGCGCACATACCAGTCCAACACCTCCGGCAACCCGGCCATGCGCAGGGTGACCATGGGATCGATGCCATCGTAGACGATCACCTCGTAGGCCCCACTGCCCTCGTATTCCCTGAGGGCATTCAGGGCGAGGGCGGCATCCATGCCCGGTAATACCCCTAGCTCCTGGCCGTAGATATCCTTAAGAAAAGGAGTCCTCAAATACTGGGATTCTAGCCCCTTGATTGTCTCCCAGCTACGCTCCAGCAGCACCGTGGATTGAAATTGCACGGCCCAAAGGTTGGGCTCAATCAACTGGGGGTCCGACGACAACGCCTGGCCTAGTAACAATCCTGGGGCAGGCGTGACATCCTGGATGGCCAGCAACACCCGCTTGCCATCCCTGGCTTGCTGTTTAGCGGCGGCAATGGCGAGGGTACTGCTACCACAGCCCCCCTTGCCTAAAAAGGTCAGAATTTGAGCCATAGCCTTGGTGGTGATGGGATTATGCCATTGAGCCCGAGCATTTGCCTAGGCGGGTCCCAACTCGTCTTCAAAAAACCAGGTGGTGTACTTATCATCAAACTGGACCACAACCCCCACCCCACTGCCATCGGTCATTTTAAAGTCGCGCACCTGCCCCACCTTACCCAGACGACTGGCGGTTTCAGAGGGTACACGGTCTCTCAGACGGATGATTTTGACGTTTTGGCCAATCTCTAAAGCCATGGTGAACAAGGGCTCCAACTGCAATCTGCAAATAACGTTATGTTTCAGTTTATCAGCGTCTTGACCCTTAATGATCCCGATCTCTGCTGACCGGGGTTGGTCGAGCCGGAGCAAACAGGACAACCCCCTGCCTGTTCAGGTACAGTACAAAAATTATGGTGTAGAAAGGTGGCCCTGATGCTGGCAAAACGGATTTTGCCCTGCTTAGATGTCAAAGCAGGGCGGGTAGTCAAGGGAGTCAACTTTGTTAACCTGCAGGATGCGGGGGATCCGGTGGAGCTGGCTCAGGCCTACAACGATGCCGGTGCCGATGAGTTGGTGTTTTTAGACATTACGGCAACCCATGAAGACCGGGACATTATCTATGAGGTGGTCTACCAAACCGCGGAACGAGTCTTTATTCCCCTGACGGTGGGCGGTGGGATTCAATCCTTAGAGACCATTAAGCAGTTGTTACGAGCGGGAGCGGATAAGGTCAGCATTAACTCTGCTGCGGTGAAACGCCCCGAGTTCATCAATGAAGCCAGCGATCGCTTTGGCTCCCAATGTATTGTGGTGGCGATCGATGCCCGACGCCGACCAAAGTCTAGCTCACCCGCCTGGGATGTCTACGTGCGGGGGGGGCGGGAAAATACTGGTTTAGATGCGGTGACCTGGGCCGAAACCATGGTAGAACGGGGCGCTGGCGAACTATTGGTCACCAGTATGGATGCCGATGGCACCCAGGCGGGCTACGATCTGGAACTCACCCGCACAATTGCTGATCGGGTGCCGGTGCCGGTAATTGCCTCCGGGGGGGCAGGGAACTGCCACCACATCTACGAAGCGCTGACCGCCGGCAGAGCGGAAGCGGCCCTACTGGCTTCCCTGTTGCACTACGGCCAGTTAACGGTGACTGAGGTGAAGCACTACCTCCAGCAACACCAGGTACCGGTGCGGTTAACCAGCCCCGACTAACTGGAGCCGGGTTACTGCAGCGATGGCGATCTATCGCTTTGGCCAAGACCCTTAGCACAGGGTGGATCGGTGAACCCTCAGACTCGGGCGAACTCGGGCAGGCCTCCAACCCTTGCCGGTGGCTACAGCTGTAAAACTAAATTCTTTCTGAGGAAGTCCTGCCAGTTTTATGAAAGGCTGTTACGATATTTAACATCATGAAGTTAAATGTCAACACACGTTCTTTGTTTCATGTTGTTTCTCATCCTGGCTATCGTCGCGGCTCTAGTGGCTTGGGCTTTGCGCTTGATGGATCAAGCAGTCAAGGTGCAAGAGTTTTCCCTTATGCTGGCGGGCTTTTTGGTAGCTTCCTCCGCAGCAGCCTTGGTGGGAGTTTATTTTTTGATGAGTAACTACATGCTATATATTAACGAATCTACTGCAGGTTCCCTGGTATTGCAGGGTTTCGACTATAGTATGCAGTCATTCGCGGATAGTTCTCCAGTTGCTCCAACCTGGTTAGTGACTCAAGATTAGCCCTGTCCGCTAATTTTATGGGACTTCGTCGATCTCGGTTGCTCCAGATAGCTGGTGGCCTTGGTTTATCCCTGGCGCTGCCCAATCGCGGTTGGTCTATTTCGCCAGTGCCTACCGATCCTTTACCGTCCTGGCGGCCAGGAAATCTTAAGAACGCTATTTTTGACTTTGTCCAGAGGGTTTGTACCCTGGGTTCACCCCGCTATATTCCTCCGATAGACCGGATCGCCATCTTTGACAACGATGGCACTCTTTGGTGCGAGCAACCGCTGGTCCAGGCGATGTTCACCCTGGCTTACCTGAGGGCGCAGATAGCTGATCATCCCGATCTCGCGGCTAAGCCCATGGTGGCGAATCTTTTAGAACTCGATCTGACCGATCTGAGTTATCGTCAGACCGCTACCGATAGCTTGCTACGTGTCGCCCTCTGGGTGACTGGCAACATGGCCCAGACTGAATTCCTTGAGGCGGTTAATCACTTCTTCGCCACCGCGGTCCATCCCCATTATGGCCTGGCCTATAGCCAACTCGTCTACCAACCCCAGTTAGAACTGCTGAGCTATCTGCAAGCCCATGGCTTTCAAACCTGGCTGTGTTCCGCTGGGGATGTTGATCTGATGCGTCAAATCTCCTGGCCCATCTACGGGATTCCCCCCCAACAGGTAATCGGTAGTGCCCTAGAAAAGGACTATCGTCAGGTTGAGGGCGGTTTTGAACTCTGGCGTCGACCCGTGGTGGATCTAATTAATGATCAAAATGGTAAGCCCGTGGGCATTGAACGGGCGATCGGCAAACCGCCGGTGCTGGCTTGCGGTAATGTTGGTTCTGGCGGCGATATTGCCATGCTGACCTATAGCCAGAGTTCACCCTATGACTCTTTACAACTACTGGT
>JBEIUS010000177.1:0-6297 GCA_040374235.1 Leptolyngbya sp. | reverse complement strand
GTCTCCGCAACCTCAGCAATTCTCATTTTAGAACTCTTGTACCAAAGATAGCGTTTCGAGCCTAGGTTGCCTAACGGGAGCATAGGCTTTTCAGGCAGGGCTATTGAGAAGATTCTCAATAGCTAAGGTCAAGATGCGGCCAAGGTTTTCATAATGAGAATTGCTGCCGCAACCTTCCTTTATCTAATCAGTCTAATCAGATGTGCTAAAATTGAAAGCTGTGTCGAAATAACCTGTAACCATGCCCAAACTAAAATCGCGCAAGGCGGCCGCCAAGCGTTTCCAGCGCACCGGCAGTGGCAAGATTATGCGCCGCAAAGCCTTTAAGAATCACCTATTGCAGCACAAGGGCGCCGATCGCCGTTCCCGGCTATCCAAGATGGCCCTGGTGTCTGAGGAAGACGCCCCCAGCGTAGAGCTAATGTTGCCCTACCTCTAAAGTCAAGTATTGACAAACTGGGGTTTCGACGACTTAGCGACGACTCGGTTCAGTTAGGAGTTGGGTTTTGACCCTTCAGGTTTTTAGTCTGTTCCCAAGGAATGTAAACAACCATGGCACGTGTCAAGCGCGGTAATGTAGCTCGCAAGCGCCGCAATAAAATTCTCAAGTTGGCAAAGGGGTTCAGGGGCTCCCATTCCAAGTTATTTCGCACCGCCAACCAACAGGTGATGAAGGCCCTGCGCTACGCCTATCGCGATCGCCGCAACCGGAAGCGAGACTTTCGCCGCCTCTGGATTACCCGCATCAACGCCGCGGCCCGAATCCATGGTGTGAGCTACAGTCAATTGATGGGGCAGCTCAAGAAAGCCAACATTGACTTGAATCGCAAGATGCTAGCCCAGATGGCCTTGCTCGATGCCGATGGGTTTGCCAAGGTGGTCGAGGTGGCCGCTCAGGTCTAGTGATGATGGGCCAGGGCCTAACCACTTGGGCGGCTGTGGTGACCCTGGGTATGGTATGGGGGGTGCAGTGGTCTGTACCCCTAGTTTTTGCGGCGGATTTAGAAACCATTAAGGCCCGTGGCCATGTGGTGGTGGGGGTGCGGGAGCACTGGCGACCCCTAAGTTTTCGGACTCCGGAGGGGGAGTTGGTGGGGTTAGAAGTGGATCTAGCTCGCCAACTGGCCCAAACCATTTTTAATACCCCTGAAGCGGTGGTGCTGAAACCAGTCACTAATCAAGAGCGCATCCCCGCCCTGTTGACGGACGAAGTTGACCTGATCATCGCGGGGCTCACCGTGACGGCGGGTCGGGGTCGTCTAGTGCATTTCAGTCTGCCCTATTACCTGGATGGTGCTGGCCTGTTGGTGTCTGGGCCCCCATGGCAGGGGGCCTCCCAACTGCAGGGGGGTACCCTGGGGGTGTTGCAGGGATCCAGCACCCTGGCAGCCCTGCGTTACCATCTGCCGGGGGCTAACCTGCTGCCCCTGGCTACCTATCAACAAGGGTTCGACGCCCTGGCCGGGGGGCAGATTGATGCCCTGGCGGCGGACCTGAGTGTTTTAGTGGGGTGGCAACAGCAACAGCAGGGCTATCGATTGCTACCGGACCGGCTATCGGTGGAGCCCCTGGCGATCGCCCTACCCAAGGGTCAACAATTTAGGTCACTCCACACCCTGGTGAACCAGGCCATCGATGGTTGGTACACTAGCGGCTGGCTAGCCCAGCGCATCGACTTTTGGGGGCTACCCTGATCGAGGCTGAGCGGCCCACCCATCGATCCCCGTGTGACAATAGCGATAGAATCCTCAGATACCCATGGCCCATGGAGAATAGCAACCTACTTCTAATTTATCTGGCGGTACTCCTGGCTCTCCTGGCGGTGGCGGCCTTCTTTGTGATCCGGCAGGTGCTCAAGACCCGTCGTATTGAGGGCACCCTATCTCGCCTGCAAGCCAAGCTAACCAAGGACAAGGGGACGGCCCAGGAGTACTACGAGCTAGGTAGTCTGTTATTGGACAAGAAGCTCTATACCCAGGCGGCCCTCTACCTGCAGCAGGCCCTCAAGCAGGTGGATAGCGAGGAATTGGAAAATACCGCCCTGGTCCA
This sequence comes from Leptolyngbya sp., assembly GCA_040374235.1. Classification (GTDB taxonomy): domain Bacteria; phylum Cyanobacteriota; class Cyanobacteriia; order Phormidesmidales; family Phormidesmidaceae; genus Nodosilinea. The sequence continues at coordinate 4,248 of JBEIUS010000177.1, read as the reverse complement.
TAACGCCCTGGGTTATGCCTACTTTGCCCAGGAGCAATACGATTTAGCGATCCGCAATTACCGCGAGGCCTTAAAGATTGCCCCCGACTACGTCACGGCCCTCAATAACCTCGCCCATAGCTACGAGCGCAAACAGCTGATGAAACAGGCCCTGGAAACCTACGAAAGGGCCCTAGCCCTGGAGCCTACCAACCCGACAGCAAAACGACGGGCCACCTCTCTGCAAAGGCGCATGGCTCCGTAGTACCAGGTATGGTGCTTTCCCCCTAAAGGGGCGGCTATCTCACCAGGCCACCCCAGGTCACCCATGGCACCATAGAAACAGCGGATTTAAGGCCATGCCATGGATAAACTAGTTCAAGCGTTCTATAACTGGTATCGCAAAACCCTTGAGCACCCCCAATATCGTTGGGTCTTGGTGGGGGCTACCTTGCTCTATTTGCTCAGTCCCATCGACATATCCCCCGATGTGATCCCCATCCTGGGATGGATCGACGATGGCATTGTGGCCTCTATCCTGGTGGCCTCCCTCTCCCAGGTGTTGCTGGCTGGCCGTAACCGTCGTCGCCAGAATTTCAAGACCGACCCCCTGGATGCCACTACTACCGTAGACGTGGAGGTAGACTAGGCCGTCTGCCCTTAGGGATGGTCTCTGCCGGGCCCCCACCGGCCTCCCTGGCGGGGGCTAACGCTTGCTAGACAATCCGTCGATGGGGCTCAGAGCGCCCCTAGACAGGTTGCCATATCTAGGATTACTGTTGTTTTGCCGGTGTGATTATGCCTGTTAATAAAGATCCAAAACCGTCGCGATCGCGCCTTCTGGCTAATCTGGTGCTGTTGATCGCCAGTGGCCTCCTCCTGCTTAACATCGTTTTTTCCAGCCTGTTTGGCTCCCAGCTGGCCAAGGAGCCCTACAGCATGTTCATTCACCGGGTGGAAGAACACGAAGTCCTGCGGGTCTCGGTGGGCCAGAACGAGATTCGCTACCAGGTGAAGGACGAGGCCGGTCAGCCCGGAGAGGTGTACACCACCACCCCAATCTTTGATCTGCAACTGCCCCAGCGCCTGGAGGATAATGGGGTGGAGTTTGCGGCGGTGCCGCCGCCCAAGGGTCAGTGGTTTGGTAGCCTGCTGAGCTGGGTGATTCCGCCACTGATCTTTATTGGCGTCTGGCGCTTCTTCCTGGCCCGCAATGGCGGACCCCAGGGGGCTCTTTCCATCGGCAAAAGCAAGGCTAAAGTTTACGTCGAAGGGGAAACCGGCAAAATCACCTTCGATGATGTGGCCGGCGTTGAGGAAGCCAAGGCGGAGTTGGTGGAGATTGTGGACTTCCTCAAGACCCCCAAACGCTTTACCGATCTGGGGGCCAAAATCCCTAAGGGGGTGTTGCTGGTGGGCCCCCCCGGGACGGGTAAGACCCTGATGGCCAAGGCGGTTGCCGGGGAAGCCGGGGTACCCTTCTTCAGTATTTCCGGATCGGAGTTTGTGGAACTGTTTGTGGGGGTGGGATCCTCCCGGGTGCGAGACCTGTTTGAACAGGCTAAGAAACAGGCCCCCTGTATCATCTTCATCGATGAACTGGATGCCATCGGCAAGTCCCGGGCCTCCTCTGGCTTCTACGGCGGTAACGATGAGCGGGAGCAAACCCTGAACCAATTGCTGACGGAGATGGATGGCTTTGACGCCGGCGCCACCACCGTAATCGTGCTGGCCGCCACCAACCGGCCGGAAACCCTGGATCCGGCCCTGCTGCGCCCCGGTCGGTTTGATCGTCAGGTGTTGGTGGATCGCCCCGATCTCAAGGGGCGGGAAGCCATTCTCCAGATCCACGCTCGTGAGGTGAAACTGGCAGACTCGGTGGACCTCAAGCAGATCGCCACCCGCACGCCGGGGTTTGCGGGGGCTGACCTGGCTAACCTGGTGAACGAAGCGGCCCTGCTAGCCGCCCGTCGCCATAGTACCCAGGTGGAACAGCAGGACTTCGGCGAAGCGATCGAACGTGTGGTGGCCGGTCTGGAGAAGAAGAGTCGGGTGCTAAACGATAAAGAGAAGGAAATTGTCGCCTACCACGAGGTGGGCCATGCCCTGGTGGGGGCGGTGATGCCGGGATCTGACCAGATTGAGAAAATTTCCATTGTGCCCCGGGGGATGGCCGCTCTCGGTTATACCCTGCAACTGCCCACGGAGGATCGGTTTCTGCGGGATGAGGCGGAGTTGAAGGGGCAAATTGCCACCCTGCTGGGGGGGCGATCGGCGGAGGAGCTGATCTTTGGCCGCATCACCACCGGCGCCTCCAATGATCTGCAGCGGGCCACGGACCTGGCGGAGCAGATGGTCACCACCTACGGCATGAGTAAGGTGCTGGGGCCCCTGGCCTACGATCGCGGCCAACGCAACGCCTTCCTTGACAACGGCATGGCCAATGCCCGGCGGCCGGTGAGTGACGAGACCGCCCGGGCGATCGATGCGGAAGTCAAGGAACTGGTAGAGGAGGGCCATCAACGAGCCCTGGCCATTCTGCAGGAAAACCGCCCCCTGCTGGAAACCCTGGCCCAGCAACTGCTGCAAACCGAAGTCATGGAGGGAGAGGCCCTGCGGGCTCAACTACAGCAGGTGCGGCTGACCGCCTGATCCCACCCGTCTTACCCCGGCCCCGGTCCTATTCCCCCTGGGATGGGGCCGGGGTTTCTGGTGCTGGTGGGGCTTCCAAATTATCAGACTGGGCCGGCCCCTCAGGGGATGGGGAGGGCTGCTCAGGCTGATTGGCCTCTCCCCCTAAGGGCTGCTCAGGGTTGGCTGACCCCTCGGTACTGGCCGGGGCCGGCGCAGCCTGCCACTCCTCCAGGGGTCGCTGGAGGGCGGTGGCCACATCGGCATTGACCACCAGCACCGGGTAGGGTTCACCGCCAGCCTGGGGGGGCCAGCTGGGGGGATCCACAACGGCGTAGTAAGCACTCCCACTGAAGTCGGGTCCCCCTAGAATCAGGGTATGGCGACGGTCATCCCCCAGGGTCAGGGTGACCGTGCCCGCGGGCTGGGTAAAGCCGAAGTCAGAAGCTTGATCCGGCTGCATGGTCACCCTCTGCAGCGGTCGATCGGTGTTTAACCGGCTCAGTAAAAAGGCTACGGCTCCAGCCTCCGCCGGGCCCTGGGTGGGCTGGGTGAGGCGCCAGGTGTCATCGGTTTGGCGCTCCAGGCGGAGGGTTTCCTGCCCCTGCTCCAGGGCGATCGCCTTCACCTCAGCTTCAGAGAAGTTGAGAATGGTAGACTGAGTATCCTCAACCCCGGGGTTGGTTTTAGATTTCAGGGACTTGAACCACTGGGACTCAGATAGGATCACCCCCGCCCCCAGCACCAGGGCTAGACCTACTAGAATCAGGGTACTGCGTTGCAATTTCATCTCGAACTACATCTCCAATGTGCTTGCCATGGCCATGCCATGAGTTGATGCATAGCCTCACGGCCAATCCATGGTAGACCCCTAGGTGGTCTGACTGGCCGCCGCCCCCTTGCAGGTACGGCTATTATCTTACTGGGCGATCGCTGACTGATGCAGTAGTTCCTGCCCTACCGCCACGTAGTCATTCCAGGCGATCTCCGCCTTTGGATCCTTAACCTCGTAGACAACTCTACCCACCTGGGTGGCTTTTTGGTAGGCGGCGTAGCGCCGAATGCCGACGGTGAATAGGGGCAGGGGAATATTTTGGAGCATGGTTCGAACCTCCTGCCCCGCTTGACTGGGGGGCGGTGGAATGACGGTCAATAGGATTTTGTAGTGCTGCCACTGCATCTGGCCCAGGTAGTCTACCATCAGGGCCAGGGCATCCAAGGACAGCACATCGGGGGTGGTGGGTAGGACCAGCAGATCACAACTGCTCACCAGTAGGGCTAAATCCTCCTGGTCAGGGCGGGCAGGGGTATCAATCACCACATGGGTGGCGCGATCGCCATGCCCCCCGGCTCCCCATTCATCCACTACGGGAAAGGGGAGATCGCCCCGGCTGGCCCAGAGCAGCGCCGATCGGTTGGGGTCAGCATCGATCAAAAGGGTGGGGGCATACCCCTGCAGAAAGGCTGCCAGGTGGATGGCGGTGGTGGTTTTACCTACGCCTCCTTTAAAGCTGGCAACGGTAATGATCATCGACCCGACCTCCCACTCCCACTCCCCCACCTTGAGAATAAAGGCACAACACCACGCCCCAGAAGGCTATGGCCAGCGATCACAGGGGTGTGTTTAGCGATCACAGG
>JBEIUS010000238.1:0-3661 GCA_040374235.1 Leptolyngbya sp. | reverse complement strand
GTTCTCAATGATAGGAATTCCTTTCAAAAATGTTAGCTCAGTGAACACATTTATTATGAATGGGTTCTCAATGATAGGAATCTCTTTAAGAGGTTGTTTGAAAACCCAAAGGGAGTTTCAAACTATACCTATGGAGTAGGATAATCACCGCAAAGTTCAGTATTTCGGCGGCCCCCTGGCGGCGAACTATACCTGGGACAACCCTTTTCAAACAACCTCTAAGAGAGGTTGGTTTTGCCAAAGGTTTTATGGTGAATGGCTGTTTTCACCCTAGTTGCCCCCGCCGGCGGCGGGAACGCTGGACCGATCGGTTAGGTCAGGCCGATCGCCTTGGCCCTTTCGCTCCAATGAATCTATCCCGCTATCAACCCTGAGGGGGCAACAGGCGCAGGGCGCAAGGTAGACGGAAGTCGGGCAGCAACCTACAGCAAGGATTGTCCTTCTCCTGACCACTGACCCTTGGGTTCTGGCTTCCTACCCTTCCCCCGTTGCCAAGCTCCAGCTTGGTCATGGGTATCAGTATACTGGTGTGTACTGAGTCGCCTTAACAAAATTGCAGGACGGAGTCCAAGGTGGAGATTGGCTGCTGAATCGGCGCTGAATTGGCTCAATCAAGAACCTGAGCCAGTGGCTTTGAATCGATTGCTGGGGTTTTGCCACAGCAGGGTTTGGGCGCAAAAGATGCTGCAGGCGAGACCTTTTGAAAATGCCGCCATGCTGCTCACGGCGGCCGATCGCTGTTGGCAGAAATGCGGGCGGGAGGATTATCTGGAGGCCTTTGCCGCCCATCCCAGAATTGGCGATCGCCAGGCCCTGGCCCAGAAATTGGCCTCCCAGGTTGATCGTGAACAGGGCCAGGTGAGCACTGCGCCCGCTGTCATCCTGGATGCGCTAGCGGCAGCCAACGATCGCTATTACCAGCGATTTGGGTTTATTTTTATTGTCTGTGCCTCTGGGAAATCCGCCCAGGCGATGCTGGATTTACTCCATCAGCGACTGCCTAACCCCCCGGAGCAGGAGATGACCCTAGCAGCGGAAGAGCAACGACGGATCACCGCCCTTAGACTGCAGCAATGGTTGGAGGAATTTGATGGCTAAACCACCACCTGGGCGGGGTACCCCAGCAGATCCCCGGCCATAGACACCTCGGCATTGGCGGCAAAGAGGATCTCAAGGGTTTCCTGGATGATCACGATCCAGCTAGACGGCTCGGTGTTATCAGCCATGGGCTGGCCATCACCGTCGGGGTAGCGGTCATCGCCACCGGTGACCCAGGCGCTGCCATCCCTGGGGGCGTCGTCGTAGCTGGGGTGCCAGAGGTCTTGACACCACTCAAAAACATTGCCGTGCATGTCCGCCAGGCCCCAGGGGTTGACGCCAAAGCTTCCCACCGGGGTGGCCTGGGCGCGATACTCCCCTTTGGGGCCAGGGCCGTAGCTGTAGTTGCCGTTGTAGTTGGCCAGCTCAGGGGTGATAGTCTCGCCAAAATAAAAGGGGGTGGTGCTGCCAGCCCGGCAGGCGTATTCCCATTCTGCTTCGCTGGGCAGTCGGTAGAGCTTGCTGGTGTGTTGAGAAAGACGATGGCAAAACTCCACCGCCTCGTACCAGCTCACCTGCTCCACCGGGCGATGTTCCCCCTTAAAGTGGGCCGGGTCTGGGTTGAGTTCAAGGTTAACAGGGGGCAGGTGGGCGACGGCCCGCCATTGGGCCTGGGTGACGGGGTGCTGGCCCAGGTAAAAGGCGGGCAGGCTGACCCGGTGTTGGCCTTCTACGTTCAAGCCTCCGGTGTCTGGATAGACCGTAGCATACCAATTTCGGCCTTCCTCCCTTTCAGGGGAGCCCATATCAAATTCCCCAGGGCGGCGGCGGCTTCCTGACGCAGTTGCCCCTCTCGCTGCTTATCCTTGAGCACTTCCGTTAAGCAGCGCTGGGCAGATGGTTTGAGGAGGAGGCCCTGGCGGGCGATCGTTTCCAGGTCGACCACTCCCCGTGACTGGTAAATTAGGTCCCGTTCCTTCAGATCCTCCAGGGCCAGCCGCATACGTCGCTGGCGATAGTAGGTATCAATTTTGGCCTGATCTAACTGGGTCAGTTCAACCAGCTTGCTTAAAACCGTCTCCGGCAGTTGCAGTGGTTTGCCTCGCCCTTTCTTATCGCAGCAGTCATAGAGTGCCAGTAAAAAGCCCCACACCCCGCTGAGGTTAACGGTCTGCTGAATCGCAGCTAAAAATTCCATCCAGGCGGTTTCATGCTCCTGATACTGCCAAAATTTGTAGAGAGCGGCTAAATACTCGGCTAGGGGATCGAGGCTGAGACGCAGGGTGCGATCGCCCCGCTGAAATTGAATCAAGGTTAGATCCTTGAGATAGGCCAGGTCCTGCCGGGCCAGGGCCTCTGGCTGCTCGGCCTGGCATTCTAGTTTAGCTAAGGCCTGCACTACCCCTTCCTGGCTAGCTGGTTCCGGGGTATAGTGCTTCTCCAAACATTTCCAGGCGACCAGCTGGACAATTTTGTGTAGCTTTTGGGCCTGTTCCTCTGGTTGAGTTAGACCCCCCGGAAAGGCTTGAGCCTCATCCCGGTTATTTAGTCGCAAGGCGTCCAGATAGTTCAGCATTAAATCCGGCACATTATCCGCCAGGTTTTGCTGGGTGGTGAAGTAGTGTTCCCCCAGTTGAGCTCGTAATTGTTCGCGCTTTTGCTTCTCGGCCAGCATCTGATCTGCGTAGAGCTTCACCAGCAAGATGGTGGTGCCGGTTTGGTGGTCTGTTTGGGTTTCCGCTGCCTGCGGCACAGGTTTGAGCGTAGCCGGGGGTTGCCCCCAACACCGACAGAGCTGTGAACAGCAGGATCAGCCTTTGCCCGTAACGCACCCAGAGCCCCCAGTTGCCATGGTTATTAAGCTATTATCCGCCATCTCCGTTATCAGTGAGTAAGTAGAAACCAGAAGACAGCATCCTGCCCCCAGGCGCTATCCTGGGTAGAGCGTCCCCCCAGTTGCCAGACCCCCTGGCCAAATGGTTCAACACCGCGGGCCCCTGTAAGGCTAATATTCACTATCTAGTGCCCCCCAGCCAGCGGTTACCCGATTTGGTGCGGCTGATCGACCAGGAAAATTACTTCGTCATCCACGCCCCCCGGCAAACCGGCAAAACCACCACCATGCTCACCCTGGCCCAGGAGCTAACCCAGCAGGGCACCTACGCGGCGGTGCTGGTATCAGTGGAGGTGGGGGCAGCCTTTCCCCAGGATCCGGGCATGGCGGAGGCGGCCATCCTGGCGGATTGGCGACAAACCGCTGAATTCTGGCTACCCCCCGATCTGCAGCCGCCGCCCTGGCTCCCCTCGGCCCCAGGGCAGCAGATCGGTGCAGCCCTGCGGTTGTGGGCCAAGGCCTGCCCCCGCCCCCTGGTGGTGTTTATCGATGAGGTGGATGCCCTCCGGGATGCAACCCTGATTGCCCTGCTGAGGCAACTGCGATCGGGATATTCAGTACGTCCGACGGGTTTTCCCCAGAGCATCGCCCTGATTGGCATGCGGGATGTGCGGGACTACAAAGTGGCGGCGGGGGGCAGCGATCGCCTCTCCACCGCCAGCCCCTTCAACATCAAGGTGGAGTCCCTGACTCTGGGTAACTTTTCCTATGGGGAGGTGGAGGGTCTTT
>JBEIUS010000185.1:0-5813 GCA_040374235.1 Leptolyngbya sp. | reverse complement strand
CTCCCCTGTTAATCTTTGCGGAAGAGATTGAGGGGGAAGCCATGGCCACCCTGGTGTTGAATAATGCCCGGTGTGGATTAAATGAGGCGGCTGTGATGTCGCCTAGCTTTTGCGTTCTGCGCAAGGCCATGCTCCAGGACATTGCGGTGCTCACTGGTGGCCAGGTGATCTCTGAGGAGGTGGGCCTCAACCTAGAAACCGCCGACCTATCGATGCTGGGTAAGGCCCACAAGGTGACCATCACCAAGGACACCACTACCCTGGTCTCCGACAGTGGTAACAAGGTCGACATCGACAAGCGCATTGCCCAGATCCGTCAGGAACTGGAGCGCAGTGACTCCGACTACGACAAGGAAAAGCTGTCGGAACGCCTGGCCAAGCTGGCTGGTGGTGTGGCGGTGATCAAGGTAGGCGCGGCCACAGAAACCGAGCTCAAGGATCGCAAGTTGCGCATTGAGGATGCCCTCAGCGCCACCAAGGCCGCCGTCGAGGAGGGGATTGTGCCCGGTGGTGGGGTGACCCTGCTGCACCTGGCCCCTCACCTGGATAGCCTGAAGGCCTCCCTCAAGGATCCGGCGGAGGCGGTCGGGGTGGATATTGTGCAGCGGGCCGTGGCTGCTCCCCTGCGTCAGATTGCCGACAATGCCGGCCAACAAGGGGCCGTGGTGGTGGAAAAGGTCAAGGGCCAACCTTTCCCGGTGGGCTACAATGCCCTCACCGGTGCCTACGAAGACCTGATCCAGGCGGGGATTATTGACCCGGCTAAGGTGGTGCGATCGGCCCTGCAGGATGCGGCCTCCATTGCTGGCATGGTGCTGACCACCGAGGCCCTGGTGGCGGAGATCCCCGAACCCCCAGCCCCAGCCCCTGACCCCGGTATGGGCGGTATGGGGGGCATGGGTGGTATGGGTGGTATGGGTGGTATGGGTGGTATGGGAATGATGTAAGCCCTCCTAGTTCAGCCCTAGCCCCCTGCAAGGGAGCGGAAGCGAGCCAGCGTGCCGGCACAGTTTTAGCTTTCACCGATTAACTGTGCCGGCATGTTGGCTTAAGCCCCCATACCCCCAGGGGAGGTTGATAGAACCTCCCCTAGAAACCCTAGGCAACAACCGGTTGATGGGTGCGAGCCACCTGCTCCGCAATTTCCGCCGACCGGCCGACCCCACCCAGGCGACTCTTCCTGGAGGGCTTGGGCTAGAGTTCGAGCTCGATAGCTGGGCTCTTCTAAAACGATTATTTGCCCCAGGCTAGAGGGATTTAACCCTAGAGAATTTGGGAGAGAAACTTCTGGGTGCGTTCCTCCCGGGGGTTACTGAAAAACTCCTGGGGGGTATTTTCCTCCACCAGATAGCCTCCGTCCATCAGCACGACCCGGTCGGCCACCTCCCGGGCAAACCCCACCTCGTGGGTGACACACACCATGGTTATGCCCGAGTCCGCCAGGGTACGCATCACATCTAGCACCTCCCGTACCATTTCCGGGTCAAGGGCGGAGGTGGGTTCGTCAAAGAGCATGATCTTGGGCTGCATGGCCAGGGAACGGGCGATCGCCACCCGCTGCAGTTGCCCACCGGAGAGCTGCCCTGGAAACTTGTGGGCCTGCTCGAGAATGCCCACCCGTTCCAAGAGTTGCAGAGCCACCTCCTGGGCCTTAGCCTTGGGCCAATGGCGTACCCAAATCGGGGCCAGGGTGACATTCTGAAGCACTGTCAGGTGGGGGAACAGATTAAACTGCTGAAACACCATCCCCACCTCCCGACGTATGGCCTCGATGTTTTTCAGGTCGTGGGAGAGTTTCATGCCGTCTACAACGATAACCCCCTTCTGGTAGCTTTCCAGGGCATTAAAGGTGCGAATAAAGGTGGACTTACCCGAACCGGAGGGCCCCATGATCACCACCACCTCGCCTCGATTAACCTGCAGACTCACCCCCTTCAACACATGGAAGTTGTTGTCGTACCACTTCTCAACCCCCTCGGCGATAATCATAGGCTGACCCGAGGTGGTGTTAGGGCCCATGGTTTCGGTTTGAAACTGAGTCATAGGGCAAATCCATTATTTAAACAGCATTTTAAGCGGAATCTGGTACGGATTCAGGGAACTGGGTTAGTGATTAGTGTGTAACTGTCTTTCTAAATAGCGGCTACCCTGGGACATGGCGTAGCACAACAGCCAGTACAGTACACCGATAAACAGGTAGACCTCCCCATAGCGCCCAATAAACAAGGGGTTAGCCAGGATGGATCGGCTCATGCCCAGCAAGTCAAACAAACCGACAATAGACACCAGGGTGGTATCCTGCAGCAGGCTAATAAACAGCCCCACAATGGCCGGAATTGAGATCTTCAGGGCCTGGGGCAGGATAATTAACCCTAGGGAGAGGGGGGTGCTGAGCCCGAGGGAGCTGGCGGCCTCATACTGGCCCTTGGGAATGGCCTGTAACCCTCCCCGTACGGTTTCCGCCAGATAGGCGGCGGTGAACAAGGTAAGGCCTAAAATGGCCCTGAACACCACATCTAACCGCCAATTGCCGGGTAAAAATAGGGGCACCATAATCAGCCCGATGAACAAAACCGTAATCAGGGGTACTCCCCGCACCACTTCTATATAGAGGCTAGATAGAACCCGAATCACCGGCAGAGGGCTTTGTCGACCCAGGGCCAGCAGCACCCCAAAAGGAAAGGATAGGACAATACTGACCAGGGACATCAGGGCCGTCAGTAACAACCCCCCCCAGGCGGTGCTGGCTACCGTCGGCAATCCCAGGCCGCCGATCACCAGCCAGAGTCCAACTAAAAACATCAGGCTCCAACCCAGAGCCAGCCATCGTCCTAACCCCGGTCGTTGCTGCCCCCAGTCATGGCCTAGCCAGGCGGTAACCATCAGCAGTCCTAAAAGACCCAGCAACTTAAGCTTCACCAGCAGGGGTTGATCACCGGCGATCGGTATGAGGATTAGGGTGAGAGCGACCACGGCTAAACTCACCAGGGAGCCAGGGCCAAATAGACGACTGGAGAGGTGAGTTAACACCCCCCAGGTGAGGCCCGCCATCAGAGTAAGCAGGGTGAGCAGCAGCCAGAGACGCCAGTATTGGTCGGCGGGAAACCGGCCCACGAAAAATAATGGCAGGTTGGTAGGGATTACACCCCACTGGGCGACATCCCAGGCCCACTGACAAAACCTTACCAGGGACTGCAGTAGGAGAGCCCCTAGCAATAGGGTAAGGAGGCCGTTAAACCAGCTGCTAAATAGATTCTTGCGGAGCCAGGCCAAGGGGGTGAGGCTGGTTGAGCCCAGGGGCAGGGAAGCGGCGGGGCGGGTCAAGGTCATGGCTAGCGCTCTCGGATTTGCACGCTTTGATTAAACCGGTTCATCACCAGGGAGATGATCAGGTTAATAGTTAGGTAGGTCACCGCCCACAGCAGCACCACCTCCACCGCCCGCCCGGTCTGGTTTTGGGTGGTTTGACCCGTCGCGAAAATATCAGGGTAGCCGATCGCCAGGGCCAGGCTGGAATTTTTCGCCAGGTTCATGTACTGGCCGTTGAGGGAGGGAATAATCACCCGCAGGGCCTGGGGAAAGACCACCAGGCGCAGGGCGAGACCTGTTTTCAGCCCCAGGGAGCGAGCGGCTTCCCACTGCCCTTGGGAAACGGATTGGATGCCCGCTCGCACAATCTCGGCGATGAATGCACCGGTGTAGAAGGTTAGCCCCGCCAGCATGGCGGCGTACTCCAGGGAAATCCGCAACCCCCCCACTACCAGGTTATCCTCACCCAAGCGGGGAAAGCCCCAGCCTAAGCCAAAACAGAACAGGGTCAGGGCGATCGCTCCCATCCCCCAGAGAAGTAGACCGGGCACCCGCCCCGCCCGACCAGACTGCTCAATTTTCCGCAGGCGCCATCGCCATATCAGGTAAGCGGCCACCGCCGAGATCAGCAGGGCCAGGGCAGACAGCCAGGCGGTTGGGGTGTTGGTGGGCCAGGGTAGGGTCAGCCCCTTTTTGCTAATGTAAACCCCTCCTAGGATCCGCCGCACCTCCCCCCCCTGGGAGAGGCCAAAGAAAATCACGAAATACCAGCAAAACAGTTGCAGTAGGAGGGGGGTGTTGCGCACCACCTCAACATAGATCAGATTTAAGCGCCGGATCAGCCAATTGTCGGAAAAGCTGGCGATACCTGCCAATACCCCCACACCCGTAGTGGTGATAAACCCTACCAAAATCAACCGTAAGGTATTCACAAGCCCTACAAACAGAGCCCAACCGTAGCTATCGTTGGGGGCGTAGGGCAAAATGCTTTCGCCAATGTTAAAACCGGCTTGATTTTTGAGAAAGCTGTAGTCAAACTGCCTGCCTAACTGTTGCAGGTTACGGTTCATGTTGGCCACCATGATGGCTACTGCCACCACCACTACCAGCAGTACCAAAGCCTGTAGCCCCAGACGGAGAACGCGATCGTCTCGCCACAGGGGAACGAAATTGCCAGAGGAATCGGGGGAGGCCATAGGTAGACTGACGTAGGTAGAGTGGCAGAGAAATCAACTCCCTGCCACGGGTAAGGGGATAGACCTTAACGGAAGGGGGGAGAGTAGATTAACCCGCCCTTTGTCCAGAGTTTATTCAGACCCCGGTCGATTTTCAGGGGTGAGTCAGTTCCCACATTGCGCTCAAAGATTTCACCGTAGTTGCCCACCGCCTTGATGGCTTGTACCATAAAGTCGTTGGATAACCCCAGTTGTTTACCCAAGTCCCCTTGTACTCCGAGGAAGTTTTGAATATCAGGGCTGGGATCATTAAGCTTCTCCGTCACATTGGCCTGGGTAATACCAAATTCCTCAGCCTGGAACAGGCCATAGGTCACCCACTTGACCACGTCATACCAGGCGGAGTCGTTGTTGACCGTCACAGGTCCAAGGGGCTCTTTGGAAAGGACATCATCCAGTAGGATGTGGTCGTCAGGCTTAGGCAGACCGGTACGCTTGGCTGCCAGTTGGGAGCGGTCAGAGGTAAAGGCTTCGCAACGGCCTTCAGTGTAAGCAGCAGAAGCGGCATTGGAGTCTTGGAACTTAACTTCGTTAATGGTGATCCCGGCCTCCTTCACCCGACTGGCCAGGTTTAACTCGGTGGTGGTGCCGGTTTCAACACAAATTGACTTGCCGTTTAGCCCGGCGAAGTTCTTGATGCCACTGGCCTTAGAAACCATGACCCCCTGCCCGTCGTAGAAGGTGGTCGGGGCAAACTCCAGGCCATTGCCACCGGCGGAGTCACGGCTGATGGTCCAGGTGGTGTTGCGGGACAACATATCCACCTCGCCATTCTGCAGGGCAGGGAAGCGAGCGGTGGAGTCCAGATTGCGATACTCAATTTTACTGTCAATATTGTCAGCGGTGCCAAAGACAGCCGCTGCAACGGCACGGCAGATATCTACATCCAGACCCGAGTACTTACCAGTTTGATCTACAAAACTAAAGCCAGGAATGGTGCCTTCTACCCCACAAATCAGCTTGCCCCGCTCCTTAATGGTGGCTAGCCGATTACCTACCGTGGTTGAGGCTGTAGTTCCCTCTCCGGAGGGGGTGGTACTAGTCGGAGCTGTTGTGCTACAAGCTGCGATCGTTAAACTTAAGACCGCTGCCAGTAAACCAAGTCTGCGCATGAATCACTCCTCACTCACAAAGAAAAAAGAAATCTTTCCAAATATAGCGGAAAGTGAAAAGATATTAAACTCATCCAAACCCTCCTATGATTTGGGTTTGTAATTTGGTAACTTCTCAATAACCGCTGGTAAGCCGGCGGATGTGGAACTGGGAAGG
>JBEIUS010000218.1:0-4216 GCA_040374235.1 Leptolyngbya sp. | reverse complement strand
TCCTTGGTCCGGTCCAGCACGGCGATCGCCCGCATCGTAGGGGGCAGGGCCGCCACCAGGGCCTGGCTATCCAGGGGGCGGTAGAGCCGCACCTTCAGCACCCCCAGCCGGGCCCCCTGACCATTGAGAAAATCAACGGTTTCGTGGACGGTTTCCGCCCCTGAGCCCATTAACACAATCACCCGGTCGGCATCGGCGGCGCCGTGGTACTCGTAGATTTGGTATTGCCGCCCGGTGAGGCGGGCGAAGTCATCCATGGCTGCCTGCACTATCCCTGGGGTGGCGGCGTAGTAGGGGTTGACGGTTTCCCGGGCCTGAAAGTAGACATCGGGGTTTTGGGCGGTACCCCGAATCACCGGACGATCGGGGGTGAGGGCCCGCTGGCGGTGTTGTAACACCAGGTCAAAGGACACCAACTCCGTCAGCACCCCATCGGGGATCAGCTCAATTTTTTGCACCTCGTGGGAGGTGCGAAAACCATCGAAGAAGTGGAGGAAGGGGAGGCGGGCGGTGAGGCTGGCCCGGATGGCGATCGCCGCCATATCCTGAGCCTCCTGTACCGAGTTGGAACAGAGCAGGGCGCAGCCCGTGGCCCGGGTAGCCATCACATCGCTGTGGTCGCCAAAGATAGACAGCCCTTGGGCCGCCAGCGATCGGGCCGCCACGTGGATCACCGCCGCCGTCAGTTCCCCAGCAATTTTGTAGAGGTTGGGGATCATCAGCAGCAACCCCTGGGAGGCGGTAAAGGTGGTGGTCAGAGACCCCGCCTGCAGGGCGCCATGCACCGCCCCGGCGGCACCGGCCTCACTTTCCATTTCTACCACCGAGGGCACCGTGCCCCAAATATTAGCCTGGCCCAGGTTGGCCCAGCTATCGGCCCATTCCCCCATGGGGGAAGAGGGGGTAATGGGGTAAATGGCGCAGACTTCACTGAGGCGGTAGGCCACCCGGGCCACCGCTTCGTTACCATCCAGGGTGGCAAAGCTTGGGTTTTCCATGGTGCTCCCCTTCCTTGGGGTAGATCGGTATAGCCAATTCGGAGCGATCGAGTCGGAAAAAATGTAAGAAATGATGGGTTAAGAGCTGACAACTCTGACCTAACCTGGTCGCAACCTCATGGTGGCACTATTTTCTACCACCAGGGAGAGTTCTTAGGTAAACTTTACTAACCCTGAAACCCTGAGCACAAAAGAACTGTACAAATTTCTGGCAGTGCCAACCCTGGAGCGGAAAACTGTCTTTCCTCCCTCCCTCCCCTAAGCTCAGTTCTGTCCCGACGGTGAACCCTACGCATGGAAGGTTTCGTGAGTTCCGAAGCCTGACTGACTTCCCGGGGCTAGGGCCACAGCACTTAAACTGCCAAGCGTTATTTGCTAAAAAGTATGTAAAACAATCGGGAAGCCGCCCTGCATATCTCTATACTAGGCTTAGTTAGTAGGGTGCAGGGCTCAGGGGTATCCAGCCCGTTATCGTTTTTTAGGTGCAGGTTGCAAGGCAATTAAAGGCAATTATCTGTGGGTGACCAAGCTCCTATGGTTGAAGGTCTATAGCTCCTGAAGATTCCCATCGATCCTAATAGTTAAGAATCCTGTTAATCAGCAGCTTGACTCAGGCTTTAAACCTACTACTAAAACCTGTTCATGGTCTTTATAGGAGTATGTCATGGCTGTTGATGGAGTTCAAGGCCTATTTAGTAAGGGTGGCTTGGGAAGCAATGCCCTGCCCGTCTATTTTCCTGATCGGTGGGTTCCATTCATAGCTCCGTGGAACGCAGGGGAGGCGACTCAAAACCTCTACCCTGAACTAATAACTGTTACCGATCAACCCCGTTCTGACCAAAGTTACAGCCCCCAGGGGGTTCTTCTGCCCGCGAAGGTAATCCCCTCAACGGATTGGGCCCTTGCAAGGAGATCGGTTTTCCCCACCGTTGGCCTTGGCGTCGGTTCGCTGAAGCTATCCACAGTGGGGGAAGGGTTTGGTCTTCCTTTTCTGGGTCGACTACCATGGCTAACCTCCCCTGTTGATGCGCGCCTATCGCCCCTGGTGGGTACTAAGGATCCAACTCCCCTATCTCTAACTGCAGCCGCTGATCTTGATGGCAAGGCCGCTGACTGTGGTTGCAGCAAGAAGGGCCGAGTAACGTTGAGTTCTCCAGTTCAGTCTGGTGAGCCCATGACTTTAAGTGCCACGGTAGGGCCCGCTGCCACCCTGCCGGCCTTTCCTGGGGCTGAGGGGTTTGGTGCCAGTGCCACTGGGGGACGAGGTGGCCAGGTGATTTATGTCACTACCACCGCCGCCTCTGGGCCAGGGTCCCTGCAGTGGGCGATCGATCAACCGGGGCCTAAGTACATTTTGTTTAAGGTCAGTGGCCTGATCGATGCCCGTATCCATCTCCGTAATGGGGATGCCACTATTGCCGGCCACACCTCCCCTGGGGGCATTACTATTCGAGGATTTGTCACCGATGAAACCCCCTACCAGGATCAGGAGGTCAGATCTCCCAGTGACTTTGCCGAAAACTGGATTTTGCAACATATTCGTATTCGTCCTGGACTCAATGGTCCCAGTGATGATGGGTTGCGGTTGCGCTATACCCGTAATGCCATTGTCGACCATGTGTCGGTGGGCAATGCTACGGATGAGGCGGTGGAAATCTCCTATTCCAATAACATCACGATTCAAAACTCAATTCTGGCAGAGACCGTGGGGGGCCATTCCTTCTATGGGGGTATGTTAATCAACTATTCCAACCCCGCCTACGGTTTTGCCCTGGATAATCTTTCCATTCACCATAATTTGTTTAACCGGATTGAGGGACGACTTCCGGAAGCCTCGCGGGAATCCCTGGCAGCGGCCGGTAGCACCATGAATCTGGAGATCTCTAGCAATCTCTACTGGGATCCCCGCTTCTTCATTGCCCTGGGAGCCAATACGGGACAACTGACCGATGGTAATGGTAACCCTTACCCCATCTACTATCGGCTGAATGCAGTGAATAACTACTTCCGTACCGGCAGCACCTTCCCCTACGGCATGTGGGATGACCAAATTTTGCGGGAAAGCTCTGCCCCAAGCAACCAGCTCTACGTCCAGGGTAACCGTATGAGCCTCTATCCGACCAGATCGGACTACGCTCTGTTTTATTGCTGCAATGACTATCCACAGGAGACTAACCCTGATACTACCTCCCGGCTGGCTCAGAATATGACGGTCCGCCATGCTTTTCCTACCATTACCTATACCGCCGCCCTGGACCTGCCCACGGTACTGCCCAATCGGGTAGGGGCTTGGCCGCGAGACCCCATGGATACTCGCCTCCTCCAGCCAGTGTTGCAAAACTTGATCGATCCAGCCAGTCCCAGTACTAATCCCTACGGGGATGCCCTGCTACCCCCCTATGTCGGATCACCACCCCCGCCCCCTACGGATAGTGATAACGACGGCATGCCCGATACCTGGGAAATTGCCAAAGGACTTAATCCCAACCTGGCCAATCACAATGGTACTAACCTTTCTACCCTGGGGTATACCAATCTGGAGGTTTATCTACATGAATTGGCCGCCAATCTGACTAACCCTGGCCCAAATCTTCCAGTGATCACGCTGGCGGTTTTCCCCGCCAGCGTCAGCGAAGATGGCACCGTCAACCTGGTCTACACCTTTACCCGCAGTGGGGCCACCACCAGTGCCCTGACGGTCAATTACACCGTGGGCGGTACCGCCACCCTGGGCACCGACTACACTGGCATTGCCACCACGGGAACCACCAAAACTGTCACCTTTGCCGCCGGTTCAGCCACCACGACGGTCACCGTAGACCCCACCGCCGATACCACCGTTGAGGCTAACGAAACCGTGGCCCTTACCCTGGCTACTGGCACCGGCTACACCCTTGGTACGACGACGGCGGTAACCGGCACTATTAATAACGATGACCTGGCCCTACCGAGCATTACGCTAGCGGTTTCCCCTGTCAGCGTCAGCGAAGATGGCACCGCCAACCTGGTCTATACCTTTACCCGCAGTGGGGCCACCACCAGTGCCCTGACGGTCAATTACACCGTGGGCGGTACCGCCACCCTGGGCACCGACTACACCGGCATCGCCACCACGGGAACCACCAAAACTGTCACCTTTGCCGCCGGTTCAGCCACCACGACGGTCACCGTAGACCCCACCGCCGATACCACCGTTGAGGCTAACGAAACCGTGGCCC
>JBEIUS010000042.1:0-21806 GCA_040374235.1 Leptolyngbya sp. | reverse complement strand
GGCTTAAACTTGAGCATAGTCACTACTAGCACTAGAGACCGCTTGACGAAGTTCTAAAACCGCTTGAATCTGGTAATCGTTTAACTCCTGTAACTTGGCAACCCCCTTGGCAAGGTTGTCTAGGCACTGCCGGAGCCCGCTGGCACTCTCCTGGGCTGGGCCAATCAGTTCTTCGCAGGTCTCCAACTTACCCATTAGGGTAGCAAGATCAACCCATTGCTGCCGTAGTTGAGCCTCAAATTCTTCGATCTGGGACCGCCAGTTTTCTAGGTCACCTTCAAGGGCACTAATCTCCTGTCTTAATTGACCAATTTCGGCTTGGGTTTGTTGAGTAGTTTGTCCCAGTAATTGAAGGGCCTCGGTTGTTCGCTGCCGTTCTTCATCAAGTAGATTGAGGGGCACTTCTAGATCGGCCGTAGCGCTGGGCTGATCCTCCACAAACAGACCTTGGCGCCGCTTGAGAATGGCCTGATGTTGGCTGATCACTTCTTCCCGTTCCATCAAGTTACGTCGTTGTCCCACCAGGGTTTCATTCAACATCTGATAACGGTCCTGTTCCTCCGCCAGCTCGGTTTCCGACTGTAGGCGATCAAAAGTTGGCATCTGGGCAATCCTAGACTGCATCTCCTCAATTCCCTGGTGCAGGGCCATGAGTTCCTCTTCCTGTTCAGAGACAAAGCGAGAGGCCTGGTCCAGATCCCTCTCCAGATCAGTGACCAGGTTTTGTAGTTCTTCTAAAGGCATCGCTTCTAAACTGCTGACATCAACTTTCTTGCTGAGCCGCACTTTGTCAGTGGGACTCAGCAAACCATAGAGTTGTCGATGTAAGTGGGTCTGGTTTTGCAGGGACTGGGAAAGGGTTTGAATTTGATCCTGCAGAAACTTGATTCGTTGTTGACCTAGCCTGAGGGTTTCTTTTTTACTAACCAGATCAGCTTCTGCTCGATGCCACTCAGCCCACCGGAGGGAAAGCTCCTGATCCTGACGATGGAGATCCTGCCGACGCTCCTCCAACCCCTGTCGTTGTTGTTGTAAATTTTGCCGATACTCACCGAGTAACCCCTGATGGGCCCCTAAGCCCTCCTGGGCATGACCTCGGGGCTCCCGTAGGATTTCCATGGGCATGATCGACTCCGAGAGTCGTTGCAGGGCTATGCCAATTTGTTCTGCTTGGCCTTTGCCCAAGGCAGTCGATCCCGGATGGTTATCTTGGCGTTCCTCCAAACGGCGCATTTCTCCCTGCAAATGGGCCCAGGCTCCCTCCAAGTCATTGGTCTTACGATCTAAATTCAGTTGCTGCTGTTCCAGGGCTTGGCCTAGTTTTTCCAGATCCTGGCGTTGGGCTTCAATTTGCTCCAGGTCTGCCGCCGCCTGTTCTAGCTGTTCTTGGCGCGCTTCGATTTCCAACTCCCGTCGATTTAATTCCTGGCTTTGATAGGTGAGGGATTGCTTCCACTGTTCAATTTCCTCTTCTTGGGTTTTAGATTTTTTACTCAAGTTAGAGAAAGTTTGTAGAATCGTCGTCAAGGTTCGCCCAGCTTCATAATGGCGCTGTACTTGCCGATTGCCATTGATCTCCAGCATGACTAAGGCACCGGCATTATAGGAGGCGTCATCGGGGGCAGTAATCACGTCATCGCCGTTGAGGGCGGTCCAGATGTATTCGCTACGCTGACAAGCCAACAATTTAAACTCTGGCCGTCCAACACCGATAAACCCTGGTTTCTTTTGGACTTCTGCTAGATACAGCACGCTGGTGGTCCTCGTTAAAATAGCCAAAATACAAAATAGCTAAAATACCTGGTGGTGCTCCCTGGATGAGTCTTAGGAGAGAAAGATAAGACTCAGGTCAAAATTGGCACTATGCCATGGACGGGTAAGCCATCAGAAAACGACATGGCAGGTCGTCGGATTCCCTGCTCCAGGGCAGTTGATCCGCGACCTGTTAATCTCTAGAGCAATACCACTTATACTAGAATTATAAACTTTCATCTGGTTCTCAGGGCTTACGGCTTGTATATATCGTCCATAGTACTGAAACTTTTGGCCCATGCAGGGTTATCTCTCTGAGATTGATATTCGCAGCATTTTACAGCTTATTGAGCTGGGTCGGCGTACGGGTGTCCTATACCTGGAAAGTTATGGCTTAAGTTCACCTAAGTCTGCTAACCGGGTCACCAACATCAGTGCAGATTCACCGGAAGTCAGCGCCTCCTGGTTAGTGTTTCTGGCTAACGGCCAACTGGTTTATGCGGGTCCTAACGATAACTCCCTCGATCGCCTGCGAGACTATCTCCACCCCCTAGCCATGGTGGACTGCTTGCCCGACCCGAGTACCACCTCGGCGATCGCTTCCCTCAATTCCCTCGAGTACGGCACCCTCTGGTTGATGCTGGAAAGGCACCTGATCAGTCCTGAGCAGGGCCGAACCATCCTCACCCATATGGTGAGGGAAACCCTGTTTGATCTGCTCAGCTTGCACCACGGCTCTTTTATCTTCCAGCTGACGGCGGCCCTAAGTCCCCAGCTCATCACCCAAAATATCAGTGCCCTGGTGACTGGACTAACCCAACAGATCCAGGCCTGGCATCAGTTCCATCCTTTTTTGCAGTCCCCCGATCAATGCTTGACTCTGGTGGATCCAGAGGGTTTTACCCAGATCCGGCCTGACCCCACCTATGGGAATCTGAACCCCTGGCTAGGGGGTCAAACCTCCCTGCGACAACTGGCCCGCTATCTCAAACAAGATGTGGTGATAGTGGCCGAGTATCTCCTACCAGCTATCCAATCCGGTTGTCTGACCGTGGGGCCCACTCCAGTTCGACTTCCTACCCCACCCATCCCCCACCAAACCTGGTCCAATCGTCAGCTTCGGGTGGTCTGTGTGGACGACAGCCCCACCATCCGAGCCAGTGTGGAAGGTATTCTAGAACAGCAGGGCTATGCCGCCACCTCCATTGGTAATCCTCTCAAGGCTTTAGGGTTGCTCTTTCAACTGCAGCCCGATCTGATTCTCTGCGACATCGCCATGCCAGAGTTAGACGGCTATGAACTTTGTGCCATGCTGCGTCAAGCCAGTGCCTTTCGCCAGATTCCAATTGTCATGTTGACCGGTAAGGAAGCTTTTCTGGACCGGGTTAAAGCCCGCATGGTTGGGGCCAGTGATTATCTAACCAAACCCTTTGGCCCGGCAGAGCTGACTGCGCTGGTGGAGAAATATCTGGGTCCTGGGGATCCAAGCGAATCTAGCCCTGACCGTTTATTAACCGAGGCGATTAGGGCTGAAGTCGATTTTGATCTGGGCACCATCCCGGTTTAGACCGCACTCAATACTCAGGCCCAACCCCTGGCTACTGACCCTCCCTGGAGCCTTGCCGAACCTATGCTGCGAAGTACTAGTGAAAACCCAGATTTTGATGCTATGCGGCCCGTCTTTTTGATCGCCTTCTGGCTAGGGTTGATCGCCTATGCCACTATTCTGGCTCCTCCGGATCAACCGGACACCTTTGATCTAATTCGTAGGCTGTCGGTGGGGGACTGGGAGGGAATTAACCCAGCCATCATCGCCCTATTTAATGCCATGGGCATCTGGCCCATGGTCTACGCCTGTCTGGCCTTGGTTGACGGCCAAGGACAACGACTTCCGGCCTGGCCCTTTGTGGTGGGCGCCTTTGCCCTTGGGGCCTTTGCCCTGCTGCCCTACCTGGCCCTACGGCAGCCCCAGGCTAAGTTCCTCGGCCCTAAAACCGCCCTTCTGCGTCTGGTGGAGGCTCGCTGGTTAGGGGCTGTGCTGCTAGTGGGGGCGATCGCGGTGCTCGGTCTTGGCCTGGTACAGGGGGACTGGGTCGCCTTTGGGCAGCAATGGCAAACCAGCCGCTTCATCCATGTCATGGGGCTGGACTTTTGCGCCCTCTGGCTCTTATTCCCCACCCTGCTGCGGAATGACCTGGCCCGTCGGGGGCTGGCCCAACCCCCCTGGATCTACGCTGGAGTACTGGCCCTACCCCTGGTGGGGGCCTGCCTATACCTGGTCCTAAGACCCCGGTTGGCGGCAGCCAGTGAGGGGGGAGGAGGGTAGGGGGTGATGGAGCAGCCCCCTAGCCCGATCACCACCGATTTGGTCCTTCTGGGCGGTGGCCATAGCCATGCCCTGGTGTTACGCCGGTTGGGCATGGTGACCCTGCCGGGGGTGCGGCTCACCCTGATCAGCGATCGGGTGAACACCCCCTACTCGGGCATGCTGCCGGCCCACATCGCCGGGCGCTACAGCCTCGATCAATCCCACATCGACCTGCGCCCCCTGACCCGGTTTGCCAACTGTCGGCTGTTTCTGGACCGGGTGATCGGGGTGGATATGGAGCGGTGCCAGGTGCTCTGTGCCCACCATCCACCGGTGACCTTTGATGTGCTTTCCATTGACACCGGCAGCACCCCGGCCACGGTGGCGGTGCCGGGGGCCAGGGAGTACAGTATTCCCGCTAAGCCGGTGCCAGAACTATTGCAGGGATGGCATCATCTGCTGGAGGCGGTGCGGGCCCACCCTTCCCAATCCTGGACCCTGGCGGTGGTGGGGGGCGGCGTGGGGGGGGTGGAGCTAGTTTTGAACATGCAGGAGCGCTTGCTGCAGCAGCTGGCCGACCTGGACCAACCCCCCGATCACCTCACCCTCCACCTGTTTCACCGGGGCCAGGCCCTGGCCCCCGATCGTCACCCCTGCATCCGCCACCGGCTGGGGCGCATCCTGCAGCGACGCGGTATCCAGGTGCACCTGGGGGAGGCGGTGGTGCGGCTGGATCGGCCCAGTGCGGATGGTCCTGTCGATCTCCAGGGGGAATCGGGACGGGTGCTGCGGTGCGATCGTGTCTTCTGGGTGACCCGCGCCGCCGCTCCCCCCTGGCTGCAGGGCTCCGGCCTATCCCTGGACGATCAGGGCTTTATTCAGGTGGGGGATACCCTGCAAACCCTCTCCCACCCCAACGTATTCGCCACTGGTGACGTGGCCACCATGGTTCACCACCCCCGCCCCAAGGCCGGGGTATTTGCCGTTCGCCAGGGCAAACCGCTATACCAAAACCTGCTCCGCTTTCTCCAGAACCGACCCCTCCAACCCTTTCACCCCCAGCGCCAGTTCCTCACCCTGATTGACCTCGGCTATGGCCGCACCCTGGCTGCCCGCGGCCCCTGGAGCTGGGAATCTAGTCTCTGTCGCCGCTGGAAGGACCACATCGATCAGCGGTTTATGACCCACCTGCGGGAATTTCCCGCCATGGCTGCCTGCCCCCCTGTAGCCCTGTCCCGCTCACCGGCCCCGCCCCCCTGTAGCGGCTGTGGCGCCAAGGTGGGTAGCGATGCTCTGGCCCTGGCCCTGCAACGGGCGCGGCAGGATTTCCCTGATTTTGGAGAGGGTGGCGATGATCTGCTGGTTGGCCTGGAGTCCCCGGACGATGCCGCCGTTATGAAAGTCCCCGCTGGTCAGGTGATGGTGCACACGGTGGACTTCTTCCCCGCCCTGGTGGAGGACCCCTTCCTGTTTGCCCAGATCTGTCTAAAGCATTGCCTCAGCGATCTCTATGCCATGGGGGCTCAGCCCCAGAGTGCGTTAGCCCTGGTGCAGGTTCCCTACGGCACCCCCGCCAAGCAGGCCGACACCCTCTATGCCCTACTGGCGGGCATCCACCACGGGCTCCTACCCACCGGGGCCGCCCTGGTGGGGGGGCATAGCATTCAGGCTGCCCAACTGGGGCTGGGGTTGGCCTGCAACGGTGTGGCCGATCCGGATCGGCTGCTGCGCAAGGGGGGGATGGGGGCGGGGGATGGGCTGATCCTCACCCAGCCCCTGGGCACCGGCACCCTATTTGCCGCCGATATGGGGGGGCTAGCCCGGGGCCGGTGGATAGCGGCGGCCATGGAGCAAATGGTACAGTCTAATCAGGGAGCAGCGGCGGTCTTGCAGGCCCACCAGGCCACCGCCTGCACTGATGTTACCGGCTTCGGGCTGATCGGGCACCTGCTGGAAATGGTGCGGGCCTCCCGGGTGTCGGTCCAGTTGGAATTAGGCTCGCTGCCGGTGCTGGCCGGTGCCCGGGAAACTCTGGCCCAGGGCATAGTCAGCTCCCTTCAGCCCCAGAACCTGGCAGCGGCCCAGGCGATCGCCAACCGGGCCGACTACGAGGCCCATCCCGACTATCCTCTGTTGTTTGATCCTCAGACGGCGGGGGGGCTGCTGGCCGCCATCCCGACGGCGCAGGTAGCGGACTGTCTGCAGGCACTGCGGGCCCAGGGCTACGGCGCCGCCACAATAATCGGCCAGGTGACCGGGGCAGCCTCAGCCCAACCGATTAGGATTCATAGATAGGTACCGTAACAGTCCAGGAAAAACTGGGCCTACCCTGATGCTACAGTTGTCCGCAGCGGGATAGCCGCAGCATCAGGGCATCTAGCCGTGCCAGATCACCAAACCCGCCCCCTTGTCCGGAGCCAAAGCCACCGACCCGCAGGGACTCTAGCCAGGATAGTTGCCAGTACCAGAGGGCGGGTAGGTGGCCCGGGGGGGCGGTGAGGCTAAAGTTAAGGAAATCGTAGAACCGGAAGAAGGCCAGGGGGCGGGGGCTGCTGATCACTAACCAGCCCACCGCCCGAAAAAATGGGTGGGGGTTGAACAGGCTTAACTGGGTGCTATCAAAGTCCTGGTTGAGCTGGCGGTAGAGGCGTTCCTGTACCGAAAACCCAAACTGGCCCTGGCTGGCCCTCACCCAGAGGTAATCCAGATCGTGGAGTAGGTCACAGGGGAGTTGGGCTAGGGCGGAGGATCTCAGGTAGCCCGGTCCCCTATGGGACTGCCCCAGACCCAGAAAGGGGTTGATCGATGCCAGGTTTTCTGGGGCGGAATTAACGGTGGTCAGGAGCAGGGCCTGGGTTACCCGATCGGCGGCCTGCCATTCCCCAGCATCGAGCAAATTGATCAGGTCTTGCCGGTTCCAGTCTGGATCAATCACCACCATGGGTTATTCACCCCCCTGGGGAGGGTCTAGGGGGGAACAGCGATTCAGGCGGTCCATGATTGCCTGCACCATCGCCTCACTCAGATCGTAGCCGGCCTCCAGGCTGGGGCAACACCAGCGCCAGGTAGGTAGGTGCCCGGGGGGGGCTTGGTCCGTAAACTGAAGCCGTTTATAGGGTTTACGACCCAGGCTGAGGCTGACGGTGGGGCCTCGCCACTCTAAGGTTCGTAGAAAGTTAGCACTGTGCTGTTCCGCCTGGTGGTAGACCTGCTGCTGGGCTCGAAAGCCAAACTTGCCGCCGCTATAGCGGCTCCAGAGCTGATCGATGGTCACTAAATCGACGCAGGAGAGATGGGCGATCGCCTCCCGATCCAGGGGTTGGCGATTGGGGCTGAGGGCCTTGAGGATAGCGTTTTCCGTTTCTTCGTCGGCGGCTCGCCAGTCTTGAGCCCAAAGCAGTTGCCGCAGGCGACTGTAGTCTACCCCCAACTCGGAGGTGACCGGACCATAGATCTCGCTGCGGATCACCTCCTCCATGCCCAGGGCCCGTTCCGGGGAAATGTGCCACAGTTGTCGGGCCTGTTCCAGTCGCCCCTGATCAAAGGTGGGGGGATAGAGACTGGTGGCCAGGGCCTGGCGCACCATGGCCCGGTACTGTTCAATTTGGTGCTCCCGCTCCCGTTGTTGCTGCTGGTGAGCTGCTTTCGCCTCCGCCTGAGCCTCCGCCTGGGCCGCCGCCACCGCCATTTCCTGCTGGCGGATGGCCTCCGCTTCCACCTGAATCTGGTGCAGTTGTTCCTGGTAGATCTGGTTAGCCTCTGCCTCCGGTAGGCCAAGGTTGTCCGCCAGTTCCTCCATCACCCGCCAGCTCTCCGCCGGTAGGGGCCGACGGTTGTGGCTACTCAGCTCCAGCAGCAGCACCTGGGCAAAGCGCTGCCGCTTTTCCGCCAGAGTTTGGTAAGGGCCCAGGGCGATCGCCTTGAGGTCCTCCGCTTCCTCCTGGGATAGGCCCAGGTGCTGCCGCAGCAGGTCCAGGTTAGCGAGCTCGGCGGGGGACAGTTCCCCCTGGCTCTGGCTGTAGAGGGCGGCCTTGCCCAGGTAGAGGGTTTGGGGCGGCAGCATTGCCTCCGCCGCCGACAGGATGCCCGCCAGTACCTCTGCGGCGTGGGTCTGCACCTGCAGGCGCAGACTCCCCT
This sequence comes from Leptolyngbya sp., assembly GCA_040374235.1. Taxonomy (GTDB): domain Bacteria; phylum Cyanobacteriota; class Cyanobacteriia; order Phormidesmidales; family Phormidesmidaceae; genus Nodosilinea. The sequence goes on along the minus strand of JBEIUS010000042.1, from coordinate 13,609 downwards.
GCTGAATCAAGACCAGGGTTTCCAGGGGTTTATCCCGCAGCCGATCGCAGAGCCGCTTGAGGATGGGGCGCAGGCGATCGGCGGCGACTTCGAACTGGAGGCCATCGGACACCAGGGCCTCACCGCGGGGGCTTTGCAGTAGCCGGAAGCGGGTTTGTCCCAAACCTCCCAGGGCCTGGAGGTCAGCCTGCAGATAGTGGGTTTCCTCCGCCAGCTGATCCACGGTTAAGTCAGGCTCGATGAGTTTAATCAAAAACCCCAACTGGGGCAATGGATAGAGATCCCTGACCATGGAGTCGGCTAGGCCGCAATAACAACTAGCCACTGTTATAGCAGGTCACTCCAGGCCTGCAAAGGGCTAGCCCTGCCGTAGCTGTTGCCAGAGGGCCCCATAGGCCGCTTGCACCGACCGGCTAAGGGGCTGGAGCAACTCGCTTTGGGTCAACACCGCCGAGGCCTCCAGGCGATTGCCGTAGCGTTGCCAGGTGGTGGGCAGGTGCTGGGGGGTGAGCCCCCAGAGTCGGGGGGCCAGGGTCTGGTTGTAGATTCCCAGGGTGGTGGCAACGTCTTGGCTGAGGCAAAAGTTCAACCATTCCCAGTCTAGGGCGCCCTCCCCGGGCGCCCCCTGGGGTCGCAGCCAGAGGTCCGCACTGGCTAGGGTACCCTCCTGGGGAATCACCAACCGCAGGTTGGGATACTGGGCCAAAACCGGCAGCAGGGCATCTAGCCAGTCCACCACCGCCCAGGCATCTCCGGTAATCAAAGCCTTCAGGGTCTGTTGGGAGCTATACCAGCGCACCTGCCGGTGGAGTTGACGCAGCCAATCCTCTAGACCCTGGACGCTGTCCAGGTCAGTGGTATTGGCGGAGAATCCCAGGGCCTTCAGCCCCAGCCCCAGTACCAGCCGCTCCTGGTCTGGCACCATCAGCCGCTGTTGGAGCTCGGGTTTGAGTAGGTCGCCCCAGCCCCGGATCGGTGCAGCGGGCTGCAGTCGGTCATTATCGTAGAGAATCCCCAGGGCAGTCCACCGGTAGGGAACCCCCCAGATGGCCTGCTCAGCCCCGGGTGGGGTTTGGGTATCCTGTCGCAGCAGTTGGGACCAGACCGGCGCCAGGCTTGACCATTCCCCTAGGGATTGGGGATCGATGGGGCGAATTAAGGACTGCTCCCGGGCGGGCCCCAGCCAGGCATCGGGTAGGCTAACCCAGTCGGAGATCGGGCCCCGTCGCTGCCCCTGATCCGTGGCCCAGATTTTCAGCTGGCTAAAGAGTTTGGCGGGGGTCGCCTGCTGGGTCAACTTTACCGAGCCCTGGGTTTGGCCTTGGCGTTCAAAGGCGGTGATCAGTTGTACTGGCAGGGCCCCCTCCCAGACCGCTAGGTTAAGGCCAGGCCCTTTGGCTTGACAGCTGGCCAGGGCCAGCCCCAGCCCCCCCATCCAGCAACGATTTATGAAATGCCGCCGATCCATCATCTAAATCCTGGTGCTGGGTTGTCCCCAGGCGATACTATTAGGGTTAATTGTCAGTAGCTCGGGCTGCTAGCCTGCCTTGAAGCGGCTACCCTCTTCTATGAAGTTTATTCGCGATACTATCACAGTGGCGATCGCCATCCTCCTCGCCGCTTTCATTGGCCTGAGTCTGGCCCGCCTCACCTATTTTCTGTTGCAGGGTCAGGGGCTGCTATAGCCTAGCCTACCGGGGCCGGGGCCGGGGTGGAGAAAGGACTTGTTCCAGGGTGGCCAGGCGTTGCTCCCGAGTTTCTCGGGCTGGGGGCAACCAGAGGGATTCGTAGTAGAAAAAGGACATACCCGCCAGGCGGCGATCGCGCAGGGCATAGATCTGATCCCGGAGATGTTCCACCCTCACGGGGTTGGCCCGCAGCCCACTGAGCAGGCCAATGCTGGTGGGCACCCTGGCTAGGGCCGCCTGCAGAGAAGGCTTGGTCATTTCCCAGATAAATCGGTTTTGATCGCTGCGATACACCTGCACCACCAGCTCATCCACCAGGCCTAGATTAACCCAGGTGGGCCAATCCTGCAGGTAGTTTTGGTACGACCAGGGGTAGGGGTTGGGGGAAATGGAGAGCACCGCCTGGGGACGGCGGACCTTGACCAGTTTGTTGACCAGGATCAAGAAGTCGGAGATTTTTCGGGCTCGCCAGGCTACCCAATCCGGATCCTTGGGGTTAGCCGGTGGCCCTTGGCCGTTGTGCTCGGTCCGATAGAGGTTGACGGTATAGGGGTCGTAGCCAAAATCAATCGGTAACCCCAGGTGATCGTCAAATTGGAACCCATCCACCGGGTAGCGGGAAACCAGATCATCGATTAGCTCCAGCAAAAACTTTTGCACCTGAGGATGGAAGGGATTCAGCCACCGCCGGGGGATGACGTTGCCCTCCAGCCAGATGCCGGGGTCAGTTGGGGGTGGATCCCCCCCCTGTTTTTGGCGGCCCAGGCGGGCCAGCCAGGCGGGTTTGCGGGCCTGGGGAGGAGCCTGGCGCTGGGTGAACCAGTCAGGATGGCGGCGGTAGAGGGGGTAATCGGCGGGGGCCATGAATCCAAACTCAAACCAGGGAATCACCGCCATCCCCCGGCTATGGCCTAGATCGATGGTCTCCTGCAGCATGTCCCGATCGCCCTGGCTGGCCTCCAGTTGGGGGGTGCTCAGGTCAGCGTAAAGCCGCTGTCGGGTGCCCAGCTCTCGCTCAGCGGTGGGGCTGGGGTAGAGGGTATAGCCCCAGTTCCACACCGTGGGGTAGAGGGTGTTGAAGTTAAGCTCCGCCAGCTGGTCAACGGCGCTGGTCAGGGCCGCGGTGGAAAATAGCACCTGGCTATCGATGTTGGTCAGCCACACTCCCCGCAGTTCACTGCGGGCCACCGGTGGGGTCACCTGGGGGGGCACCGTAGGGATCCAGGCGGAGTCGAGGGTGGCGCCCAGATCCGGTGCTAACCGACAGGCCAGGGCCGCCCCCTCCCCCCGGGTGAGCAGTTGGGTCGGTCGCAGGCGACTCGCCTCGGGATAGTTGACCACCAGCCCCTGGGCTAGGGCCGCCGCTACCCCCTCGCGGGTGTAGGCCGGCACCTGGGCTCCATCCACCAAACTAGCCTGGATCAGGCTATGGGCAGTCAACTGATGGCTACTGCCCCGCTTCGCCGCCAGGGCCATCACTGCCTCCGCCCGCCCCAGGGGGCGATCGCCCTGGTAGCGGTGATCGGGCAGGTGGGCCGCCACCGTTGGGCTGGTGGCCAGCCCCAGGGCCTGTTCCAGCGGGTTAGCGCCCCTGGGGGCCGATGCGGGGGGGATCACCTGATTGAGCAGGGCGACGTAGTCCCCCCAGGCCATGGGATCATCGGGGTAAAACCGCCCCTGGGAATCGGCTCCGATCAAACCCCGCTGGGCTAGACCGGTCAGGCAATTGGCGGCCCAGTGCGGGGTAATGTCTAGGGGTAGGCTGGGATGCTGCTCCCCGTCCCCGGGGATGGGGGGAGAGAGACCGGGCAGGGTGGCGGGGGCGGGCCGCTGCAGGGTGATCACCAGCAGCAGAGCCAGGCCAAAGCCCACCAGAGAGGATAACCATCGGCCCGGGGAGGAGGGGATCATGAGTTAGCCACCGGTGACCTGATAGCCCCTGGCCACCAGCTGCGATCGCAGGGTCTCCCGGTGATCCCCCTGAATTTCGATGCAATCCTCCTTGGCTGTTCCCCCCGTGCCACACTGGGCCTTTAACTGGCGGGCCAGGGTGGCCAGGGTTTCGGGGCGGTGGCGAAAGCCACTAATGACGGTGACGGTCTTACCGCCGCGACCCTTGCGACTCACCTGAAGCCGCAGGGTTTGCTGGCTGGGGGGTAGCTCGGGCACTGCCCGAGCCAGGGGGTCAACGGGGCCAAACTCCCGATAGGCCGTGCGGTCCGGGGAGCGATCGGTGGATTTAGACTTACCCATGGCCTACAGAACGGATAATACTGGCAAAATCTTGCTCAACCCACCTTACCCCCTAACGCCCGCCTTCATATTAAACCACCCTCGCCAGGAACATTGCAGCATCTTGCTGCCCCGAAACTGGGGGTTGGGGAAGCAAGCCCCTTCAGGAGGGAGGATGGGGCAATCTCCAGACTCCCGAATTCTGCCCTGTACTTCCTACCCCCCGGCTATATTCCGGGGGGTAGGAAGTTTGACTAGCTAGTCGCTATCCGACCGCTGGGGTATACCCTGATTAACGGTCCTGTTGGGTGGGCAGGGTGCCTGGCTGCACATCGATGGTTTGTTCTTGGCCATTCCGCTGGATGGTGACCGAGAGGTTTTGGCCAACGCTGGAGCTTTCCACCGCCTGTTGGACAGCTTCACTGTCCTTCACCGGTTGGCCGGCGATGGCGGTGATCACATCCCCCGCCCGCAGCCCGGCCTGGGCCGCCGGCGAATTGGGCATCACCCGGGCAATCAGGACGCCGCTATCGGCCTCTACGGTAATAGGGCTGTTGGGATCGCTGTTGATGTTTTCCTTGGTGGCGGGGGAAAGGGTGACCATCTGGATGCCCAGGTAGGCGTGATCCACCCGGCCCTTTTGAGTCAGTTGATTGCTGATGTTCTGCACCGTATTAATGGGGATAGCGAAGCCTAGACCCTGGGCCCCCTGGATAATGGCGGTATTGACCCCAATCACCTCACCCTTGAGGTTGAGCAGGGGGCCACCGGAGTTGCCCGGATTAATGGCGGCGTCGGTCTGGATAAAGCTAACCCGTTTATCGGGCACCCCCACCTCTTGACTGCTACGCCCGGTGGCGCTGATGATACCCGCCGTGACGGTGCTATCGAGGCCGAGGGGGTTGCCAATGGCGATCGCCCATTCCCCCGGTTGAATTTTGTCGGAATTACTCAAGCTCACCGTGGGCAGGTCGCGGGCCTCAATGGTAATCACCGCCACATCGGTGACCGGGTCAGCCCCCATCACCTTACCGGTGAAGGAACGACCATCCTTAAGGGTGACCTCCACCCGGTCCGCCCCCTCCACCACGTGGGCGTTGGTGATAATTCGGCCATCACTGGTGGTGATAAAGCCGGAGCCCACCCCCCGCTGCACCTCCTCCGAGGGGGGCGTGGGCATGGCGCCGCCAAAAAACTGGCGAAAGAAGGGGTCTTGAGCCATGGGGGAGGCGTTGGTTTGCACTGTCCGGGAGGCATCAATGCGCACCACCGCTGGCCCCACCTGGCGGACGATATCCGCGATCAGGTTGGGACTGGAGAGGGCGAGGGCGGGGGTGGCCGAGTTGCTGGGGGGGGAATCGGTGGGAGTCCCAGGCTTGTTCAAGGCGGCGATCGCCGAGGTTTGGGTCAAACCCTGTAAAACCTCCATACCCTGGTTCCCCGCGGTGGCCACACCGGCCCCTAGCAAGACCAGAGCCATGGAGGCCAGCAGTGATCGATTAGGGCGAAATCCGTGGAGTGATAGTTTGTCTGCCATAGGAACCTATCTCAAGAAACTCTAAACATGCTCTTACCTTAGATCCAGGGTATGGCAGGCCTATGGCGGATGGGTGCCAATGCTATGACAGTTTTGTCAATGGCCGCTACCGCCTGAGCCCAGGCCCCATCCCGTCATCTTCCCAGCGGGTCTCAACTCGTTATGCCAGAACCCATGGAGCACTAGGAAGGCGAATCGGATTGGGCCCAGGGGGATAGCAGCCTGCATGAGCCGGTTTATACTGTGTGGGTAACTCGAGTCCAGGCACGAAAAACGTGGACTTAATTCAAGTGTTTAAAACCCCTTACCCGGTGATCGGGGTGGTTCACCTTTTGCCCTTACCCCTGTCGCCGCGCTGGCAGGGCAGTCTACAGGCGGTTGTAGATCGGGCTGAACAGGAGGCGGTGGCCCTGGCCTCCGGTGGTGTCCACGGCATTCTGGTGGAAAACTTCTTTGATGCCCCCTTCACTAAGGACAGCGTTGACCCGGTGGTGGTTAGTGCCATGAGTTTGGTGCTGCAGCGGCTCCAAACCCTGGTTACCCTACCGCTGGGGGTGAATGTGCTGCGTAATGATGCCCACAGTGCCCTGGCGATCGCCGCCTGTAGTGGGGCCCAGTTTATCCGGGTGAATGTGCTCACCGGTGTCATGGCCACTGACCAGGGCTTGATTGAGGGCTGCGCCTACGACCTGCTGCGCTATCGCCAGCAGCTGGGCTGCGATGTCAAAATCTTCGCCGATGTGCTGGTCAAGCATGCCCGGCCCCTGGGTTCCCCGAATCTGACTACGGCGGTGCAGGACACCCTACAGCGGGGCTTGGCGGATGGGGTGATCCTATCCGGTTGGGCCACCGGCCACCCCCCCAGCCGGGAGGACCTGGAACTGGCCAAGGCCGCCGCCGGCAAGGCCCCGGTTCTGATCGGCAGTGGCGCCAATTGGGAGAACATCGGGTCCCTAATGCCAGTGGCGGATGGGGTGATTGTGGCCAGTTCCCTGAAACGCCATGGGGATGTCCACCAACCGATCGACCCAGTTCGAGTCAGTCAATTTATTGAGGTGATGCAGGATAGTCTGGTCCAGCCCAGCTCTGATCCCAACTGCCTCTCGGTCATGGCCCACTCCAACTGATAGCCCTGGATCCTTTCCGACGATGGGCTAAAGCCTATAGACTAGAATTCCAGACTATGGCCCTAGGACTAGATGGCATAAATGAGGCGGCCCTTCAAGCGGGGGAGCAGAGGTATGACTACCCCAGCTAGGAAACGTGATATCAACCCATGGAGAGAACCAGCATGAGACGTCGTCGCCAAGAAACCCGTTGGATTTATCGCCACTCTCGCTTCCTACTGGCCGGTATCGCTGGCCTCGGCCTGCTGGATACGGCCTACCTACTGTTTATCCGGTGGACGGGGGGAGCGGCCTGTCCGACGGAGGGTTGCAACCTGGTGCTATCCAGTCCCTACGCTACCATTCTGGGTCTTCCCCTGGCTCTGTTTGGCCTCCTAGGCTACCTGGCCATTCTGGTCCTGGCCACCGCCCCCTGGTGGGTCAACCCCGAACAAAACAAGACCCTGCGGCAACAGCTAGAGGACCGCACCTGGCCCCTGCTCTTTGGCCTGGCTACCGCCATGGTGGTCTTTAGTGGCTACCTGATGAGCGTCATGGCCTTTGAGATCAAGGCCTTTTGTCCCTTCTGTGTGGCCTCCGCCCTGTTTTCCCTCAGCCTATTTATAATTACCCTCTTCGGTCGTCGTTGGGAGGATCGGGGGCAACTGGTGTTCATCGCCGCCATCATTGGGATGATCACCCTCACATCAGTCTTTGCCCTCTATGCCCCGACCCGTTCCGGCGGCACCGCCGCTGGTGGCCAGGCCGGCCCCCCCATTAGCCAGACCTCGGGGCCGGCGGAGTTGGCCCTGGCCCAACACCTCAAGGACAGTGGAGTAGTCATGTATGGAGCCTGGTGGTGCCCCCACTGCCATGAACAGAAGGAGCTGTTTGGGGCTGAAGCCGCCCAAGCACTGGCCTATGTCGAGTGTGCTGAGGACGGCGTCAATCCCCAAACTAAACTGTGTCGCTCTAAGCCCGAGATTAAGGGCTTCCCCACCTGGGAGGTGAATGGGCAGTTCTACTCGGGGGCCCAATCCCTAGAGCGGTTAGCAGAGCTTTCCGGCTATACCGGTTCTAAAGACTTTCGCCAGTAGATCGCTCAGCCCCAAGGCCTGGCGGGGTTGACCTGAGCCTGAGCCCCGATCAAAAGGTCTATTCCCATCCTACCCCCGGTCTTGTGTTGACTGACACAGGGGTAGGCTGGATTGTCAGGCCCCGGCTGCTGACATATTCTGTAACAAAAGTTGCCTTGACGACCCCGAAAAGTTACGCGACACTACACTTAATGAGGGTTTACTCCTGAAATCAATACGATTGATTACCCTTTGTAAGGGTTTATAGTGGGTTTAGTCTTCAGTTACCTCCTGTTTTGAGTTCCTTGGCCCTAGGAGCAGGCCGCTGACAGGCTTAATCATCCTCTCCTTCGCCCTGGAATTACCCCATGGAATAGTGTTGATTTCTCTATTTGTTTTTTCGCCCTTGCCCATTCACCATGGAAACCCTGGAATTTATTATTCACCCCGATGGTCGTGTCCAGGAAACTGTGACCGGCATAGTGGGTCAGTCCTGTGCTGAGGTAACCGCTGCCATTGAGGCCCAGCTTGGTGTGGTGCTGGATCAGCAGCGAAACCCTGATTACTATACCCAGGCCAATCTTCAGGTCACCGCGTCCCAGTGGGTAAGCCAGACCTGGTAAGGATCAAATGGCCAGGAGCGGCTGTTCCTCGGCCTTAACCTGAGGCCCAATCCGCGGCCCTTAGGAGCTAGGCACCCCGAAGAATAGGTCAACTGCTGCCCACTGGTATTAGTTTTCTTAATCTGGTTTTTTTATCTGACTTTTGATCACCCCTTTGACCACCAACCTCCCGTACCCAAATGTCACACTTTAGTCAAATCAAAACCAAACTCCGTAACCTGGACACCCTCACCGCCGTCTTGACCGACCTGGGGGCTGATTGGCAGGCCGGTCCTGCCCAGGTCAGGGGATACCAGGGGCAGAGCCAGTTAGCCGATGTGGTAATTTCCCAAGGGAATGGCTACGATATTGGCTTCTGCCGTAACTCCGATACCCAGGACTATGAGCTGATTGCCGACCTGCAGTACTGGCAGCAGCCCCTTACCGTGGATGGGTTTCTACGCAAAGTTACCCAGTCCTACGCCTGCAAGACGGTGTTAACGGAGGCAGGTCGCCAGGGCTTTCAGCTGGCAGAGCAAGAGGTGAGGCAGGATGGCTCGGTGCGGCTGGTGGTACAACGCTGGCAAGGTTAAGCCTAAACCATTTGCCCAGGTCTAGTTAAGCCATGATGAGGGGACCTGGGTCCCCTTTCTAGTTTTGACCCCTACTATAGCCAGGATGGGAGAAGCCCCATGGATGATTTGCCACAGCCCTTGCCTGAACCCACGGGCTACGAGCCGGAGTTGGGGGGATCCCTACGTCAGCTAGGGGAGGCTCGTTCGGGCTACGAGCCCGAACTGGGGGGAGTCCTACGTCAGCGGGGGGTTTACGTGGATGAAATTACCTGTATTGGCTGTAAACACTGTGCCCACGTGGCTCGCCACACCTTTTACATAGAGCCGGATTACGGTCGATCGCGGGTCTACCGTCAGGATGGCGATACCGAGGCCCTAATCCAGGAGGCGATCGACACTTGCCCGGTGGACTGTATCCACTGGGTTGACTACACCGAGCTGCAGCGGTTGGAGGCCGATCGAGAATACCAAGTGATGCCAGTCCCCGGGTTTCCGGTGGATAAGGCTATGGCGATTCGGCGGCAACGGCGAGCTAAGGCTAAGGGACAGTCTTCCCCCTAGGGCGATCTGAGTTGCACCCGGCCATCGGGCCAGGGGATCATCTCCACCCGGGTGCCTGGCGGCAACGTTAGGGCCAGGGGAATGTCATCGACCTGGGGTAAACCCAGGGCAGCCTGGTATTGTTTGGCCAACTCCCCGAGGGGTTCTACCGCCTCCACCCGACCATCGGAGGCCAGGGTGAGAGGGTAGCGCAGTGGTTGATCAACTCCCTCCGGCACCCGCCAGGTGGTGGGGAGGGCCTGGGCCAGGCTGTCCAGTCAGGGGGAGGCAGCAAGAGAGCTAGCGGTGGGGGCGATCGCCGGGGTCTTGGCAACGGTAAAGGTTTCCGCCCCTGCGCAGGGGGCTGGCCTGTCGCAGGCGCCAGAGGGTGACGTGATCGCCACCAAGTACTAGGGCGGTTCAGTGGACCCTTCCGGTTTAACGGTGGGCTCCGGCTGGGGGGGGAGCCCTGGTGTCATCGGGGAACGGGTCAGCCACCACCAGCCGGTGGTGACGGCCAACCCAAAGGCGGCGACTAGGGCCAGGAGCCAGAGCCAGAGTCGTTGGTTAGGGCCAGGGGAAGGGGTGAGGGGGGCTTCTGCCTCCGGATCCTGACTTTCACCGTAGAGGCTGACCCCACGGGGCCTAACTGGCCCAGGAGCAGCACCCCGGATCGCGGCGGGAACGGCCTCCTCGGCATATACCATGGTGGGGGCCGGGGTCAGCAACTGGTGATGGAGGAGCACAACGGCGCTATTATCGTGGCCATTTTTTTGGTTGGCCAGTTCCAGCCAGGAGACCACCGCCGACTCTAAGCTAATAATATCCTTGACGATCAGACCAATGTAGTTGGCCCAGGCGTCCTCAATCCGATGGTTGTCGCTGAGGCCATCGGAACAGAGTAACAGCACCCCCGGTTCATCCGGTAGGAACCGCTGTAGGTGAATGGTCAGACGATCGCTGTGGCGGGTGCCCAGGGCCTGGGTGAGGGCCCCAGCATCACTGCGGGCCCGGGCCTGGGGAAAGAGTTGGCGGCCAGCCTTGACCTCCCGTCCGGTGATGTCATCATCCACCGTCAGTTGGTGACAGTAATCGGGGCTAATCCAGTAGGCCCGACTATCCCCCACGTGGGCTAGATAAATCTCGTGGCTGCGTCCCCAGCCCTGATCCGTCTCCACCCTCTGGGGCAGGATCAGGGCCAGCACCAGGGTAGTGCCCATGCGTTGGCGATCCACCCGGGCCTGGTTATCATTCTGGAAATTAATCAGATCGTTAACGATGGTGATCACCGCCCGCAGCTGATCCATAATCACCTGGGGCGGCAGCAACTGAGCCTCTTGTTGACTGGCGGTGACCAGGGCCTGGAGCTGCAGTTTTAGGGACTGTACCGCCAGTTGGCTAGCCACTTCGCCACCGTCGTGCCCCCCCACCCCGTCGCAGATGATGCCCAACTGTAGATCGGTCTCGCTGCCATCCAGGTCCGCCGTTGGCCAGCACCGATCCTCGTTACGGGGTTGGCTGGGCCCCGGGGTGGTGCCCCCGGCCAGGGTGAAACGCCGGGGGGTGGTCGCGACCTGGCGCAGCAGTAGCTGATTAAGTTGTTTTCCTAGCGCTTCCCTATCCAGCTTGCCCTCCCCCATGGCATCAATCAAGGCGGTGAGGGGAGGGGAGGTGGTGAGGGGTAGGGTGGGTAGCAGCGATCGCCACGGGGTAGCCAAATCTGCCAGGCTGGGGGCCTCCAGGTCTGGGTATAACTCTAACAGCCGCAGACGCCACCCCTCTACCCGCAGGTTATCCAACACCAGCAGGCTGCTCTGGAGTTGATCCGCGGCTAAGCTCTGCCACAGCTCCCACATTTGCCAAAACCAGTACAGCTGGCGTTGGGGACTGGCCTCCAGTAGGGCGGTTTCCAGGCTGGGCAGCAGCTCCCCGGTCTGGGGGTGAATGGGCACATTGTCCAGCAGTAGCAGGGGGGTGAGGGGGGGGCGATCGAGGACGGCGTAAAGCCCCGGTAAATGCAACCGTTGGCCATGGGTAACCAGGTAGGGCTGGGCTGAGGGGGGCAGGTAATCGGGGCAATCCGGGGCTTGATCGGGCTGGGTATCCAGCCAGATACGGGGACCGACCACGCGATAGCGCTGAACCACCCTATCCCCCAGAGGAAGGGTGGCAACCCCCTCGCCAACCACCCAAAGGTAGGGGTGAGGCCGGGGAAGTAGAGGATCAACCGGGTGCATAGGCGACAGAGGAAGGGAGACGCTTTCACCCCTGGGGGGTAATCAGTCCGTTAAAACAATCTAATCAGGTAGCCCCCGGATCATCCCGGGGACTAAATTAATCCTAGAGGATAGCGAACAATGCAACAGGTAACTCAATCATGGGTCATGTTCAGATTTGGCTAGTTGTCGGCGCCGTACTCTGCGTTATGGAGTTGGTTTTACCTACCGCCTTTGTGGAGTCAACCCTAGGGGTGAGTGCCTTTTTGGTAGCTATGGTGGCCCTGGTGGTGCCATCCCTCACCGTGCAAATTGTACTTTGGGTGTTACTTTCGGTGATTTTCATTTTACTGCTACGGCGCTTTGCTCCGCAGCAAACCCCCTACGTGCTGCAGTCCTCCACAGAGGCGCGCACCCTCACCCCAATTTTGCCAGGGGAAACCGGTCGGGTGCTCTACGAAGGTAACTCCTGGCAGGCTCGCTGTGAGGACGATAGCGCCACCATTGCCGAAAATCAACGGGTGACAGTAACCCGGCGGCGGGGTAACACTCTTTACGTTATGTCAGAGAAGCTGCTGGACGGTTAGGAGTGGGGAGTGATGGAGGTGTGGTATCTCCGGTCACCCCATCACCCCTTCATCCCGTCTAACACGGCAATAGTTAACCCTGGTAAAACTTGATTCCACCAATCGCTTTCCTGATCAGGATCTGGCACATCGGGTTTGTAAAGTAGTTTGTGTCAAGAATGGGATGGCTACATAGGAAATCTGCCTTCAAACTCGATGGCGAAGCGATTGAGGGCACTTTTCCAGTCCCGAATTGGCATCGTCCATTTTTTCGAGAGGTTGTTGATAGCCAGAAAAATTACTTTCATGGCGGACTCATCGGTGGGAAAGGAACGGTGGTTTCGTAAAACTTTGCGCAAGGTCATATTCAAAGACTCAATAGCATTGGTCGTATAAATGGCTTTACGAATGTCAGCAGGGAAGGCAAAGAAAGGGATAATCCGCTCCCAGTGGGTCATCCAGGATTTACTGATGGTGGGATAGCGAGCGTCCCATTTGGCGGCAAAGTCCATCAGAGCCGCTTCTGCGTCCGTGGCTGTCGCCGCGCTATAGATGGCTTTGAGGTCAGCGGCGACCGCCTTACGGTCTTTGTAAGAGACATAGCTAAGGGAATTGCGCACCAGATGGACGATGCACAATTGCACCCGAGTTTGGGGTAAGACCGTTTCAATCGCCTCAGGGAAGCCCGTAAGCCCATCCACGCAGGCGATGAAGATATCCTTCACGCCTCGAGTTTGGAGTTCGGTGATCACCGAGAGCCAGAACTTCGAGGATTCATTCTCCGTTATCCACAGTCCCAGAAGTTCCTTGTGACCGGCGAGATTAACCCCCAAGGCCAGATGAATGGCCTTGTTGATCACCCGCCCATCCTGGCGCACCTTGACCACCAAGGCATCGAAATACACGATTGGGTACACCCCATCGAGGCTCCGATTCTGCCAGGCTTTACGCTCGGCTTCCACCGCCTCAGTCACCGTCGAGACCAGGGTATGAGAGACGTTGACCCCATACAACTCCTGCAACTGAGCCTGAATATCGCGCGTTGTCATCCCTCGGGCATACAGCGATAGGATCTTGCCGTCAAAGCCTGTAAAGCGAGTCTGGCCTTTCTCAATGAGCTGGGGCTCGAAGGCTCCGTTACGGTCTCGGGGGATGCCGATCTCCGCCTCGCCAAACTCACCCTTAACCGTTTTCTTACTCGTACCGTTGCGACGATTGCGAGGGCGATCAAGCTCGGGTTCAGCTTTCTCCTCAGCCAGATGGTGGTCTAATTCTGCACTCAAGCAGCGTTCAATTAGGGCCTTGGTCAGTTGCTTGACAATGCCGCTTTCCCCCATCAGGTCCTCAGGGCTGCGGTAGTCTTTCAGTAGCTCATCGATTAGCTCAGGGCGGAAGGTCATGGGTTATGCCTCAAGGAGTTAGTTCATTAGATCTGATTTTGACCTTTGACACAAACTACTTTACAGTCCCT
>JBEIUS010000015.1:0-29568 GCA_040374235.1 Leptolyngbya sp. | reverse complement strand
GCATGGCCATCTACGACACCATGCAGTATATTAAGTCCGATGTGGTGACCATTTGTTTAGGCCTGGCGGCCTCCATGGGGGCTTTTTTGCTAGCGGCGGGTACCCCCGGCAAACGACTGGCCCTACCCCACTCCCGGATTATGATTCACCAGCCCATGGGGGGGACCGGTCGGCAGCGTTTGCAAGCCAGTGACATTGCCATTGAGGCCAAGGAAATCCTGCGGGTACGGCAGGAACTGAACGAAATGATGGCCCTCCACACCGGTAAGCCGATCGAGCAAATCGAAAAAGATACAGATCGGGATTACTTTATGTCCGCCGAAGAAGCCGTAGCCTATGGCCTAATTGACCGAGTAATCGAAGACCGAAGCCAGGAATTAGCATCCGCCGTAGCTGCGACGGCCTAATCCGATTCATCCGGAGGACAGTCTCTGCTAGTTAATCAACTATCCTGGGGAACTGAAGACTCTCCCCCATCTGCCGTCGCTTGCTGTAGATCTGACGCAGGTGATGTTTAACTGTAGCCAGGGAAATGTACAACTCTTCGGCAATGGTCTGTACACTGCATTGCCGCTGTCGTAGCCTCCAGACCTGCTGCTCGCGAGGGGTAAGTCGAAACTCGAGGGCTTTTAACTGGGCCTGGCTCAGGGCAGCGGAGTTGGGGTCCTCCAGCATTACCAGAAAGTGCCCCGCCTCGCTATCAGTCCCATCCAACCACTGTACCCGCGTCATCAAACGATAGCCCTGGGGCCCACGGAAATCCTGAGTAAGAATTAGAGGATTGCCGGGAAACAGCTCTCGACCTTCCAGGAGGTAGCCGCAGATAGTCCAGAGGCTGGGGGGTACAGGTACTGCATCCGCCCCTTCCCACTGATTAAGCCGGTAGGCCAGGGTTTGACCAAGATGATTGGCGTGGAGTAACTGGCCTGCCTGGTTAATAATTAAAATGCCCTCGTTAAAGCCCTCTAGAACGGCGCTCAGCAGCGCTGATGGACTATTTCTCGTCAAACCTTCCAAGGGGGTAAAAAGGGTGGGCAAAGGTAGATTGGGAGGGGGAGAGCAAAGGGTAACCATAGGAATTTACCAGGTAGAGACCAAAAAAACATCGAGGATTGCTCCTATGGTTGTCATCATACTGACCGAGGTGTAGATTCCCTGACTGGGTGAGACCCCCTATCAAAATGGCTTTGACCGAACACCTACCCAGAACTGGCCATAGCTATAAATGCTATGGGCTTGACCCAGCCCGCATAGGGAAATTGGTTGGCGGAAATTGCCTGCACCATTTTTGGAGAGTGTTGCCAAAATAGAGGCAACTACTTCTCCTAGTATCCGGTTTGATAACTATGGTTTTGGCGTCCCACTACCGTGTGCTTGGGCTCCGCTCTGGAGCTAGCTTTATCGATGTCAAGCTGGCTTATCGCCGGCTGGTCCGTTTGTATCATCCCGATGTCAATCCTGACGATGAAGCCGCCAAGGAAAAGTTTATCCAAATTACCCGGGCTTACCAGGCCCTGGTGAAGACCCTGCCCCAGCCCGTACCTACTGCCAAAACGGAAGTTTCCACCGAAGAACCCCCAATTCCGACAGAAGCCGGTCAATCTGACCAAGTCTCCTCCGGTTCTGCTCCACCCACGCCACGCCCTCCCCTACAGGTACACCAACCACCTGGGGGCTCGAAAGCCGATAAAGATTTGAAGCAGTCTAGCTTTATCCAACTACAAGGTTTACTGAAGAGTCGGCGCTACCCCAGAGCGGTGGCCCTGGTGGAGGGATTAGTCCATCGTTTTCCTCAGGATCCGGAGGTGCGGCAATGGCAGGCGATCGTCTACTATCGGTGGGGCCAAGCCTGCCTCAATTTAGGCCATAATCTTAAAGCTGAAGCTTGTCTCAAGAAAGCCTGGCGAGTTGATCCTCACAACCGTTCCCTGAGACAGGCACTACAGCATGAATTTTCTCGGCTACAGCGCCTGTCAGTCCATCTGGAGCGAGTCTCGGGCTAGGAATGTAACCGATTCTGGCGTATATATACCTACTTCTTCAGGCTTTCCTTGAAGGATCACCAAACTTATACTATCTAGTATCAGTCTAACGGATCAAGTCCACGACGGCTGTAGTCTAATCTCAGCTTCAGGCCAAGGGTGATTTGTTTCATTACCCAATAGAGTGCTGTAACGATTACAAAAGTCAATAGAATAATAGCCATGGGCCATTTGGATGTAAGGGCATTCAGGGTAATCATCACAACATCCAGGGGATCAGTAACCAGATCCCAACTATTTAGTCGAATGAATCGACCAAGAAATACCCCCAGGGCACAGAGTCCATGGATTAGCAACTCTACTGGTAAAATTAAAGCCTTGGCACCTTGCTGCTTGAGGTAGTAATTGAGGTTGAGAAGAGAAATGACGTAGGCCTCAAACCCTAGTAAAATCGCTGTCAAATGAACCGGTACAAATATTAGGGCAACAACCCAGGTGGACAAAAGGCCAGAGCTGATACCCCGGATTAGGTGAATGATATCGGTGAGCAAGTAGGGCGCATTGGGCAAAAAGGCAATAAAGATCACTACCCCAAAACCCCATAGCCAAGCCCGTTGACTTTCCCGTAGATGGATACCCCAGCGGCCTAACAGAAAGGCGAAACCGGCAGCCACTAAAAACCATCCCAACCTTAACAGTAATTGAGTATCCACGCTCAGGCTATCGATCCCTAAGCTAGTCCATGTGCTGACCAGATCTGGTAGCTTTGGCCAGAGACCGACTATGCCAACTGCCCCTACCAGGAGGCAACTTAGACGAAACCACGCTTGCGGTAGTGCCTGGGGACGAAATAGGCGGAAACTCAAGAGGAGAGGGATAAAAGCTAGAAATAGATTCCAGGCGATCCAGCCACTATAGACATTGTTAAGGGCGGGAGCTATGTTGGTCAATATAGAATTTAGCATCGTCATAAATAGATTTTCATTGGTTATTCCTGTTCTGTCACTTTTGTGAGACAGTATCTAGAATACCCGGAGTTTCCCGATAACTAGTCGGACCCATCTTAAAATAGAGATCCTCAAAAATAGTAGGGTTACGCCACTAGTGGAGTTAGAAATCGAGAGTGATCAGAGTTTTGTGTAAATCCTGATTCTGGCAACGAGAAACCAATGGTTTTAGCCTGGTCTAACCTGGTTTCCTGAACACTCCCAGAAATCTAAATTCTCTAAGGGTTTATACACTTCTGATAGCCTGGTTCTCTTATTCTTGAAGAGGCCTAATGGATCCTTCCTCAGACAACGCCCTAGCCTGTTTACTAATTTTTATGCAGACTACCCGCTGCAAGTGACGGCGACCCTAGCGCTGAGGTGCGTCAAAGGCACTATCAATATAGTCTTGCAGTGTCAGATAGCGGCCATCTCCCAGATCTAAGTGGCGCTCAACCTGGTGACTGGGTAGGAGACCTCGACGACAGGTGACCAGGGCCACGTCAAACCGACAGATAGCCTGGGCCCACTGTGGATGTTTCAGCAGGTAGAGCTGAGCAGCCTTAGATAACTTTCTCTGTTTACTTCGAGTAATTGCCATCAGGCCGTCAGCATCCCAATTTCCTTGGCTACGGGTCTTGACTTCGACAAAGGCCATTTGTCCTGGCGAAGCAGCTACTCTGCGGGCCATTACCAGATCCAGTTCTCCCCAGGCACAATGCCACTGACGGGCCTGTAGTTGCCATCCCTGGATACTTAGCCAGTTCGCCACCAGGGTTTCGCCAAGGGTACCCAGGTCTACTGTAGTGAACGGCTTAACCATACGCAAACTGCTCAGTTTAGGATAGAGACCTATAGCCGTCACTACTCTGGTTAGGACAGGGCTGCGACGCCATTTGGAGCTCTAGCTCCTAACTAACGGAGGCAAGTGAGTCAGAACGTCTACTCAGTCTTTGCTTTGCTTTCCCATGTCTAGTTACACGAAGCCTGTCAGTTACGAGACATAAAGTGAACTGATCTACGCTGTTCTAAGCATTCTGCCAAAGTTATGTATCAGTGGTTCAGGCCTAGAGTTCAATAAAGTTAAATATATTCTAACTCCTTTATCGTCTTCACCAGTGGCTGGCTGGCCAGGGTCAGCCAGATGGCTGATACCGGCGCTACCACGGGCGTTACCAACTTTGCAACCCGCAGGGACAACTCCTTGAACCTATGGCAATCTAAAGTCCGTAACTCTGCTCCAGTGAAGTATGTCATAGCACGGGATGATAGCCCATGATTCATAACTACAAAATTCCGACCGTAGGACTTCCCACCATGGTCTGCTTAGCCCTATAGCGGTTCTCGTCGGCGTGAGGTACGTCGAGACGTCTGTAACGCTTATTCATCAAGGCTTTTGCTGTGCTGTATCCGATCGGGAACCGCTATAGGCTGTTGGCCTTGGTAAGTCTCCTCTGTTTCCACCCCTAACGATCCTGGGACCAACCCTAAGCCGATCTTTCCATCGCCGATAATCTCTAATTCCCTAACCGACTCTGTTAAACCAATCCCGATCGCCCAGCAGCAGTTTGGCTTTGCTCTCCTAACCGCCCTAGACCGGGCTAATCCGAGTCAAAACCTGCTGATTTCTCCCTTCAGTGTGGTCACGGCCCTAACCATAGCCTACAATGGTGCCGCCACCAATACCCAGACCGCCATGACAGCGGTGCTGGGGCTCCAAGGACTCCTCCTGGACCAGGTTAACCGGGCTAACATTGCCATAACATCCGCCCCGATTGCCCCCCAACACCCCTTTGAGATGGTCGTTGATCGCCTCTTTGCCATGGTCCTTCGCGATCGCCAGATCGGCACACTGCTCTTCCTCGGGGTAATTAGAAGTCCTCGTTAAGCCAGAGTCTAGTCAGGCTTTGCTTTTGATATCTTGTGTTACGAGACATCAACCCTACCGATTAATTCTGTCGTCAGAACTCTGGCCAAAGCCATTATCTTGCAAACTCTTGTTTCAAGATTTAAAGAACCCTAGCCTGGAGTAAAGCTTCTCTACTAACCCTAGGGAGTTCAGGTCAACTGCAGCAAAATAGGACTAACAAAGTGATGTTGGGTTCTTACCCAGCCTCCTGGCGGCAACAATATTTCTATGTATGAGGTAAATCCATGACCAGTCCTAACCCTAAAGAGGTACTCCAACATTTACAACAGTTGGAGCAGGTGGATACGGTGCAGAGTGCGTCCTATCGGGAGGAAGCCCAGGACGTGCTGGCCGACCCCAGTGTAAGCCTATCCTGGCGGGAAGCAATTAGCGATCGCCTCAACCAGGCCAATCACGACCTGGCGCTGCACACCGTTGGTAAGGAAGACAGCTACTAACCCCTAAGGGGCGGTGCCAGAGCTGGGTCAGTCCGGTACCGGTAGGAAATAGCTACTAACTCAGGTTAGATATGCCCTAGGCGATCGCAGCAGCGGTCGAAAAACGAAAACCAGCCTGGCGAATCCGATCCATGGCTTCTGCCAGGCGGTCTTGATCAGCAATTAAACTGACACGAACGTAACCTTCTCCGCCAGGCCCAAAGGCATTACCGGGAGTTAGCACCACGCCAGTCTGTTCGAGTACGGCTAGGGCGAAATCCGTAGAGGAGATATTGATCGGACAAGGTACCCAGAGATACATGGTGGCCTGGGGTTTGGTCAAAGACCAACCCAGGGAGGTGAATTCCTTAATTAAGAGGTCACGACGACTGGCATAGCGGCGCTGTACCTCCTCTAAATAATGATCGGGAAGGGACAGGGCGGTCTCTGCCGCCCGTTGCAAAGCGGCGAAAATACCGTAGTCCAGGTTAGTTTTGAGGGTGCGCAGCCCCTGGATAACCTGGGAATTACCCACCACAAAACCAACCCGCCAACCCGCCATGTTATAAGTCTTGGAAAGGGTGTGGAACTCTACACCAATCTCCTTGCCCCCCGGAATTTCTAGCAAGCTAGTGGGCTGATGGCCATCAAAGGCTAGCTCGGCATAGCATAGATCGTGCACCAAAAGAATTTGGTAGCGATGGGCAAAGTCCACCGCCGCCTCAAAAAACTCCCTCGGGGCGGTGGCGGCTGTAGGGTTATTGGGATAGTTAAAAAACAATGCCTTAGCTCGCCTGGCTATTGCCGGGGGAATGGCATCAAAATCAATCAACCAGCCCTGATCAGGTCTGAGACCAATAGAGTAAATCTCTGCTCCAGCAATGGTTGGCCCTCGAAAATGGGCGGGGTAAGCCGGCGTCGGTACTAGCACCAGGTCCCCTGGATTGATAAACGCCATGGCCAGGTGGGTAATTCCTTCCTTCGACCCCAGCAGGGGCAGGGCTTCAGCACTAGGATCGAGCTGCACACCATAGCGACGGGCATACCAATCCGTAATGGCGGTACGAAAACTGGCCGTACCCTCAAAGGGGGGATAACCGTGGGTGGCGCTATCGGCGATCGCCCGTCGAGCGGCCTCAACCACTGGAGCCGGAGTAGGGCCATCGGGGTTACCCATACCCAAATCGATTAAATCCACTCCCTGCTCCCGGACCCGAGCCTTGAGTTCATCTAAACGGGCGAAAACGTAGGGAGGCAGAGTCGCAATGCGTTGGGCAGGTTGAAGCCAACTAAGGGTCATGGCTATAGCTCCGGAGTAGCCGTAGGGGTTAATAGGGCACAGGGGCGCTGCCGCGGTTCTGTGCTGAGGGGAGAAACCATAGCAGCCATTAGGGCGTCAGGGGTGACGGCAAAGGGCAGGTGATGGATATCCGAACCTTCTCGACAAGCGAACTCAGCAGCTTGCTGTAGATCCCTAAGGGTAATATCCCCCAAGTTGAGATCGGTTAGGCAGGTGGGTAGGCCAACTTGGCGATAAAACTCAATTAATTGTTGCCGGGCCGTGGTCGCCAAGGCCGCCCTACCCCCCATTTCTTCTAAACGGAGTTGTACTAAAATACCATAGGCAACCTTTTCGCCGTGGAGCATGGCATGGCTGGCAGGTAATTGGGTCAAACCATTGTGGACGGCATGGGCGGCCACAGTTCGACACTGGGCACCGCCGATACCCCCCACCACCCCCGCCAGCAGCACGGTGGCATCCACCACATCCCGCCAGTCCTGTCCCCCCCATTGGCTCAGGGCAGTAGCAGACTTTTGTAGCAGAATATCCCGTAGAACTCGAGCCTGCTGCACCGCCGACACCAGCAAAGTGTGTTCAGAGGCACCACTACTGATAGAAGCTTCATACCATTTGGCCAGGCCATCACCAATACCAGCCACGAGGGTACGGCGTGGGGCCGTTTTTATCAGTTCATAGTCAAGAATCAACAGATCAGGGCAACGGGGTAGGGCCACATCGTAGCGGAAGGCGCCATGATCGGAATAGACATTAGACAATGCTGTCCAGGCTGCACAGGTGGCTCCAGAGGTGGGGATCGTCACCACCGGAGAACTCTGGTGATGGGCTAGCAGCTTAGCCGTATCCAGGGCCTTACCTCCCCCCACCCCCAGGATCACGTCAGCCCGATGGACCTGGGCGAGACTGCCCAGGCCAACTAGGGTGGTCTCACTGCAATCCTCACCGTATATACTGACTTCCACAGCCAGACCCAGGCTGTGAAGGTCCCTGAGTAGGGGCTCTATTTGGGTTAAGGCATGTCTACCACCAACCACTAAGGGACGGTGGCCAAGTCTGGCGATACCTTTGCCCTGGTCTGCCAAAATGCTTTGGCCCCGAACAACTTGGGCTGGAGCAATGGTGAGGGTGGGTAGATGGGCTGTACTCATAGGAAAAGGATACTGTGGAAGTAGGCTATTAATCCATATCCACCATAGGTTAGAACCTATATAGGCTTGATAACCCTGGCTTGAAGATTTGATGGGATTATAGCCCTAGCCACCTGTAACGCCTTCGGTAGTTTATTTAAGCGCAGGCCCTTAACTGGCATCATCGACACTCAAGGTGAACCCTGATTGGGGAGGCTAACTGGGAAGGGTACCGACTCCAGAGCTGAGTTGAACAACGTAGGCATCTTCACTTTCCCCGAGGGGCGAAGGGTTGGGCTGAACTTGCCCCAGGTAGACTAGTCGAGAGACGCCTCCAGGAGCATGGATAATCCTGCGGGCGCGAATGGTGGCGGTTTGTCCGGGGATACCCAATCGATAGGGCTTAAATAGATTACTGGCCGCCTGACGTAGGCTGGCATCTAGGATTTCTGGGGTCACATCCGCCGGTACGGTGATGACAATTTCGCTAGCACCGGAATCGTAGACCGTAGCATAGGGGGCTGCTCCAGGAACCACGGTACGGGTAAACGGCTCCAGGCTGAGGCCAAATAAACCCACCATCAACACGATCGCAAAACCCGTCGCTCCTACCAGGCGGAAGCGAACTCCCCACTTTAAGATAAACCCCAGGACCGTTAAGGCGGCTAAGGTTAGGGTACCTATCCCCATCCATTGGGCTGCTCGGGCAAAATCAGCTGGATTTAGCATAGGACCGTCAAGGATGGGTAATCTGTATTAGTAAGGCGTAACTCGATCCTAGCAGGAGTTCCTCCTCCAGTACTACTAAACCGAGAACACTTCGAGTAATTGCCTGATCACGACTATTTCAAAGCCCAGCCCCCTCTTAACCCTCTTGGTGGGGTATTAACTGAAGTCTGGACTCAGGTATGGTCAGGCATTCAGAAGTGCTGAGGAGGTAAGTAAGCAGGCGTAATAATTCACTCCCCCTTGGCTAAACGTCTACAACCTTTGATTCCTCGTTCGAATAAGGGGGGATGTGAACAGTTACAGCAGGTTAGTAGCTTCTTCCTTAGTTTTGTCGCAGTCGAAAAGATGGGGTAGCAGCAGGCCGGGAAGAGGGTCAATTCAGTCGACGCTATCTGGAAAAGCTTGTAAAGACAACCAAGACAGGGTACAACTTGAAGCCGTAGGGCGTTATTCATGGCAGAATTATGGCAACAGCATTGGTTAGGGTGGTTAGCGATCACCAACGATCGTCCCGTCGCTGGGCCACAGCCTTGGCAGCCCTGACTGTGGTAGGGTTAGCCGGCTGTGGTTCATCAAAGATCAGCCAGTGTAATAAGTTGGCGGCGGTGGTGAATCAAACCCAGAATTTTATGAAGGAGTTTGAAACCGAAATTCAGGCGTTTAGCGAAAGCGCTGCTCAAGTTAAAAACCTCGACGATATCAAGGCAGCCGCTAGCCAATACACCACTGCTGTTGATAAGGTGGTCACTAACCTGGACAGCCTGGCGCAGAATCTTCAGACCACACCCCTCAAAGACAGTGAATTGAGCCAGTTTCGCGATAGCTACGTTGAGGTGGTGGGTGGTTTCAAATCGGCCCTCGAGGAAGCTCGCCAGGCGATGGATTTAGTGGTAACAGTACAGTCAGAAACCGACCTGCCCGCAAAAATCGAAGAATCCCAGCAGCAAACGGTGAAGGCAGTAACTGCCATTGAGAATCTGTCCCAAAAAGAAGCACAACTGATTGCCGACGTTAACAGCTACTGTGGCGCCGTTCCACCCCAGGCCGACCAAGCCCCAGACCAACCTCCACAGTCAACACCACCCCAGACCCCAAACCAATAAGCTGGGCAAGTAGGCTTCGCATAAGTTCACCTACTCCTCCTGGCTCCCTTTGAAGGATTGCCGAACCTAGGTTCCGAAATATTAGACTTATATCCTTTGGCAAGTATGGTCAGACCAGGGGCGAGGAAGGGGAGTAACTAGAGTTGGATGTAAATTTTTGCAAAAGTTAGCCATTTTCCTCCGGACAGGATATCCTAGAGGTCTGGCTAGGGTGGATTATAAAAACTCCCTGGTGCTTGAGTTGCTGAGATCTAATGACCGTTTGACCGTATAGGTCGCCGTTTTCCTAAAGTTAATCCTTGAAATTTAACTATTTAACTAAATTTCAAGGCAGCTTCCTGGCTTTCAAGATTTAATTTTTCTTGAAAAGTTAGCCAAAGTCAGGTAGAAGGATGATGGCTAGTTCTCATTGCAGGGTAGTCATAGCACCGTGAGTAAACAGACTAAGGTTGCATCTCAACTGAAGTTGGAATTATCTAAAGTTCTAGATCGTAGTCCGGCCGACTGGATTCTAGTCTACCTAGCCCTCGCCATGATGAAAATGGGAGGGCATCGCTACGGCACTTTCTTGGATGCAGCCACCACTGCCGCCAAGTTGGCTATTTATAGTACTTTTATTGAACAAGGTAGCAATATTCGTAAAACCGGCTTTCTCTACCACGTAGAGCCAAAGCGGGTCAAGGCTATTGTTAAAGAGGTGGAGGACGCCGTCGCTGAAGGCCAGAGTCTAAAGGTCTTTAGTTCAAAGGAGCCCTTCTATGTAATGTCCCTGCCCTTTCTGTGGAATGAGCGGTTTCCCTGTGGCCAGCATGAATCGCCGGTAAAAATTAGTGGGTTGACGCCGGGGGAACGCAAGGGTATTGAGGAAAGCTTGCCGGAAGGCTGTCCCCGGGCTCGAATTTTGGACCAGGTGGAGTTCAGTGAACTGATTGAAATGGTTCACAACCTTTCCCAGGAGGAACTGCCAGAGAGCCAACGGATGCCCTTTAGCGATGCCTTGATGCTACACATCAAGTTTCGTCTGCTCCACTCGGGCACCGTGATTCAAATTGATTCGCCGTTGGTGGATATTCCCCTGTTTGCCCTTACCAGTGAGTTTTACTCACCTCGGGGAGA
Organism: Leptolyngbya sp.; assembly: GCA_040374235.1. GTDB lineage: Bacteria > Cyanobacteriota > Cyanobacteriia > Phormidesmidales > Phormidesmidaceae > Nodosilinea. The sequence continues at coordinate 18,879 of JBEIUS010000015.1, read as the reverse complement.
GCGGGAACGGGTCTTTGCCATGATTGATGACGTGGCCCGCTACTTTAATATCTTGCAGGCCTGGGTGGAAGGTAAGGAAGGCACCCTACGGGGGGTGGAAGTCTTTGACATCGACCTGGATCGCCGCCAGGAAGCCCTGGATGAACTCGATACCATGATGCGGGAATGGGCCGACAAATACCATGTAGATGGCGGTTTTCCCATGGTGTTGCAGTTTGCCGCCGGTACCCGGGAGTATGAGTAGATTCCCAGCCATGGGGTTCAGGGGGGACAAGGTAGTCTTCACTGACCTTAACGCGGTTCGCTGAGGATCTTGCCTACTCGGTTAGTCTGGGTTGGGTTATACCACGCTTGACGAGAAGTTGGTCGATGTCGCGCAACAACTGACTGTCGGCCCTTCTGAGGTCATGGGAATGATCCTGATAACCAGGGTTTTCCCTGGACTGGGGTTGGAGAAAGTCAAAGGCCGCCAGGAAGTCTTTCGGGGTGGCGGTAACGGGAGCCGCCAGGTGGGCTGGGATAATCTGCTCAAACTGCCAGGTAGCCACCTGACCAGCCCAGGCCATAACGGTGGCAGGGCCACGGTTAAAAATTAAGTCTTTTAGAATAGGCGCCACGCTGATCTGACCCTGTTGGTTCAGAGCCTGAAAGGATTCAGTCCAACCCGGTTGCCAGTCAAAGGGATAGCAGCCAAAGTAGTTGCGACGGGAGCGATCAGGGGCATGGCGGGCCGCCGCCAGCATGGCGGGCAAGCTAGCCACCGCCAGGGTGCTGGGGCGAAAGTAGAAGGCAAATAGGGCAATCCGTTGCCAGCCCTTGCGGCGGTTCTCAGGGCTATCTACCAGGGGGTCGGTGGCGGTGTCTCGGGCATGGAATAGCAGGGGATAGGGATCCGCCTGCAACACCTCAGGGGGATCGGCGGGGATGGAGACCACCGCATCGGTGACCATCAGGGTGCGACTGGCCCGGTGAAAGCAGGCGGTTTCGGCAAAGGGGCCCAGACCCAGGGGGATAGGACCTAGACTGGCGTAGTCCACCTGATCGGCAAAGGGGGCCTGGGAACTATCCCTGGGTAGGATCTGAGTGCGATCGCTGGGCAGCCCTAGCCAGGAGAGGGGTAGGTTGACCGGGAAACTCCACTGCTGGGGGGTGACATAGACCTGGGCCTGGGGAAACTGGCGAGCAAAGGGGCCGACGAAGACCTTGTGTTCGATGCCGGTAACCGTGGACAAAATGATGTATCGCACTCGGCCGTAGCGGTCCTCTAACTCTCGCATCAGAGCGATACACTGGGGGGTGGGAGCCACCGGTGAATAGACCAGCAGCCCCTGGGGCTGGAGCCGCACCACCGTCATGCGGATGGGCACCACCACATAGAAAATCCCCTGGAACTGATCAAAGGTCCAGACCGTCTCTGGGACCACCTCCTGCCGCAGGGTAGGCCGTTGACCGTAGGGGTATAGGGGTACGAGGGGCCAAAAGGGCCAGGCTAACTGATGGCGATGGATAGGGGCGGCGGTCATAAAGCAATGGAAATGGCATGAACCTAGGACTACGGCGCATAAATTTAGGCCACCCTTCAAGCCGGGGGCAGACGTTAGAACTCAGGAGCCAGGGGAAGTAGGTAGAGTTATGTGCGGTTCTACTAGAAAGTTCTGGAGACTATTTTATAGCCTCTATCGCCACGACCAGGGAAGAGGACCGGTCGTCAGCCAGCCATGGCGATAGAATTGAGGTGGCTTCAACCGCGCCGTTAGTGCACCACAGGTTAGTCAAGCGATGTTCACCAAATCCCTGAGCAAGTCCTCCCTGCGCCTAGGGTGGGTGGGGCTGGGCCTACTCCTTGCCCTACTCCTGCTTGATGCCATGGTTAACCTGACGGCGGAGGGACTTTGGTTTGCTGAGGTCAACTACCTGGCCGTGTTTTGGTTACGGTTGCGATCGCAGCTATGGCTCGGTCTATTGCCTATCGTTCTGACCTTACTATTTACCTGGGGAAACCTGATCCTGGCGGACCGGACGGCTTCGCTGGTGGCCCTAGACCAACTCCGACCAGGGTTAGGTAAAGCCGGTCGATCAACCCTCAAGCAACCCAAGTTGGGTTTCTACCGGTTTGGGCTGAGTCGGTTATTGCTATTTAGCCTGGTGCTCAGCCTACTGGTGGGGGTGCAGTTGATTTACCAGGGTGAACTGGCCAGCGGCTTCTGGCGCCAGACCACCAGTCTCTACGAGGTGGCCACGCCCCTGCCCCTGTGGCCAAAGCTGCGATCGCTCACCGCCCTGGGGCAAATTCTGTTCAACCGGCCGGCCTTGGCGATCTCCCTGGTGGTGAGTACGGTGGCCTTTTTAATCTACCCTCGGCAGTTATCGCGGCTGGCGGCGGTGCTGATGAGCCTGGGTTTTGGGTTAATCCTGGCTAAGCAGTGGCCGACCATCCTGCTGGCCCTTAACCCCGTGCCCTTTAACCAGGTAGACCCGATTTTCAACCACGACATTGGTTTTTATATCTTTCGCCTGCCGGTTTTACACCTGCTGGAGTTTTGGTGGGTTGGTCTCCTATTGTTTACCCTGGTCAGTGTTTATCTGATTTACCTATTGCGGGATAACAGTCTTAGCCAGGGTTACTTTCTGGGCTTTTCCCCCCCCCAGCGCCGCCATCTCTACACCCTGGCCGGGTGTTTATTTCTGACCACCAGTTTCAGTCACTGGTTAGGTCGCTACGAGATTCTCTATGCCCCTGAGGGAGTGGTCTATGGGGCGGGCTATCGGGATGTCCATGTCCTGCTGGCGGCCCAGTGGATGTTGACCATCTTTACGTTGGTTTTAGGGCTGGTGTTTCTGGGCTATAACCTACCCTGGCGGCCCTATCCCTTTGGTCAACCCTCATCGTCTTCAGCCGCAGCTCATTCCCAGAACTGGCGCGTTGAGATCAACCGTAGTAGTTTTCTGATTAAGGGAATTACGGTCTACCTGTTGCTGGTGGTGATGGGGTTAATTGTGGTACCGGTGGGCGTGCAGCGTCTGGTGGTACAGCCCAATGAACTGCAGCGGGAGCGGCCCTACATCACCAACTCCATTGCCTTGACCCGGACCGCCTTTGATCTGCAGGCGATCGATTCGGAGCCCTTTGACCCCAGCGGTGACCTGACCCTGGTGGATCTGCAGGAGAACGACCTGACCCTGGAGAATATTCGGCTCTGGGATCCTCGCCCCCTGTTGGAAAGTAATCGCCAGCTGCAACAAATTCGGCTCTACTACGAGTTTAAAGATGCCGACTTTGACCGCTATAGCATTTTCAACCAACAGCGGCGATCGGAACGCCGCCAAGTGATGATATCGGCCCGGGAACTGAACTACGATCGGGTCCCGGACATTGCTAAAACCTGGGTCAACCAACATCTGGTCTATACCCACGGCTACGGGTTTACCATGAGCCCGGTGAATACCGCTGGCGCTGACGGCCTGCCTACCTATTTTGTTCGGGGTATCAACAATCTGCCCAGCAGTGAGGCGGTGCGGCAAAGTATTCCCATTGGGGAGCCCCGCCTCTACTTTGGCGAGTTGACTAACACCTACGTCATGACTAACACCCAGATGCTGGAGCTGGACTACCCCAGTGAAAATGAAAACGTTTACACCACCTCTCGGGGACGGGGGGGGATTAACCTGGGCAGTGCCTGGCGCCGGTTAGTCTTTGCCCGCCATTTGCTGGACTGGCGCATGCTATTCACGGAGGACTTTAGGGCGGATACACGGCTGCTGTTTCGCCGCAACATTGCTGAGCGGGTCCAGACGATCGCCCCTTTTCTGCGTTTTGATAGCAACCCCTACCTGGTGGTGACTGACATTGGCGATCGCTCCCGCTATTGGGGAATCGGGCCGGAGCACGGCGGTCGCCTGCCCCAGCAGAGGAGCATGGAGGAATTTCGCGATCGCGACCCCAACCTGACCGCCGCCAACTTTGCCAGCCAAAGTGGAGAAAACTCCCTCTACTGGGTGATCGATGCCTACACCGTCAGTGGTCGCTACCCCTACTCTGACCCCGGGGAGAATGACTTTAATTACATCCGCAACTCGGTCAAGGTGGTGGTGGATGCCTATAACGGCGCCATCGGGTTCTTTGTGGCCGACCCCCAGGACCCGATCATCCAAAACTGGAGCCGTATCCTGCCCGATATGTTTATGCCCCTGAGCGCCATGCCGGGCAACCTCCGGGATCACATCCGCTACCCCCAGGATCTCTTCAGCGTCCAGGCAGATGCCCTGATGACCTACCACATGACCGATCCCCAGGTGTTCTATAACCGGGAGGACCAGTGGCGCGCCCCAACGGAAATCTACGCTAACGAGGCCCAGCGGGTGGAACCCTACTACCTGATTATGAAATTGCCGGAGGAGCGTACGGAGGAGTTTGTGCTGTTGCGGCTGTTTACCCCTTCCCAACGCAATAACCTGATTGCCTGGCTGGCGGCCCGGTCCGATGGCGATCGCTACGGGCGGCGGCTGCTCTACCGCTTTCCTAAACAGCAGCTGGTGTTCGGACCGGAACAAATCGAAGCCCGCATCAACCAGGATCCAGAAATTTCTCAACGGATTTCCCTCTGGGATACCCAGGGTTCTAGTGCCCACCAGGGTAACCTCCTGGCCATTCCCCTGGGCCGATCCCTGATCTACGTTGAGCCCCTCTACCTGGTGGCCCAGCAAAACCAGCTTCCAGCTATGGCGCGGGTGATCGTGGCCTATAAAAATCGAATTGCCATGGCCCCAAATCTCCCTGCGGTGCTATCAACTATCTTTGCGCCGGAAAACCCCACGAAAGGGCCAATTGTGCCGGAAGTACAGGGAGGCTCCGGACAGGAGGCAGGGGGAGACATCATCCCTGAACTACTCCAGCCCGAGCCCGGGAACCCTCCACCCTCAAGCTAAACTCTCTAGGACTCAGCCGAGGGGTAAGGTGCTACCCTGGGGGCAATGGCAACCCCCTGAAACGATGTCTGACTACCCTCCCCCCACCCTTGCCGCCCTTGACCGCCTGGTGCAGGTGGTGGCCCAACTGCGTCACCCGGAGACCGGCTGTCCCTGGGATCTGGAACAAACCCCGGAAAGCTTGATTCCCCATATTATTGAAGAGGCCTACGAGGTGGTGGACGCGATCCGCAGCGGCGACCCAGCGGCGATCGCTGAGGAGTTGGGGGACCTGTTGCTCCAGGTGGTGCTCCAGGCCCAGATCGCCAGCGATCGCCCCACTGCCCCCGGCCCCCAGCCCTCCGCCTTTGACCTGGCCACCGTGGCCAACGGCATTGCCGATAAGCTGATCCGCCGCCACCCCCACGTGTTTGGTGGTGTCACCGTGGCGGACATCGAAGACATCCACCGCAACTGGGAGCGCATCAAAGCGGAGGAAAAAGGACAGGCCCACGATCCCCAGCGGCTTTCCCCCCAGCTGGCCAAGTGTAATCGCACCCTACCGCCCCTGATGGCCGCCAGCAAAATCTCCGCCAGGGTGGCCAAGGTGGGTTTTGAATGGGAGGATGAGGCCGGGGTGTGGGCCAAGTTCCAGGAGGAACTGGAGGAATTCCAGCGGGCCATCGCCAGGGAACCCCAGGCCAATCAGCAGGCGGAGTTGGGGGATCTACTCTTCACCCTGGTGAATATTGCCCGCTGGTATGGTCTGGATGCCTCCGCCGCCCTGCACGGCACCAACCAACGCTTTATTCAACGGTTCGAGCAGGTGGAAGCCGCCTTGGTTAAACCCCTAGCCGACTATAGCCTGGCGGAGCTGGAGACCCTCTGGCAGGCCGCTAAAACCCACCTCAACCAGAGCCATGCTCAACCCTAGCCCCTACCCTTCGGCATGCCGCCATGGCTACCCCCGTCACCTATAGCCCCGCCCATACCCTGGTGCCCACCTACGAGTGTTTTAACCGCTGTACCTACTGTAATTTTCGGGTGGATGTGGGCCAGGGGGAGTGGCTGAGTTTGGCGACGGTGCAGGCCCAACTGCTGGAGCTAAGGCGACGGGGGGTGGTAGAGGCGTTGGTGCTGAGCGGGGAGGTGGCCCCCACCAGCCCCCGTCGCCAGGATTGGTTGACCCGTATTTATCAAATTTGTGAGTTAGCCCTGGAGGCGGGGTTGCTGCCCCACACCAATGCCGGGCCCCTGTCACGCTCCGAGATGGCCCAGCTAGGGCGGGTGAATGTGTCCATGGGGCTGATGCTCGAGCAGGTCAGCCCCCGACTACTCGAGACCGTACACCGCCATGCCCCCAGCAAAACTCCCTATCTCCGCCTGCAGCAGCTGGCCCAGGCCGGAGAATTGGCTATTCCCTTCACCACGGGGCTGCTACTGGGGCTGGGGGAAACCCAGGTGGACTGGGTGGAGTCCCTGGAGGCGATCGCCACCCTGCACCAGCGCTATGGTCATATTCAGGAGGTGATTTTGCAGCCCTACCAGCCCGGCCAGCGCCAAAGCCAGGGGGGAGAAGGACTGAGGGGAGATCAGCTGATCACCGCCCTGGCGCTAGCCCGACAGTATTTACCCGGGGATATTACCCTGCAAGTTCCCCCTAATCTGACGGACTCCACCAGCCTGCTGGCCAGCCTGGCCGCCGGCGCTCGGGATCTGGGCGGGATTAGCCCCGTGGACGAGGTCAACCCCGACTACCCCCACCCCCAGCCCAAGGAATTGGCGGCGGCGATCGCCCCTGGGGGCTGGCAACTACAGCCTCGTTTGCCGGTGTACCCCCAGTACGATAGCTGGCTACCCCCCAGCCTGGGGCGGCTGGTGCGTCACTGGCGTCATCACCTGGCCCAGCCGACCTCCACCGTTACAGGAGTTTGCGATCCGGTCGGTCTTTCCACCTCCTTCGCTAAGATGCTGAGATTGTCACCTGGGGGAATCGGACCATGAACACAGGCAATCTCCAGACCTGCCCGGTCTGTGGTGTAAAGATTTTGGTGGGGATTGTGGGGGGAGATCGGGTCCTCTTCTCCGCTGGCCCCCCGGGCAATCGGGCCCGCCTCTACGACCGGGTGTGTCGCTACGTGGATCGACCGGGCTGCATTAACAAGAGCCCCGGTAGCCAGCCCCCCAAGCTCTAGTACTAATACTTGGGAGCGTAAATGCGACCATCCTTTAAGAGGGGAGTCAGAATTCAGGGGTCAGCACTCAGGAGTCAACAGAAGTAGGTAGATTTATACTAGGGTCTACTACATTAAAGATTAGGGCTAGACGGCCAATCTAGGGAATAATAGGGAGTAACCCGTAGTTGACTGACCTTACATGGTCATCCTCTCCCGTTAGGAAAATAGGACTATGCTTCCTCACCTGTTCCGTCGTCATGCTCTTTGGATCCCCGCTGTTCTAGTGTTTCTAGTCAGCAGCGGTACCGGGGTTAGGGCCCAAAGCCGTATCTATGATCCTGTTTCCCTACCAGCCAGTCGGGAAATCAACGATACCCTCGGCCCCCAGGATATCCCCACCGGCACCGGCGGCTTCGCTCGTGACTACACCGTCAGCTTGGAAGCTGGGGATCAGGTGGCGATCGACGTCACCTCCGATGAGTTTGATACCCTGGTCACCTTGATCAACAAGGATGGCGCTGCCGTGGGAGAAAACGATGATGGTCCGGACGGCACCACTAACTCCCTACTCTTTGCCCGAATTACCGAAGCCGGCATCTACACGGTTCGGGTCCAGGCCTACGGCGGTGGTGGTGGCAAATTTTATCTCAAGGTAGCCCGCCTGCGGGAAGTTTCCTAGGGAAGGGTGCCTAAGTTTTTATCGAATGCGCTTGTCAGGGGTCACCTTAGCTTGCTATCTTAAGTAGGCGTTAATCTAAATCCTTAGCCGGGATAGCTCAGTTGGTAGAGCAGAGGACTGAAAATCCTCGTGTCGGCGGTTCAAGTCCGCCTCCTGGCATATTGTTGGATGTTAATTTTTAGTAGAGCTACTTCTAAATAGTGGTCATAGCTTTGGCCAGAACGCTGAGGACTCAGTTGATTTTTATCGAACAGATCTATTGCTGGTTAGGTGTTCTAGCTCGCCTTGGTCTCCTTGTTGGTGACTACGACTACGGTTATAACCGTAGTCAGTTCCATGAGGGCATTCTGTTGGCCCTGAACTGGTCGGAGGAGATAATTTTCAGTTATCCGAGTCATGGGCTGTCTGCTTCCCAAAGGCTAGGCAAACCCCAGGCTCAGCCTGAACATACCTTAATTGAGGTGGCTACGGCTGTATGAGCGGGCATTAATGAGCTAGATAATGGGCGATACTGGACTCGAACCAGTGACATCCTGCTTGTAAGGCAGGCGCTCTACCAACTGAGCTAATCGCCCGTTTACTTTCCAGATTGATAATTTTAGCAGGTTTTGGCGGCTTTCGGCAGTCCCCTGGGATGGCCCTATTGCCCTAGATTTTCTAAAAATTGGGGCCGCCATAGGGCATCGGCCACCCGACACACCTGGGCCATTTCCGCCCCGTCATGGACCCGCAGCATATCCGCACCGCCGGCGATCGCGGCACAGCAGGCGGCGGCGGTGCCCCAAATCCGCCCCTGGGGGTCGGGCTGATCCAGCAGCCAACCCAGGAAGCTTTTCCGTGACGGCCCCACCAGCAGAGGGCAGCCCAGGTCCCGGAGCTGGTCTAGTTGGCGGAGGATCTCCAGGTTTTGGGGGTAGGTCTTGGCAAAACCGAGGCCGGGGTCGATGGCAATGGCCTGGGCATCGATGCCGCTGGCGGTCGCTGCGGCGATTTGCCGGGCCAGGAAATCATGGATCTCCCCCATGAGATCGGAGTACTCGGTAAGGCCCTGCATGGTGGCCGGGGTGCCCCGCCGGTGCATCAGTACGATGGGTATGCCCAGGTCCGCCACAGTAGAGAACATGGTTGCATCCTCGCTGCCGGCGGAAATGTCATTGATGATGTCGGCCCCGGCCCGGTGGCCGGCCCAGGCCACCGCGGCCCGGGTAGTATCCACGGAAATCACCGCCCCCTGCAGGATCGGATCGGGGTCGGCCCGTAGAGCGGTAACCACCGGCACCACCCGCGCCAACTCCTCCACCTCCGAGATAGTCAGGGCCCCTGGCCGGGTGGATTGGCCTCCTATATCGAGGATATCCACACCGTGGTTAAGTAGATGGCGGGCCTGGGCGATCGCCGCCGCCGGGGATTGAAATTGACCGCCATCGCTAAAACTATCGGGGGTGACGTTGAGAATCCCCATCAGGTAGGTGCGCTGCCCCCAGGTAAAGGTGCGATCGCGGATGATCCAGGGGGCCGGAGCCGCCATAGCTGCCATAGGCTGAGGTGAAAGAACCCAACGATTATAGCGGTAGGGCCGGGTAACGGAGCCGAGAGATCTCCCAACCACCCGCCTGAGAGCAGACTAAAATAGGTGAGTCTTCCCCTTTGCCCTCCGCCATGACTCCTGCCCCCGATCTCCCCCTCTCTCCCGTTCCCCTTCTGGGTCAGTCCCTCCCCGCCCTCACCGACTGGGTGGTAGCCCAGGGCCAACCCCGCTACCGGGGTCAGCAATTGCACCAGTGGTTATACGACCGGGGGGTGCGATCGCTGCGGGAGATCACCGTCTTTCCTAAGGGCTGGCGGCAAACCTTGGGGAAGGTGGCGGTGGGCCGCTCCACCCTGCACCACCGTACCGTCGCCCGGGACGGCACCGTTAAGTACCTGCTGCAGCTCCAGGATGGGGAAATCATTGAAACCGTTGGCATTCCCTCCCCCCGCCGACTGACGGTGTGCGTCTCTTCCCAGGTAGGCTGTCCCATGGCCTGTGATTTCTGCGCCACCGGCAAGGGGGGCTTTCGCCGTAACCTGCAGTGCCATGAGATTGTGGACCAGGTGCTAACGGTGCAGGAGGACTTTGGCCAGCGGGTCAGCCACATTGTTTTCATGGGCATGGGGGAACCGTTGCTAAATAGCGACAACGTGGTGGCAGCAATCCACTGCCTCAACCAGGAGGTGGGCATTAGTCAGCGATCCATCACCCTCTCCACCGTCGGCCTACCTGGCCGCATTGCCAAACTGGCGGAGGCCCGTCTGCAGGTGACCCTGGCGGTCAGCCTGCATGCCTCTAACCAGGCCCAACGGCTGACCCTGATCCCCAGTGCCAAAACCTACCCCCTGGCGGCCCTGCTGGCGGAGTGTCGCGACTATGTGCAGCAGACCGGGCGGCGGGTGAGCTTTGAGTACATTCTGCTGGCGGGGGTCAACGACCAACCCCACCATGCCCAGGAATTGGCCCAGCACCTGCGGGGGCTGCAGAGCCATGTCAACCTGATTCCCTACAACCCCATCGCTGAGGCCGACTACCAGCGCCCCACGGGGGCCAGCATTGCCGCCTTTGTCGCCGCCCTGGAGGAGCGCCACATTGCCGTCACCGTGCGTTACTCCAGGGGCCTGGAGGAAAATGCCGCCTGTGGGCAACTGCGGGCCTCCCGGGCAACCACTCGGGATCCAGCCCTAGTCGTGAATTGAGCCGTCCGGCATAATCGTGCCGGTGAGAATGGTGCCGGTCAGTTTCACCATGGTGCGACCCCCCACCGCCACCTTGGCCCCACTCAGGTCTGCACCGCTGAGATCCGCCCCACTCAGGTCCGCGCCGATCAGGTCTGCCTCCCGCAGGTTAGCGTGGCTCAGGTCCGCCTGCAGCAGGTTGGCTCGAAACAGCTTGGCCCGACTGAGGTTGGCCCGGTTGAGGTTGACCTTATGGAGAAAGGCATCGCTGAGATCGGCACCGCTCAGGTTAGCCTCACTCAGGTTGCGATTGGCAAAGTCCCGCTCCCGCAGGTTAGCCCCCCGCAGGTCTGCCCCGGTCATATCAGGGCTCTGGCGAGCCCGATGGGCCGTGCTGGTGCCATTGCGGGTGTGGGCATTATAGGTGTTATAGCCCTGATCACTGGTTGTCACCGGATCGGGAGTGGGCTTTTGAGGGGGGGGATCGGGGTTAGGGGACGTTTCCTGGGTAGGTGCCTTGTTCGCAGCGGCGGCCTGGGCCGTACCCACCCCGGCAGCTGCATCTCGCCGTTGTCGGTAGCTGGATTGGGAGGAGTTGGCTTGCCCCTGGGTTGAGTGGCTGGTAGAAGGCTGGGGTTGCCCCTGGTCAGCCCGAGGATGGCGATAGTAACGATTTTGGTAGTGGTAGGTCCCGTTAGAGCGACCGTTTGCCCCCTGGCCATGGGCGCTACCCCCGTTGCCTGGATAACTGTAGGTCTCACCGGATTGGGAACTGCTATAGCTGGCACTGGCCCGGTAGGGGGAGGGAGTGGTGCGACCGGTGCCGTTGGCAGTAGTGCTACCACTGCCATTACGATCATGGCGGTGGTGGGACCGGAGTAGATCCCGGGCATGGTTCAAGGCTTTAATTTTGTCCTGGGCCTTTTGGTAGAGCCGCTCATTGTCCTGGGGGATGCGATCGGGGTGCCAGACAAAGACCAAATCCTTATAGGCCCGGTTGACCTCCTCCATGGAGGCACCGGGTTCTAATTCCAGAATTCGATAGGCGGTCTCCAGCTCGCGCATGGGCGGTTAGTCTCGCGGTAATCCGTCAGGAATAGGTCGACAGTAGATACCATTTTAGGCGGGTTCTCCCCTCCCGCGGTAGTGGGGGTGCAGGATTGCTTTTCTAGCTTAAGCGGGCCCGGCCCCAGATCCAGGAATCTTAAGGAGAATTTCGGGGATCACCGCGGCTTAAGATAGGGAGAGGGATCGTCCAAGGTCCCCTGAGAATGGATTAACCCAGGCTAGGAGGATGGTGATGCGCATACTGGTGATGGGGGGTACTCGCTTTATTGGGGTGGCCCTAACTAAACAGTTGGTAGCCCTAGGCCACCAGGTGGTGCTGTTTAACCGGGGCCATCGGCCGCCGCCGGTGGCGGGGGTGGAAACGATCCTCGGCGATCGCACCGCCGCCGATCAGCTCCGGGCCAAACTCCAGGGCCAATCCTTTGACGCCGTCTTTGACAACAATGGCCGGGAGCTGGCGGATACCCAGCCCCTGGTGGAGGCCCTGGGGGATAACCTGCGACAGTTCATCTACGTCAGTTCCGCCGGGGTCTATCAGCAGGCCGACCAGATGCCCCACCTGGAGGGGGATCCGGTGGATCCCAAGAGTCGCCACCGGGGCAAATTTGAAACCGAAGCCTACCTGGAGGCCCAGGGGGTACCCTTCACCTCCGTAAGGCCGGTCTATATCTACGGTCCCCAGAACTACAACCCCCTGGAGTCCTGGTTTTTTGACCGGGTGGTGCGGCAGCGGCCCCTGCCCATCCCGGGTAATGGCATGCACCTCACCCAGTTGGGCCATGTGGAGGACCTGGCCCGGGCCATGGTGGCGGTGCTGGGCAACCCCCGGGCGATTGGTCAAATCTACAACATCTCCGGAGTGAAGGCGGTCACCTTTGATGGCCTGGCCCGGGCCTGTGCCCTGGCCGCCGGTCAAGACCCCACCGCCCTCACCCTGGTGCACTACGATCCCAAGGCCTTTGACTTCGGTAAGGCCAAGCCCTTCCCCATGCGGCTGCAGCATTTCTTCACCGCCATCCACAAAGCTCAATCCGAGCTGGATTGGACGCCCTACTTTGATCTGGTCAGCGGCCTGCGGGACTCCTTCCAGCAGGACTACCTGACCTCAGGCCAGGATCGGGCGGAGGTAGACTTTAGCCTGGACGATCAGATCCTCCAGGCTCTGGCCTAGACCCGGCAGAACCCACCATGGCCAGCCAGTCTAAGCCGGGAGATCAACCTACTCGCCTACTGATCATGGGGGCCGCCGGGCGAGACTTCCATAACTTTAATGTGGTCTACCGACAGGATCCGACGGTGCAGGTGGTGGCCTTTACCGCCGCCCAGATCGAGGGTATTAGCGATCGCACCTATCCCTCCAGCCTGGCGGGCCCCCTCTACCCCGAGGGTATCCCCATCCTGCCGGAAGCCGATCTGGATCGGCTCTGCCAACAGCGGGCCATTGACCAGGTGGTGTTTGCCTACAGCGATCTATCCCATGATCAGGTGATGCACCGGGCCTCCCAGGTGCTTGCCCAGGGGGCCGACTTCCTGTTGCTGGGGCCCCACCGCACCATGATCAAGGCACCGGTGCCGGTGATCGCCGTGTCGGCGGTGCGTACCGGCTGCGGCAAGTCCCAGGTGAGTCGCTGGCTATCCCAACGGTTGCGCCAGCGGGGCCACCGGCTGGCGGTGATTCGCCATCCGATGCCCTACGGCGACCTGGAGCGCCAGCGGTGTCAGCGCTTCGCCCAGCTGGCGGATCTGGCGGCGGCCCACTGCACCCTGGAGGAGCGGGAGGAATACGAACCCCACCTGGCGGTGGGGAACCGGGTCTACGCCGGGGTGGACTACGGTGAGATCGTCGCCCAGGCGGCCCAGGAAGCCGATCTGCTGTTGTGGGATGGGGGCAATAACGACTTCCCCCTGCTGCAGCCGGACCTGCACATCGTCCTCGTGGATGCCCTCCGCCCCGGCCATGAAACCCGCTACCATCCCGGGGAGGCGGTGCTACGCATGGCGGATATTGTGGTGGTGGCCAAGGCGGATATGGCCCCGGCCGGGGTGGTGCAACAACTGATGGAAGGGCTGAGATCGCTCTGTCCCCAGGCCCACCTGGTCAGGGGCGGCTCCCCCCTGCAGCTGGAGGGGGCGGCGGCGGTGCAGGGCAAACGGGTAATCGTGGTGGAGGACGGCCCCACCACCACCCACGGCGGTATGGCCTACGGCGCCGGCTATGTCGCCGCCACCCAGGCCGGAGCGGCCACTATTGTGGACCCTCGCCCCTGGGCCCCACCAGCGATCGCCCGGGTGTACCAGCAGTATCCCCAGATTGGCCCGGTGCTGCCCGCCATGGGCTACTCCACCGAGCAGCTAGAGGCCCTGGGCGACACCCTCAACCATACCCCCGCCGATCTGATCGTCTCCGGTACTCCCATCGATCTGGGGGCCCTGGTTCAGCTCAACAAACCCATTTACCGGGTCCGCTACGAGTTTGCTGACCTGGACAGCCCTGGCCTGGGGGATTGGGTGGAATCATACCTGGCTCCCTAACCCCAGGGATTTTACCGATTCCTGCGGGTCACCGCCTAGGCGGCCACTAGAAAAAATTAGCGGAGCACAAGGCAGGGTAATGGCCAGATCCTTGTCTTGCTAGTCTTGTTAAGATAAGAAATAGTTAGGCTTGCCATCTAAATTCACCGCCATGCCCGCCACTATCCAAGTTGAGAAAACCAAAGTCAAACAGCCCCCCCTGGAAATTCACACTCTGGGCGATCGCGTGCTGCGGCAGCCCGCCAAGCGGGTTTCCCGGGTAGACGATGAGATTCGTCAGTTGGTAAGGGAAATGCTGCAAACCATGTATAGTGCCGATGGTATCGGCCTGGCCGCTCCCCAGGTGGCGGTCCACAAGCAGGTGCTGGTGGTGGATGTGGATCCCGAAAATGCCGCCGCCCCTCCCCTGGTGTTGGTCAACCCTGAAATTCTCAAGGTATCCCCGGAGCAGGCCGTGGGGCAGGAGGGCTGCCTCAGTATCCCCGGTGTGTTTCTCGATGTTGTGCGGCCCGCTGCCATCGAGGTGGCCTTTAAGGACGAAAATGGCCGACCCCAAAGGATACAGGCCCAGGAGCTACTGGCCCGCTGCATTCTCCACGAAATGGATCACCTCGGTGGGGTACTATTTGTGGATCGGGTGAATAACAACCTGGCCCTTACCCAGGAACTGAAGAGAAATGGCTTTCTGGTTAAGCATGTCCAGCCGGTAAAGGCCTAGGGGCCCGGCATAGCCTTGGCCCAGCAGGGGCGACCTAGAGCCCCAACCCAGTCTCTACCCACGTTACTCGTTTTGACCTGAGCTTTTGGGTCAAAGCCACCGAAACCGGCCCGGCCCGGCCCCCTACCCTACCCCAGGAGAACCGTCGTGACCCCCAAGAGTGGCTTATTTCTGGCTGGTTCCTGTGTGGCGGCGATCGCCGCTGTCGGCTCAATCTTTGAACTTTCCTCCGGCACCCCTGACTGGGGGACCGGGGTCACCACCGCCATCCTGGGCTTCACCCTGCCCCTAGCGGGCTTGCTGTTTTATGCGGCGGTTAAGGATGCCAATGCCAACCAGTCCTAGGTCATTCCCCCAACCCAGCCAGACCCCTGGTCTCACCCGTCGCGCCTGGCTAGCGGGGGCAGGGGCCACTGTCCTAGGCCTAATCTGGAGCGATCGAGCCCAAGCCTACGCCGTTCAAATTAGCCCTGACAACCCCCAACAGGGGGATACCTTTGCTGTCATCATTCGTCCAGAGCAGCCCCAGGCCTCAACTGCTCCGGTGGTGACAGTGAATAACCGCCAGTATGCCGCCTTTCCCCTCCCCGATGGGCGGTTTCAGGCCCTGGTTCCCACCACCCCTTTGGATACCCCGGGGCGCCTGGTGATCCAGGTCAGCGGCGGCGAACCCACCCGTAACCTGGCGGTGGGGCTACGGCAGCGACGCTTTCCCATCCAGCGCATTACCCTCTCCCCCAACCAGCGGGATCTGGGCACCCAGCACGAATTTGACCGGGTAGCCGCCTTTAAGCAGCGGGTCACCCCCGAACGCCTCTGGCACGGCCCCATGGTGCGGCCCAATGGGGGCCAGGTGAGGAGCCCCTACGGGGTGCGCCGCTACTACAATGGCGTGTTTGCCCAGGATTATTACCACCGCGGGGTGGACTACGCCGCCAGTATTGGGTCGCCGGTGCGGTCCCCCGCCGCCGGCCGAATAGCCCTGGTGGGGCGAGTGGCGGAGGGGTTTGAATTGCACGGCAATACCATCGGTATCGACCATGGCCAGGGGGTGTTGAGTATCATGATCCACCTCAGTCGCATTGATGTGCAGGAAGGACAACGGGTGGAGGCGGGGCAGGTGATTGGGGCGGTGGGGTCTACCGGTGCTTCCACCGGGCCCCATCTGCACTGGGGACTCTACGTTCATGGACTGTCGGTAGACCCAGAGCCCTGGCGTCAGCGGGGGTTTGACTAGAATGGCGGAGCCTGGAGCCGGGGGGAGGGCCCGTCCTCCCTGGCTAGTCTGGTTAGTGTTAGCCCTGGTTACTGCCATCCTGGTAGCCACCCTGGGGATGGCCCGCAGTCGACGCGACCAGGCCACACTGCCGCCAAGCTACGAAGCCCACCAGCAGATCGTGGCTCGGGTCATTGCCGCCAAGGACCGTCAAACCCTGATCGGCAATTCTCCCACCCGCGGCAACCCCGCCGCCCCGGTGGTGCTATTTGTATTTGCCGACTTCCAGTGCCCCTACTGCGCCATCAGTGCCGCCCAGATGAAGCCCTTTGTGCAGGCCCACACTGAGGATATGCTGTTTGTCTTCAAGCACTTTCCCCTCACCCAGATTCATCCCGAGGCTGAGGCGGCGGCGTCAGCGGCCTGGGCCGCTGGGCAACAGCGGCAATTCTGGCTCTACCATGATGGTTTATTTGTCCATCAAAATCGCCTGGGGGAGCCCCTGTACCTAGAACTGGCAACTGCCATGGGCTTAGATTTGGAGCAGTTTAACCGCGATCGCCATAGCCCCGTTGCCAGGGCCGCCATTGCCGAGGATGGAGCCCTGGCCCAGGAACTCAAACTGCAGGGCACCCCGAGCTTTATTATGAATGACCTACTAATTCCCGGTGGCGCCCCTATGCCTCTATTCGAGGAAATTTTCAAGCAGGTGCAGCAGGCTGTTACCTCACCGTCAGCTGCTCCGGCCCGCTAGTGCTCTATAGCCAGTACTACCCCTAGATCACCTGTCCTCGAGATCGACGGTGATCCACCGAATTAGGGAGGTTACCCTGCTGGTGGGCCCAGGTCTGATAATCCTCCACCAGTTGCCGTTCCAGCCGATGTTTGATGGTGGCTAGAATACCTCCTAGTAGCCGCCCCCCCGCCGTCTCAACCATGGCAGCAGGCATCAGGCTGAGGGGGGCGGGTAGATCGAGCTGTACCTGCAGATCCGCCTGCCCCACCAGGGCGGTGTAGGGGGCCTGGGGTTGGGGAGTGAGCCGACCGGTAAGGCCCATGGAAAAGGATTGGTTAACGTAGTCCAGATAGGCGGGGCCATAAACCTGACAATCCACCGCCTCTAGACAAAGGGTGCCATCGGTCAGGACCCAGACCCGCAGATCGGTGGTGGGCTGAATGCTGATACCCAGAAATTGTAGAGGTCGCAAACTGAGGCGGTAAAGCCCCTCCTCGAGCTGATCGATACAGCGGGGATCGGTGATGGCCTGTACCAACCGGTGGGGCTGGCGCAGATAATGTTCGATCGGCAGGGGGGCATTGGGCACCCGCAGATTAAGCACTTGGCTGGCACGAAACTGGGGCATAGGGGGGAGGCTAGGGAAGATGGCAGAGCAGATTGCTATATATCAAAACACCCTGCCCCAGGACCTGAGTAGGACCTGAGAGAATCATTATTTTCAGTGTAACCCTGGGAGGGGCTGAGCCTCATCGACGAGGAATTTGTTTCCTGGGTCAGGTCATAACTGGCTCGCGATCGTGAACAACAATCAACAACCAGGGAAAATAGTCGAACTTTTGCCAGGCAATGTTAGACTCTGGAGTCTCGCCAGGTCTAGCGGTGAAACTGAAAGAACAAGAGTATCAAACACTAAATCTAAAAGTAATCGGCTATGATAGATGTCCACTAACCTTCTCCTCTGGGCCGACCCGGGCAGAGGGGTTAGATCAGCGATTGCCATCTAATTCGCGACGAGAGACCGTACCCATGGTTCAAGAACTGCCCCGTACCCGACCCTCCAGTCCCTTTCCGGAAACTGCCCCGGCTGCTTTCCCAGTGTTTTATCGCACCTACAGCCGCCGGGGTGAGGTGGTGGAGGGGCAGCGGGAAAGCTGGGAGCAGGTCTGCGATCGCACCCTGGCTGGTCTGGTGGAGCTGGGTCACCTCACTCCAGCGGAAACCGATCTGTTACGACGCATGCAGCACCAGGTCAAGGCCCTGCCCTCCGGACGCTGGCTCTGGGTGGGGGGCACGGAGTGGAGTAAGCAACCGGAAAACTTTTCCGGGGCCTACAACTGCACCAGCACCAATGTGGTGGACTGGCGGGCCTTTGGTTTGATGATGGACCTGGCCATGATGGGCTGCGGCACCGGCGCCATTCTAGAACCCAAGTACATCAGCCAGATCCCGGCGATCCGCAACCGCCTGGTGGTGACCCTGGCCGGGGATCTGGGCCAAACCCCAGCGGCGGAACGACGGCAAATCACCGAGGTGATGATCGAAGGTAACCAGGTGGAGATGCGGGTGGGGGACAGCCGCCAGGGCTGGGTTCAGTCCTACCAAACCCTGCTGGAGCTCTCCACCGACGATCGGTTTACGGGGGAGGTGCAGGTGGTGGTGGACCTGCGGGATGTGCGACCCGCCGGAGAAAAACTCAAGGGCTTTGGCGGCGTCGCCAACCCGGTGCGGCTGTCCTTCCTCTACGATCGCTGCGCCACGATTCTGAATAAGGCCCTGGGCCGCCAACTCACCTCCGTGGAGTGTTGTCTGCTGATCGATGAGGCCGCCGCCTGTGTAGTAGCGGGGAACATCCGTCGCAGCGCCGGAATGCGTCAATTCGATAGTCAGGACGAGTTGGCGGCCAATGCTAAGGACAACCTCTGGCAGCAGGATGCTGAGGGCAACTGGCGCATTGATACGGAGCGGGATGTGCTACGCATGGCCAACCATACCCGGGTGTTCCACGAAAAGCCTAGCCTGCAGGATTGCGTTGATGCGGTGCGGAAGCAGTTTTACTCCGGTGAGGGGGCTATGCAGTGGGCGGGGGAGGCTAAGCGTCGGGCTGGAGGCAGCGATCGCTACGGCCTTAATCCCTGT
>JBEIUS010000111.1:0-11640 GCA_040374235.1 Leptolyngbya sp. | reverse complement strand
GGTAAATTCCTATCTTCGGCACCCCATTGATAACAAATTCCTTGACCAAACCAACTTTTCCCGAGTAAATTCCTATCTTTGGCACCCCATTGATAACAAATTCTTTAGTCAAATCGACTTTTCTCAAACAAATTCTTATCTTTGGCGGATTCGGATCAGGAAGCGGGCTGGTGAAATCAACCTTTGTCAGAGACTTTCCCATACTCGTCAGCCTCTGATCAGGAAACGGGCTGGTGAAATCAGAAATTAGAAGCCCCTAACCCCCGACTCCTGCCCCCCTCTCAAGGGATCATCTAATTTAGGCCACCTAGAGCTAGAGAGGGTTAGGTTGATAGGCGTCAAAATCCTGCCAGTCACCTTTTTTAACCGTAATCACCGTTTTCACCCCGCCCCGCCGGGTGAAGTCACCAATCACCCGCAGTCCACGGGGGGATAGCTCTTGCCAGAGGCGATCGGCGATCTGGTTGGTGGCGTCTTCGTGGCTGATGCGATCGTTGCGGAAGGAGTTGATAAATAACTTGAAGGCCTTTAATTCCACCACCCACTCCTGGGGGCAGTAGTCCACCACGATGGTACCGAAGTCAGGGTAGCCAGAGCGGGGGCAAAGAGCGGTAAATTCAGGGTGTTCCAGGTGAATGGTGTACTGGTTCTGAGAGGGACTGGGCCACTTCACCAGGGGCTCGGACCGGGTTTGGGCAATGGCCAGGTCACCGTACTGGCCGGGGGGTGGGGGGGCAGAAACCATGGTAGTTACCGTTGATTCACGCGGGGATCTTGGATAGCAGGACTATTGAGGGGGTGGGGGGGAGGGTTGTTCCAGTTCCAGGGTCAGGGGTTCCCTGGTGCTGCTTTCCACTGGCAGGGCTTCGAGTTCCTTGTCCACAGTTTTGGTAGTCAGCACCAGGGGTAGGTGGAGGGGCTGCTCCTCCTCCAGGGAGATTTGGGGCAGGGAATCCTCCAGATCCCCCAGGGGTCGAGGAATTACCATCACCGCGTGGAGTTCCCCAATCCGCTCCGCCGCGTGGATACCGGCGTCGATGGCGATCGCCACATTGGGCAGGGAGCCCCGCACTAAAATGGTGCACAGGCCATCGCCGATCGCCTCGTGGGCCATTAACTGTACGTCCGCCGCCTTGGTCATGGCATCCGCCGCCCCCACCATGGCCGGAAACCCTCGGGTTTCCAATAGGCCAATGGCATGATTGCCCAAGTTGTTGTGTCCGGCCCGCCGTAGCTGGTCCCAACGGGCGCAGATCGGTAACACCGCCTCCAGGTTAGGTAGGGGCCGGGGGATGACGGTGGAGGAGAGGTACTGACCAAACTGTTGAGCGGTCTCCACCCCCGCCGCCACCGCCATGCGGATATCGGCAATGCCGCCGCGGACAATGGCGGTGCAGTGGCCGCTGCCGGTTTTCTCGTAACCCACCAAAAAAACATCGGCGGCCTTCACCATGGCATCGGCGGTGCCCACCACCGCCGGGAAACTCTCCGTCGAGACCATCCCCAGGGCATTACCCCGGGAGCGATCAGCGGGCCGGACGGGCTTCCCCTGATCGGCGGGGGGGGAGCTCAGGGTGAGGGGCTGGGAGGCCAACTGACCGTCGGTGTGCATAGGATGCCTCGTGGGAGTTTACCCAGACTATATAGCTTTGGCCAGAACCCTTAGGCCAGGGTTGATTGCTCAAGTTTATGGTTTCTAACAGAAAACCTATCCGTTGGAAACCATAAAAACCCAAGGTTTGGGTAGGGTTCCGTCTGACCTATGTCCCCTTACCTGGGGCACCAGCCCTAATTGCCATCTTCCTATTCTAAGCCCTGGGGTCAAAGCCGTTTACCCCTGACGCTGGGGAAACAGAGTGGCCAGCAGTTGCTGAACCTGACGTTTGCCGTAAACATAGGGGCGATCGGGACCCGCCACCGGCTCGGGCACCGCCCCCCGACCATTGCTGGGGGAGCTCGGGCGCGGTACGGATGGATCCCCCCAAAGGGTGTCGGGAGCCAGAACCTGGCGATCAGCCACCTCCGGATTGATCAGGGTGCTATTAGCCCCAATGCAGGCGTAGCGACCAATCCGTCCCCGCCCCACCACCAGCACCCCCAGGCCGAGGCTGGCACCAGCCTCGATCACCAGATCCCCCTGGCTGGCCCGGATTAACACCCCACTGCCCAGACAAACCCCAGGCCCAATCACCAGGCGACAGCCCGGGTCTGCTCCCAAAATGGCGTCTGGAGCGATGGTTCCGGAGGTAGCCAGGTCAACTCGACCATAGCGGTGATCAGCCTGGGGGGAGTTGCGGGGGTCGGTCACAGCTGGGGATCAGGAGGAGGCTAGGGCCGTTGAATAGTGGCTTCCAGAACCCGCCGTTTCACCCTCGGATCCACCCCAATCAGGCGCACATACTCACCGCGGTAGGCCCGTAGCTGGGTTTCCAGGGCCGCCAGGATATCGGAGATGCGGCTGCCATCCAGGGGGCTGCCGGTTTGCCAGGCCCCACTGTGATAACGACGCTGGTCGGCATGCTCGAGGCTGAGGCGATAGCCTTGGTTCATCAGCTGGTTAATTTGTTGCACCAGGTCCTGGGAAAGGGGTTGGCCACTATTACTGCCATTGCTGCCCGCGCCGCTGAGAGGGGCAGGGGTAAAACCAGAACTGGCGGTGCTGGTTGGACTGGTGCTTTCCCCTGGCCGCTGAATCACAATCTCCGGCCCCCGCCGTTTAGCCACTGGATCAATGCCAAACACCCGCACATACTCACCGGGGTGGTTAGCCAGACAATTGGTCAGGGCCGCCATCACCTCCGCTTCCCGCGTGGAGGTAATGCTGGTACAGGTTTGCCACACACCGCTACGGTAACGTCGCTGGTCCGCATGTTCGGCCCCAATCCGATAACCCTGGTTAATCAGTTGGCGCACCTGCTGGGCAAGATCGCTGGGGACACTGGCGCCATAACCACTGGGGCTAGTGGCGGCACTGGCCCCTCCGGTGCTAGGGTTGGAGACCACCGGTTGACCATCGGGGCGCTGAATAGTGATGGGGGCCACCCGCTGGTGCAGCCGCGGATCAATACCAAAGAGACGCACATACTCGCCGCTATGCTCCGCCAGACAAGCCTCCAGGGCGGCTAGCACCTCCCCTTCCCGGGAGGCGGTAATGGGGCTACAGGTCTGCCAAACCCCACTACGATAGCGCCGAGCATCGGCATGTTCGGTGCCAATCCGCAACCCCTGACTGAGGTACTGACGCACCTGTTGCACCACCTCCCCAGGTAGGGTGCCCCGGCTGCCCCCCACGGGCCCGGGTCGGTGGGCCGTGGCGGGGGTGGCGGCCACCGCCAAATTACCGTTGACCTCAATGGGCTTGCCATCGGGGCGTTGAATGGTGACCGGCGCCACCCGTTGCTTAGCCCGCGGATCAATGCCAAAGATCCGCACATATTCACCAGAGTGCTCGGCCAGACAGGCTTCCAGGGCCTGTAGGGCCTCCCCTTCCCGGGAGGCGGTAATGGGGCTACAGGTCTGCCACACTCCGCTGCGATAACGCCGGGCGTCGGCATGTTCGGTGCCGATCAGCAGCCCCTGGGCTAGATACTGACGGACCCGCTGAACAATATCGGAGGATAGCTGTTGGAGTTTCATAGGACCTAATCCGTTGGGTTTGTGAAAAGCTAGGCTAGACTCAACCGCCTGGGGTTGAGGGGATGACAGGGAAGGGGGAAGATGGCCGTGGCCTAACATCTCCCGCACTAAGGCAAGATCAGAGGAACTGACGTCGGCTAAACCGTCGGCCTGGTCTTGGCGAGTAATGATCGCCCCCGAGGGAACTAACTTGCCCGGCGGAATCTCCACGTCCTGTACCAGGGCATGCATCATCACGACGCAACCGGCCCCCAGCCGGGCATTGAAAATCGTTGACCGAAAGCCAACAAAAGAGCCACTGCCCAAATAGGCTGGCCCTTGCACTAAAACTTTATGGGTTAGGGTGACCCGGTTACCCAGCCAAACCGTATAGGGATGGTGATCGTCCCCCAGAACCTTCCCCTGGGATTGGCCATAGACCGCGGCTCCCTCCTGCAGTACGGAACCCTCACCGATGACGCAGCTACTACCGGCCTCGGCCCTGACCACCGCTCCCAGGGCGATCGCTACACTTTCCTTAAGGCGGACATCCCCAGTTACCTGGGCAAACCGATGCACCTGCAGGCCAGGAAAGGGACTGTCAGGTTGAGACACAACGTCTACCACCGGGGCCACCATAGTGGTGCCAACCGTCATGATCTGCATTCTCCAAGAACGTTAGCCTACGGAGGAATCGCTACCCATTCCCCAGGGTTATCCATCCTTCCAACTATCCACATCCGTCTACTGACCCCAAGACCGATGGGTGGTCCTGTGCTCAAATCCCGGTAGAACCTGCAGTGGTAGCAGAGCAGAACCGGGTCAGGGATGGGCCGATGGTAACCGTTAGACTACCCTCCGGGGCAGAGGGTCAAGGACATCGGGTGAACCACCCTAACTGAAGTCGTCACGCTTGTTGTAAAGCGCACCACTGTCGAGGCTGACGGTATCTACGATGGCAATGACGGCAGCATCCACCGGTCTGGCTTCGTAGCCGGAATGCTGCCTGGCCCCACTACCCTGGGTGATCAAAACCCATTCGCCGGGGCCTGCCCCTACCACATCGGCTGCTACGGCGTAGTCTGGCAAGAGATCCCCCGCCTCGCTGATCAGTTGTACCAGCAAAAACTTCACCCCATTTAAACTGGGCTCTTTACAGGTACTCACCACCGTGCCCCGCACCTTTGCCAGGAGCATAGCCTACCTATCTACCGTAGGGACGAATACCACTGACACTCTCCCGAAACTGCTCAACCGCTTCGGTATAGCGAATGGGAAGGACGAACTCAAGGTTTTCGTGGGGGCGAGCAATGATGTGGGTGGATAGGACCTGGCCCCCATTCACGCGCTTCACATTTTCAACGCCAGCCGCCACCGAAGCCTGGACCTCGGAGACATCGCCACGGACGATCACCGTAACTCGCCCACTACCAATTTTTTCGTAGCCCACCAGGGTAACCCGGGCCGCTTTCACCATTGCATCCGCGGCTTCGACCACAGCGGGGAAGCCCAACGTTTCAACCATGCCGACTGCAATTGCCATGGGTGTAACCTTCTCCTGAATCTTAGTAAGAATAAACAACAACGAGTAAGCCCGGCATTGGGTGAGGATAGGGGTCCACCATCCCAAACACCGAAGAAAAACCGAAGAAAACACACGGTCCCTAAGGGACTCAGGCAAGATAATTAGCTAAGTATCTAGCCTGTGGAGAGAAAGGTTAGGTACGGAACTGTTCAACGGCTTCGGTATAGCGAATCGGCAGGACAAATTCTAGATTTTCGTGGGGACGGGCAATGATATGGGTGGACAAGACCTCACCGCCATTCACGCGCTTAGCGGATTCAATGCCAGCGGACACGGAGGCCTGGACCTCGGAGACATCGCCACGGACGATCACCGTAACTCGCCCACTACCAATTTTTTCGTAGCCCACCAGGGTAACCCGGGCTGCCTTGACCATGGCGTCTGCCGCCTCAACCACAGCCGGAAACCCGAGGGTTTCAATCATTCCAACAGCAATCGGCATCGTCGTAATCTCCTTTTGAACTTAGACTAGATCGGTCCATGGCTCGGCAAAAGTCCCTAATGTCGCCTCTTTTATGGATAAAATTGGAAGCGCAAAAAAAGGCTCCCGCTATCATAAAACGGGACAGGAACAGAGTTATGAAGACTTAACTAGTCCAATTTTTTTCCTGTAACAAACTCAGCATAGGTGTCTGTAGGTACTTTTGCAATATAAGCCCTAATGATTGTTGCTAATGTTGCGCATTGTTAAAGCTTATGTTCCAAACGTTTTCTAAAGTTATCCAAGGCTATACCTGTAAAAGCGATTACTCCCTGAGGGGGT
Source organism: Leptolyngbya sp. (assembly GCA_040374235.1). GTDB lineage: Bacteria > Cyanobacteriota > Cyanobacteriia > Phormidesmidales > Phormidesmidaceae > Nodosilinea. The sequence continues at coordinate 5,677 of JBEIUS010000111.1, read as the reverse complement.
AGGTTTTCTGCAATAATCAAGGGCGTTGCACCTTTTGAGGCTGGCATCAATCCAGGAGGAAGACTGGCGGAGGGATTGGAAAGCAGTCGCCAGTCCAATTTAGGGCAAGATGGCAACGCCATTTGCCATCCGCTGCGGCCTAAGGCCTGACTCGGTGTGCTGATCTCAGGGTCATCAGCTACATTTCCCTCTGGGGCTACTTTATATCCATGTCTAATCGGGAGTGGGATAGTTCTCCATGGGCCAGTTTTGGATACAAACAAGTTGGTTGTTACCAATCTACGGCCTGGGGGGAGCGGTATTGTCCCTACCCTGGTCCACTGGCCTGCTTCGGCGCACGGGACCTCGCCCGGCAGCCTACATCAACATTTTCATGACCTTGCTTACCTCTGCCCATGGCCTCTTGCTGTTTCAGGCCATTTGGGGTAAGCCCTCCCAGCAGTTGTACCTATCCTGGTTTCGTTTTGCCGATCTGCATCTGGAGCTGGCGCTGGATCTGTCGCGGCTGAACCTGGGGACCCTGGAACTGATCACCCTGCTGAGCCTGTTGGCCCAGATTTTTGCCCTGGGCTACCTGGAGAAGGACTGGGCCCTGGCCAGGTTTTATTCCCTGATGGGGGTGTTTGAAGGGGCGATGGGGGGGTTGGTGTTGAGTGGGTCCCTGTTTTTGTCCTACTCTTTGCTGGAGATTCTCACCCTTTCCACCTACCTGTTAGTGGGGTTTTGGTATGCCCAACCCCTGGTGGTCACGGCGGCTCGGGATGCCTTTTTGACTAAGCGAATTGGGGATGTGTTGCTGTTGATGGGGGTAATTACCCTGGCCTCCCTGACGGGTAGCTTGAACTTTAATGATCTTTACCGTTGGGCCCAGGGGGCAACCCTCTCCCCCCTGGTGAGCAACCTGTTGGGGTTGGCGCTGATCGCTGGACCAGTGGGTAAGTGCGCCCAATTTCCCCTGCACCTCTGGTTGGATGAGGCCATGGAGGGCCCTAACCCCGCCTCAATTTTAAGAAACTCGGTGGTGGTCACCTGTGGCGCCTACGTCCTGATTCGTCTACAGCCGGTGATTGGGCTATCTCCCCTGGCCCTGGCGGTGTTGATCGGGTTGGGTGGCATTACGGCGGTGGGGGGGTCCCTGGTGGCGATCGCCCAGGTGGATCTGAAGCGGACCCTGTCCTACTCCACCAGCGCCTATCTGGGCCTGGTGTTTATTGCGGTGGGTACCCAATCCCCCAACATCGCCATTACCCTGCTGCTCACCCATGCGGTGGCTAAGGCTCTGCTGTTTATGAGTGTAGGGTCGATTATCACCACCACCAGCAGCCAAAACCTGACGGAAATGGGGGGGCTGGGGGCTAAAATGCCCGCCACTACCCTGGCCTTTACCATGGGCTCCCTGGCCATGGTGGGGTTTCTACCCCTGGGGTGTTTTTGGGGGCTACGGCTGGGGGTAGACTCCCTCAGTCTTAGCCAACCCTGGCTGGCAGCCCTGTTCTTACTGGTAAACGGCCTCACCGCCCTCAACCTGACCCGGGTTCTACGGTTGGTTTTTCTGGGTCCATCCCAACCTAAAACTCGCCGGGCTCCCGAGGTTCCCTGGCCGATGGCGGTCCCCATGGTGGTGCTCTCCATCCTTAACCTGCTGGTGCCGCTGATCATGGCCCGCCTCTCCCTACTTCCCTCCTGGAGTACCCTTAATCTGCCGGTGGTGGTGGCGTTGGTGGCCAGTGGGGGAGTGGGGCTGGCCCTGGGGGCTACCCTGCCCCTATCTAAATCCCTGGCCCGTTCCCTGAGCCGTCCGATTCGGCTGGCCCAGGATTTATTGGCCTACGATTTCTATACCGAGCGGATTTACGCCCAGACCGTAGTGGCGGCGATCGCCGCCCTCTCTCGCCTCAGCAACTGGTTGGATCGTTACGTGGTGGACGGTCTCGTCAATGCGGTTGGCCTAGCTTCCCTGCTAGGGGGTGAGGGGCTGAAATACAGTGCGTCAGGTCAGTCCCAGCTATACCTACTAACTATTATTACCGGGGTGGGGTTGCTGACCATTTTTATGACCTGGAATCTCTGGTAATTAACCATGCTGAGCCTACTGATCATAGTTCCACTGTTGGGTAGCCTGGTGATTAGCCTGTGGCCCGGCCGATTAACCGCCTCTACCCTCAAAACCATCGGCGGTGTCTGTTTGGCGTTTACCCTGGTGTGGCTAGGGGTGTTGGCCAGTCAGTTTAATCTGACCACCTCAGCCTTTCAGTTTGAAGAACTGTTTCCCTGGATAGAACCCCTGGGCCTGAGCTATCGCCTCGGTCTCGATGGCCTATCCCTACCCCTGCTGGGGATTAACAGTTTGTTGGGGCTGGTGGCTTTTTATATCAGTGATCCTGAAGTGCATCGGCCTCGCCTCTACTACGCCCTGATACTGGTAATTAATGGGGCGGTGGCTGGGGCGTTTCTCTCCGCCAACTTGTTACTGTTTTTCATCTTCTACGAATTAGAGCTAATCCCCCTCTATTTGCTGATTGCCATTTGGGGTGGGGTGCGGCGGGGCTACGCCGCCACTAAGTTTTTAATTTATACCGCCCTGTCGGGGGTGCTGATTTTAGGGGCGTTTTTGGGGCTGGTGTGGTTGTCAGGCCAGGGCAGTTTTGACTACGACCGCGGCCTGGCCAGCAGCCTCCCCCTGGTGCAGCAGATCACCTTGCTGGTGGCTTTATTGATTGGTTTTGGGGTTAAGATTCCCCTGTTTCCCTTCCACACCTGGTTGCCCGATGCCCACGTGGAAGCCTCTACCCCGGTTTCAGTGTTGCTGGCGGGGGTGTTGCTGAAGTTAGGGACCTACGGGTTAGTCCGATTTGGCCTCGGCCTCTTCCCCGATGCCTGGATAGCCCTGGCGCCGGTGATGGCTAGTTGGGCGGTGGTGAGTGTGCTGTACGGGTCCTTGGCGGCGATCGCCCAAACTGATATGAAGAGAATGGTGGCCTACAGCTCCATTGGCCATATGGGCTACGTCCTGCTGGCGGCTGCCGCCTCCACCCCCATCAGTATTGTCGGTACGGTCTTTCAGATGGTCAGCCATGGGTTAATTTCCGCCCTGCTATTTTTGCTGGTGGGGGTGGTCTATCACACCACCGGCACCCGGGATTTGAATGTGCTGCGGGGGTTACTGAATCCTGAGCGGGGTCTGCCCTTTGTTGGATCCCTGATGATTTTAGGGGTCATGGCCAGCGCCGGTATCCCCGGGATGATGGGGTTTATCTCCGAGTTTCTGATCTTTCGGGGCAGCCTTCCTATCTTTCCGGTGCAGACCCTCCTCTGCATGGTGGGCTCAGGGCTGACGGCGGTGTACTTCTTGCTGCTGGTTAACCGGGTCTTTTTTGGGCGACTGGCTATTGCGCCGCCCAGTTCTGCCCCCCAGCTCGATGTGGACCTGCCTTCGGTGAGCTGGCGCGATCGCCTGCCCGCCCTGGCCCTGGCCCTGGTAATTGTGGTCCTAGGCCTACAACCTGACTGGATGGCGCGCTGGAGTGAGCACACTACCCTGGTACTGCACGAACCCTATCAAGGATTTGTGCAGCCCACTGCCCTGCGCCTTCGGCCCCGCTCCGATGCCGTCCTTGCCGACACCCCTGTGGACCCCCTGCCATGAGTTCAATCCCTACCTCCCATCCCCTCCAAACCTTTATTCAAAAGTTATTGGCCAGCGAAGCCCTGCTGCCCGATACGGAGACCAATCTCATGGAGGTGGTGGGTATCTTAAAGAGCTACGGAGTCGTGCTAGACGCCTACTCCCGCAACCTGATCTATATTGCTGATCACCAGTTTTTGGTCCTCTTTCCCTTCTTCAAGTACTTCAACGGAAATGTGTCCCTGGCTCGTCTGCTAAAACACTGGTGGCATGACCGAATTAACTTTGAGTACGCCGAATACTGCATGAAGGCCATGCTCTGGCACGGGGGGGGTAAGTTTGATCAGTACCTCGACTCGACGGAGTTTCTCGCTAATTGCCGCCGGTCGACGGCAGCGAAAACCAAACACAATGCCCTGATTCAGGGTCTGAATGCCCTATTCCCAGAGTTTCTGCCTGAACAGGTACGCCAACTGGCCTACTATAGCGCCCTGGGCCAATTCTGGCGGGTGATGAGTGACCTCTTTATTGATCTCTCCGATACCTACGATCAGGGTAAAATTCCCACCATTCCAGCCGTAGTTGCCCACATCAAAGCTGGCCTAGTGGCCGCCGCCAATCTACCAATCACCTACGCTGTGGATATTAACGGGGCCCGTTACGACCTGATTCCCCAGTCGGCGGGTATGACCTTCTTGATGGATGTGGCCGTCCCCTACGTGGAGGCGGTGTTTTTCCGTGGTACTCCCTTTTTAGGGACCGTTTCCTACAATGCCCAGGCCAATCAAATTCCTGTGGAGCAGGGGCAATTTGAGTACGGAGCCCTCTACGCTGACCCGGTTCCCATTGGCGGTGCGGGCATCCCCCCCACCCTGTTAATGCAGGACATGCGCCACTTCTTGCCCGACTACCTGATGGCATTCTACCAGGGGCAAGGCCGCAGCCTGGGGGATGTGCGGGTAAAAATTTGTCAAAGTTTCCAGAAATCCATGTTCTGCGTTACCAGCGCAGCCCTTCAGGGCCTATTACCCTATGCCGCCGATAGTCAAAACGTGGCCGAACAGCAGGCTAACCAAGACTTTTTAGCCAGTTGGATGGATCGCCTCGCCAGTTCCCGATTGGCAGTGGTGCAGCTTTAGCCCTCTGGCCGGACAATGGGGTTGACGTTCCCGCCAAACTCACCTATTCTGTCCTTTAAGCTGACTAATGTCGGCTTGAAGGACCCTTGTAGAACCTTGATTCTGCGGCGAGATAGCCAGGGACTGGACCTCCCCGGCTATCCCTAACCTTCCCCTTAGTGTAGGTAAGTGGAAAGGCTGGCTTCATTGTACGATCCTGGCCGATCCTTCTCCTTTGGTAGGATAGGCCAGATCGAGGTTCTACTTTCTTGTCTGCCAAGGACGTTAAAAAGGAAGTAGACCAATGTTGCATATAACCAGCCTGTCTGAACCAGAGGCAACCCCTGAAGTTGCCCCTGACCTCACCCTCCCTTCCCCTAGCCAACAGGTGCTGCGCCATATCCTGCTAGGTGACTTTGGCGCGATTCGCGAAACCATTCACTATCTCCACGCTAAGGGCTATGCTGAAGCTCAGTGCTGGAGCAAGCCCATCGCTACTGGTCGGGGAGGAGAATATCTAAGTATCTTGACCACCCGGCGATCGCTGAATTAGATCCCTCAGGCCAGATTCAGTGATTCATTAAACGTTGACATCCCTAGGGCTGAGACCTAATATCAAACGCAAACTAGCCATTTTGCCATAGGCTTTGCCCCGTAACCCGGGGTAAAGTCTGGAGAAAATGACCAGCCAGCATTAACTTTGACCGCTTGCCCCTGCCCTCATCATTCTGGCCAATGCTATGGCAGTTGACAGAATGATGAGGGTAAAACTGTGATGCCATTTGCTATGGGCTGAGACCCGAAGTTTTGCTCGGTCCTCCGGGAGAGGGGTTGGGGAGTAAGGGGCATAAACTTTTACCAGTCAAGCAGGGTCCTAGTTGGGTTTGAGCTTAAACGAACCCCTGTAGGGCTCTGAGGTTTAACCAATGGATTT
>JBEIUS010000179.1:0-6153 GCA_040374235.1 Leptolyngbya sp. | reverse complement strand
TATTGAGGTTCAAAATGCCCCATTAGGCCCCCCCCGCCCCCCTAGACTGGGGGGCGCTAGAATACTGGTGGGCGCTAGAGGTGTCGAGAATCTATTACGGCCCAAGGTCCCCCAGAATGTGCCCTCCGGGCCCCTACGCGAGGTAGGGATTTAGGGGGCCTTTGAGAGCAAGCCTACCAGCCAAATACTTGGGTGTACTTAGTAGCAAATTGGGGGGGCTCCCCCGATAGTTCATTCAAGTGAAATCCGCTCTAATATAGTCCAGGGAATCAAACTCCCCTGGCTTTTGGGGGCTGCCCCGCCTCTTCAGGTAAGAACCTGATCCGCTGGAGCAGCTGCCGTAGGCGAGGGGGATCGGTGAGATAGAGATAGCCAAGCACGGCCTCAAACCCCGTCGCCCGTTGGTAGGTAGCCGCTTCTAGACGTTTAGGCCCCCGGGGGGAGGCATTGCGACCTCGCCGTAAAATATCCTGTTCCAGGGGGGTTAGCCAGGGGAGAAGTTGATCCAGGCAGCGGGATTGTTGCTCAGCCCGCACCTGATGCACCACCTGTCGATGATAGGCTTGAATGCGCTTGGGGGGAAATAGGAAGGACTGGCGAACGAACAATTCGTACACCGCATCCCCAATGTAGGCCAGGGCGACGGGGGAAATGGCCTGGGCCTGATCGGGGGAGAGGGGTTCCACGGCAAGACCAGCCTCTAAACCATTCACCATAGCCGATATGCTCTGCCTGAGGGAGAGGTTAACCTAACCCTGACCTGCTCCCGGGGCTGGGACAGATCAGGGGCAGCGGACATCAGGGGGCCAGGGGGTGATCGGGGCATCAGCCGCTAGGGGAAGATGCTAGCTTAGCGATCGCCTCATCCACCGAGGGTTGGAGGGATAGGTATTTCTCCAGACGAACCAGCTTGACCGTCTGAGTAACCCGGGGATTGGTGACTACCTGCACCGTTCCCCCTTCACTGGTTGCCTTTTTAACCAGCTGGACCAGAGCCCCCAACCCGGAGCTATCGACAAAGTCAATAGCGGATAGGTCAAGAATAATATGGCCAGGCCCAGACTCGACATACTTGGTCATCGCCTTGCGAAAGGCCGGCTCTGAAAAAGCATCAAGTAAGCCGGTGAGGCGGAAAAGTTGATAATTACCCCTGACATCGCGGGTGCCTCGTAAACTTACAGTCAGGGTCAGAGACTCAGCGATAGCAAACCTCCCAGGTGCTCCAGTTCGACAGTTAAATATAGGTCAGGATAGCTATGTCTGCAAGGGGTAAATCCCAATCTACCCTATTGTTAAATTGTTAAACAGAGGTAGAAGCCTGTTGTCGGCGGTAATTCCCCATGGCCTCCACGAACTTGAGGAACAGGTAGTCGGCATCATGGGGGCCGGGGCTGGCCTCGGGGTGGTACTGCACGGAAAATACCGGTAGGGTTTTATGGGCTAACCCCGCCACGGTTTGATCGTTGAGATTGAAGTGGGTAATGGCGACCTGATCGGCGGGAATCGAATCGACATCCAGGGCAAAGCCATGGTTTTGGCTGGTGATTTCCACCTGTTGTCGCAGACCACAGGGTTGGTTAAGACCCCGGTGGCCAAACTTGAGCTTGAAGGTGGAGGCCCCCAGGGATAACCCCAACACCTGGTGACCCATACAAATGCCAAAGGTGGGCCGTTGATAACGGAGGAGGTTCCTGACTAACTCGGGGGCATAGGTGACCGCCGCCGGATCCCCGGGGCCATTGGACAGAAAAATTCCATCCGGCTCGTAGCCCATGATCAGCTCCGCGGCACTGCGGGCCGGCACCACAATCACCCGACAGCCGTAGCTGGCCAGGCGGCGTAGAATGTTACGTTTCACCCCAAAGTCGACTGCCACCACGGTGAAGGGCTGATCACCGGGGGGGGCCGGGACAACGGTGTAGTCCCAGGCGGTGGAGGTGGTCTCGGTCCACTCGTAAACCACCGGTGTGGTCACCTGGTCCACCAGATTTAACCCCTCCATGGCGGGCGCTTCCTGGAGCTGGCGCAATAGTTCGGCGGGGTCCAGGATCTGGGTGGAGAGGGCCCCATTCATGGACCCTTCGCTGCGGAGACGACGGGTGAGGGCGCGGGTATCGATGCCAAAAATACCAGGAATGCCGTGGGTCTTCAGGTAGTTGGGGAGGGATTGGATGGACCGCCAATTACTGGGGATCTGGCAAATATTACGGGCGATCGCCGCCTTGATGTGGGGCCGGGCCGATTCCTCATCGTCGGGGTTGACCCCGGTATTGCCCAATTCTGGGTAGGTAAAGGTGACCAGTTGACCCGAATAGCTCGGATCAGTCATCACCTCCTGGTAGCCAGTCATACCGGTGTTAAACACCACCTCCCCCATGACGGTGCCGCTGGCGCCAAAGGACCAGCCCGGAAAAACCGAGCCATCCGCCAGGACCAGCAGAGCCGGGGGCGCATCAGGAAAAACCATAGCCATGCCTCAAGCGATGATTGCCGCATAGTTTAACATCGCCCCTATCCTAAGCTGAAAAACTGCCCCTGATACAGTCCGAGGCGGAAAAGTCAGGGTCAGCTGATCTGGAGTCTGACACCAGGGATCGATCGACTTGCCCCGGCTCCTGATTTCTGGTTCCTAAATCAAAGGGCTAGTGGTAATGGGTGACCTGGGATTCGAACCCAGAACCAGCGGATTAAGAGTCCGATGCGCTACCGTTGCGCCAGTCACCCCCGGAGTTATCGCCTTGGCCGGAACCCTTGGAACAGGATAGTTCGGTTAGACCACTAAGGGTCGAACCCGCTGGCCAGCATTGACCTTAGCATTCGGGGTTACCGCTTATAGGTTATACCACAGTCCTATATCGGCTTGGGCAAAATCATGATGAACTGTGGCTTTGACCAGTGGACCCAGGCATCCATCCACCCACTTCCCCTGGCTCCTGGGGGCTGACCCCTACCTGCCAGGGTTGCCGAACCTATAGGGACAGGGCCTATCGGTCAAGGCTCAGTAGCCCTGTTCACCGGGTTTCCTCTAGCCAGCCGATCACCCGATTGCCCAGGCAAGTCTGGTTCAGGCGATCGATTTCTCGGATCCCGGTGGGGCTGGTGACATTCACCTCCGTCAGGTAACCACCGATCACGTCAATGCCGACAAAATAGAGTCCGTCCCGCCGCAGGGTGGGGGCCAGCTGCCGACAGATCTCCTCCTCCCGGGGGGTGATTTCCACCGCCGCCACCCGACCCCCCACCGCCATATTGCCCCGGAACTCGCTGCCGGTGGGAATCCGGTTGACGGCCCCAAGGGGCTCGCCGTTCAGTAAAATAATTCGCTTGTCACCCTCCTTAGCGGCGGGCAGGTAGGTCTGGATCATCACCGGTTCCTGGCCCTGGCGGGTGCTGATTTCCACCATGGAGTTGAGGTTGCGATCGCTGGCCTGGAGAAATAAGATCCCTTCCCCCGCCTTGCCCCCCAGGGGTTTGAGCACCGCTGCCCCCCACCGCTCCACGGTCTCGCGGATCAGGGCCTTATTTTGACTAACCATGGTGTCGGGAATAGCTCCGGTAAATTGCAGGGCATACATTTTCTCATTGGCGGCCCGCAGACCCTGGGGGGAGTTGATCACCCGGGTTTTAGCCGGGTTAACGTAGTCCAAAAGGTAGGTGGCGTAGAGGTAGGGGACGGTCACCGGCGGATCCTTACGCATAAACACGGCGTCCATGGCCTCCAGGGGTAACTGCTCCACCTCGTCCACCTCGTACCAGAGCTCCGCCGCCACCCAGTGGCCCTCCACCAACCGCACCGGGGTGAGTTCCACCCGCCGCAGCAGCCCCCAGGCCTGTCCCTCCACCACACTCAGCAGAGAGGGCTCGGTGATCCAAACCTGGTGGCCCCGCTGTTGGGCCGCCTCCATCAGGGCCACACTGGTATCATGGCCAGGGTCAAGCCGTTCAATCGGATCGATGATAAAGGCAAATTTCACGGTATCCTCCCTCCATGGTGAGGCGCAGGGGCCACCCCTGGGTTTACTTTCAACTACCTTACCGGAGCGGGGGACGCCATGATCCGAGGATTGGGGTTACAACGATGTTGGCTGGCCGGCTTGGTCAGCCTGACCGCCTGTCAAGGGACACCGCCCCAGGCCCTGGAGCCAATCCCCTGGTCTGTCACCGGTCGCCAGGCCCTAGCCTACCCGGCTTTTTTAGTGCAGCCGGCCACCGCTGACCGCTACCGCCAGCAGGGCCTTAGCTATCGCCAGCGGGGTGATCTGGAACGGGCCGTGGCCACCCTCACCCTGGCCGCCGCCCTCGACCCCCACAACCCTGAGGGTTACATCATCCTGGGCTGGACCCAGCACCTGGCGGGGCAGCGGCCGGCGGCCATCGCTAGCCTGCAACGGGCCCTCGCCCAATCGCCGGATTCGGTCCCCGCCCTCAATGCCCTGGGCATTGTCTACCTGGTGGCCGGGGATTTGGCGGCGGCGGTCAGTACCCATAACCGGGCCATTGCCCTCCAGCCCGATAACGAGATCGCCCACTACAACCTCTGCCTGGCCCACCACCGCCAAGGACAGTGGGACCAGGCCATCCACCATGGTCAACGGGCTACCCAGCTGGAACCCAGCAACCCCCACCCCTGGGTGGCCCTGGCCTTGGCCTACAGCGCCGCTGGGGATGGGGCCAGGGCCAGGGCCAGCTACGATCGGGCCCTGGCCCTGGATGGGGGCTATGGGCAGCGGTCCTACCTGGACCATCTGGGGCAGGCGGGCTTTAGCCCGGACCAAATTGGGGCGATCGCGGCCCTAGTTCCCTAGCTACAGGTGAAGATCTATGGACTGGGGCAGCAGGTGGAGGCGCGCAGCTTACCCACGAAGCTCTCCGGGGCAGCGGTGTTGCCTGGTTTTCGGTTGACCGTGGCCCGGTTTTAAGCAACCTCTGCCGCCGATCAGGGGTTGATCAGTCCTGTGGCGTTCCATTGATCGATTAATTCAAACCAGCGGTGGATCTGATCCGGCTGGGTGTAGGGATTGAGCAGGACGGCTTTCAACCACTGCTGGCCACGCCACAGGGGTAGGGAGAAAAACACCTGGCCCTGCTGGAGTAACTGTTGCTGTAGGCGAAGGTTCCACCCATCCCACTGACCAGGGTCGAGGGCCGGGGGGCAACTGCGGAAGCAAACCAGATTCATGGCCGGGGGGCAGGCCAGGGCCAGATCAGGCCGTTGCTGAATCGCCTCCACCAGGGTTTGGGTAAGGGCATAACTGGTTTCGATCAGGGCGGCATAGCCCGCCTTGCCCAGGTGTTGCAGAGATAGCCACAGTTTGAGCCCATCGCCGTGGCGAGTGCCCTGCAGGGAAAGCTCCCCCAGGTTGGGGCAGTCGGCCTGATTGTGCATGTAGGGGGCGGGAATGCGAAAGTGATCCACCAGTTGGGTCATGTCTCGAAACAGGACGGAGGCGCAGGTCTTGGTGACGTAGAGCCACTTCTGGGGATTGAAGGTAATGGAGTCGGCAGCCTCAATGCCCGCCAGGCGATGGCGCTGCTGGGGGGAAAAGATCAGGGCGCCGCCGTAGGCGGCATCGACATGGAACCAGAGACCATGGGCCCGGGCCAGGTGGTGAACCTCGGGCAGGGGGTCAATGCTGCCGGTGACGGTGGTGCCGGCGGTGGCCACCACCGCAAAGGGACGCTGGCCCCGGGCCCGGCAGCCCTTGATGCAGTCCTCCAGGGCGGTGGGGTCCATCTGGCCCCAGGGATTGGTCGGCACCAGCACCACCCCCTGCCGCCCCAGCCCCAGCACCATGGCCGCCTTTTGTAGGGAGGTGTGGGCCAATTCCGAGGCCAAAATCACCGCCGGCGGCTGACCGGCCAGACCCCTATCCAGACACCCCAGTTGCACATTACGGGCCACGGTCAGGGCCTGCAGGTTAGCCAGGCTACCGCCACTGGCCAGCAGCCCCCCCGCCGCCGGCCCCAGGCCAAACAGTTGGGCGATCTCCGCCAGGAGCTGGGTCTCCAGCCGTGATAGGACCGGTGACATCTCCACGCTGAGCATATTGTTATTGAGGGCCGCAGCCACCCAATCCCCCAGGATAGAGGCGGTGGTGGGTAGGGGATCCATATGCCCCAGATAGCCCGGGTGGGCCGGGTTCATGGATTGGG
>JBEIUS010000200.1:0-5010 GCA_040374235.1 Leptolyngbya sp. | reverse complement strand
GCCCATCAATCAAGTTAGGGTCTGGTTCCAGACAAACCCAACGAAGATGGTTTGCTCGGCAAAGCACCTGGGTAGTACCGCCAATCCCGGCACCTACCTCTAATACCTCCGCCCCCAGATGGTGACGAATCATCCGGTAATAATAGTCCTTCCAGTTTTTAGCTGCACGAAACAGCTCTAGCTCTGAACCAATATAGGTATAGCTTGTCATGGGTTAGAAACAACCTTCTCCAGGCCTAGTACGAAATGATGATAGTCACGGTTTGGCAAGAAATTTGTACTATTGCGGCCGACTAAAACCAGTAAAATAAATGAAAGTGAAATAATAAACGCCTGCAAAATCAAAGATACTAAGGCGACTACCAGGTAGGATGTCCATCCTGGAATAGCTAAATTCGTGAATAGTCGTACTGCAATCACTCCAAATAGCCCTGCCAACGTGACTCCAATCAATACACAGGAAGCCATTAGCAGTCGTACACCTACCATCTCACCGTAGACTGATATGGCACTCAGCCCATGGGTGACGAGACTCGAAAAATTCATGGTGGATTGGCCGTGATAGCGGTATCCTCGCCGGGTGGGAACATCCATATGGGGCAGCTTCGATTTCAAAATGCCTGCTGCGTAATGGTTCCAAATCTCTGAAACGACTACCAGGCGATGGAGTAAGCCAAAGGGAATCACGCTAAAGTTGCCAACCTGAATATCGAAACCCGTCAGCAGCCGGTAGGTACCACGGTAAAGTCTGTAGAAAAGTTTGAAGAGCCAGGATTCAGATCGCTGACTGCGCCGGGCAAATACGATTTTTTGACAGTCTGTGCCTAAGGAGGCATTGATTAATCTAACCACATCCTCGGGCCGATCTTCACCATCGCTGTCCATAACCACCACCATGTCGGCAGAGTAATGCGCCTCTACGTAGGCCAACCCAATCGCGATCGCCCGCTGATGTCCCAGGTTGCGTTTTAGCTCCAGCACACTGATCTGGTCAATGGCATGAAAAGTCCTTAAAAGTAAAGACTTCTCCAGGATCACAGTAGAAGCATCATCCACCACTAAAACATCAGCGCGAACACCTTGATCCATGAGTGCCAGGTCAAGGCTCCCTAACAGCGCCGCCAAGGATGCCCAATCATTAAAAACTGGGATTACAAACAGGGCACGGATCGACCCACGGCTATCAGTAATAACGATATCAACATGGCTCTCCTGAAGCAAAATCTATACTCCTAAGGAGGTGTTTGGTAAATCGATTCAGGATGCATTATTTCATAAATTCACCGGTTTATCCCGGTTCCCTCCCAAACAAAACTATCTTTCACCGATGCCCAGGTGCTAGAGGTGGGCAGCCTCGGTATATCGCTTTGGCCAGAACGCCTCGGGCACGGTTGACCGGTAAAACTAGTTGCTGGGTAGACCTTTTGGCTCACCTCTACTGGCTATGGCCCTATCTCAACCCCAGACCCGTCAAATTTACCCAAGCCCTGGGATGATTAATGCTAGGCTTGCGACCACCGCTGCGCCACCCAATCGTAGTTAGATACTTCAACCCCACGCCAGCCAGAGCCGCTCTATCTTCTGACTAGACAGTTGAAAATAATGGTATGACAGTTAGCTTTAGTGTGATTACCCCCTCCTACAATCAAGGGCAATTTATAGCTAGAACCATAGACAGCGTCTTACAGCAGCAACTCGACGTCGACCTGGAGTACGTAATTTTTGACGGGGGTAGCACCGACAACACCGTAGCCACTCTTCAAGGCTATGGTTCCTTACTCAATTGGGTCAGTCAACCCGATCATGGCCAGGCCGATGCCGTCAACCAGGGTATTGGCGCAACCACCGGCGACATCATCGCCTGGATCAATTCCGACGATATTTACTACCCCTCCACCCTCAAAAAAGTCCAACACATCTTTGAGACCCACCCAGAGGTTGATGTGATCTACGGTGACGCCCACCACATTGACCAAAATGATCGGGTGATGCAAACCTACCCCAGCCATCCCTGGAGCTATCGTTACCTGCAACAAGATTGCTTTATCTGCCAACCCGCCACCTTCTTTCGCCGTCGCCTGGTGGACCGCTATGGCCCCCTCGACCCCACCCTGCGCTACTGCATGGACTACGAACTCTGGCTCCGCTACGGCCAGCAGGTTGACTTCTATTATTTACCAGAGGTCCTAGCCGGTTCCAGGCTCTATAAAACCAACAAAACCCTAGGCCAAAGCGTGGCGGTACACCAGGAGATTAAGGCCATGCTGCAGAGGCGGTTAGGCACCATCCCAGCCAATTGGTTAATCGGCTCAGCCCTGGCCCGGGTGGAGGCAGACTATGGCATCAGCCGCTACGATCGCCGCCAAACCTACCGCTTTGTGGCCTGCTTAGTCCACCTATCCTTTCTAGAACTCTGGCGCCACAACCCCGCTGCCCTGCCCCAGGTCCTTCCTAAAATGCTGTTGTGGTTCCTACTCCCCGATCGGGCCTGGTTTCGCCGGCAAGACACCCTGGCCCTGGTGGACCTGGGCTAGGGGTACGCCCTATCTGCCGCAGGTTGACAGGCAACAAAGGGGGAGTTCTCGGTCTCGGCTAAGGGGGAGTCTTTTTGGTGAAAGCGACGGCGAACCCGCGGCGGGTAAGGTGGCAAAGGGGTTGGGGGAGGTTTGCCTGGGCCTGAAGAACAATCCCTGGATGGTGAGCAGCCAACGTTTCCGCAGTGGTGGCAGACCTTTCAAAATCAGGGACGAACCTGAGAAAGTTGCAACGAATCTTGAAGTATTCATTACATGTCTTCAATAATAACCGCAATGTTTCAGCGGTCCATCGCCAGCCATCGATGGTGAGGAACAATTCTTTCATGATCAGCGACGATCTTTTGATCATCCATCGCTAACCATAGATGATCAATGATTAACCTTGGAACATTTGTAACAAACCTTGAAACGTTCACTATAAACCTTGAAAGGTTGGCGATAAACCTTTAAACGTTCGTTACATATCTTCTAAGGTTAGGGATGAAGGCTTAAACGTTTGCCGCAAACCTTGAAGCGTTTGTTATATACCTTCGATGATTAACCCCAATAGCTAGATAATCCATCGCCAGCCATCGATGGTGAGGAAGGATTCTTTCATGATCAGCGACGATCTTTTGATCATCCATCGCTAACCATGGATGATCAGCGATAAACCTTAAAAGGTTAGCGATAAATCTTTAAGCGTTCGTTACAAACCTTGAAAGGTTAGCGATGAACCTTAAAACGTTCGTTACAAACCTTGAAACCTTTGCCGCAAACCTTAAAGCGTTCGTTACAAACCTTGGAAGGTTAGCGGTGAATGTTGAAGCATTTGTTACAAACCTTCAAGCTACATAACCCAAAGGTTATGGATCGGTCGCACAAGCAGCAGTCAACATGGCAAAAGTTTGAGTTGTATCACCACATGGTTATACAAGGGTCCCAACCCCTCGCCCCAGGCTCACTCAGGACCCAACCGTGAGCCCTTGAGTTCCAGGGTTGGGAATAACGCCAAGCCCCGCGATCGCTGACCTGCGAGACCATCGGGGCAAGGTTTGCCAGTGGGGCGATCTCGGTCATGGCAGGGGAGCAACACCCGAAGGGTCTGCAGCCCTGAAGGAGCGATCGCTTTAGCGTCCCCAAGGGAATCGCCTGGCGGCCCTGGGCCTGTCTCCTTTGCAGGAGTTCGCCGAGGCCCTGTTAAACTTTCAATCCCTGGCGGATCTGCGGGACTGGTGGCAACCATGGCAGGAGCAGCAAGGGCGGGGGTGGCAGCTTTGGTGACGCATCTGGGCCAACCCCTGGACAGTTGGCCCCCCCTTAGTCACCCAGGTGCAGCGGCTGGTCCGGCAGGAGTTGACCACCCTGCAGAGGGATTTGCCAGGGCTGAATGGCCTGGAAGCTTTAGCAGTCTGGTGTGAGCGTGCTAAGCAGTGGCCCTAGGGAGGTGGGGATCAGAATACCGAGCGCCCGTTGCCCTGCGCCCTACCCCCGAATCACCGTAATCTCCCGCTCACCGGGGCTGGTGACGGTGCTCGCCGTGGTGCGGTCCTCCAGGGGGGACAGGTCGGGGCGTTGGTCAAAGATCACCAGCCAGCCCTGGTCTAGCCCCAGTCCTGCCAGGTAGCGGTCCAACTGCTCCAGGCCCTGGGCCAGGGGGTCGGGGCGGCCCGGCTTCCACACCTTCAGCTCCATCCCCAGGGTGACCTGGCCGTAGCGCAGGCAGATATCCATGCGACCGCTGCCAATGGCGTACTCCCGCTCCAGGCTACCGCCGCCGTTCACCACCCGGTGCAGAAAGGCCATCAACACCAGGTGGGGGGCAATCTCCGGGTAGGGGGTGCTTTTTAGCAGGGGTTGGCCGTGCTGACGCCAGAAATGTAGAAAGGCCTGTAGCAGAGCCTCCGAGTCCAGGACTCCCTCCGGCCCCAGCCAGGTGGGTTGGATCTGGGGCAGGCTATCCTGGGGGCCCTGGGCCAACACCCGGGGAATCACTTCCCGGTAGATGGGGTTGGCGATCACCAGACCCCCCTGGGAACTGCGCCTCACCAGACCCAGGTCGAGGACAAAGCGGCGATCGTCCTCGGGGGTGTCGGGTAGCTCCTCCCCCGCCAGGATCGGTTGGATGATGGCCCGCACCCGGTCCTCCCGCAGCCGTTCCGCCAGGCTATCCAGGTGGGTGTCCTGGCGATCAATGAGGATGTCCTTGGCCTGGTCCAGGAGTTGGGGGGTAATGGGGGTGGCTGGGTCCGGGGCTAGGACTTCGGTGACCTGTCGGGCCAGGGCATTGACCAGCCAGGGTTGGCCTTGGGTGAGATCAAAGGCGTGGGCCAGGGCCTCGGCGGTGAAGACCTGGCCGGTGGCCTCGGTGTGCTGTCGGTAAAGACCCTCCACCTCCCCATAGGAAAAGTTACCCAGAGTCAGGGACTCCACCTTGATGTTGAAGGGGCTGGCGGTGGAGAGGCGATCGCTGCCCCCCGCCGCCACCCTATAG
>JBEIUS010000144.1:0-8877 GCA_040374235.1 Leptolyngbya sp. | reverse complement strand
TTTTCAGACAGGGCTATTGAGAATCTTCTCAATAGCTAGGGTCAAGATGCGGTCAAGGTTTTCATAATGAGAATTGCTGCCAGGAAGATGGGGAGATTTATTGGTCAATGGAATTTTGATAGACTGCTGTTTAATTTTTGATTAATCCCCGATCCGACCGGCGGAGCGTAGTCATTGCCTCTAAAATGAAGGTATAGTCGTAGCGATCAGCCCTCAAGCGGCAGGGGCTAGCCACAGTCATGCCCAGTCTTAGCTTTGCCCGAACAGCTGAGTTTTAGAGGTTCTGGCCAAAGCTATAATTTCCAGGAGGGCTAGCCGATGACGACAGAAATTCTTAGTAACCGCCACTACCAACAGATAGTCAGCCTGCGATCGCCGGGTTACGGTCTCCACCCCCTTACCCGTCAGGTGCAGGAGGTCGTCCATAGCTCTGGGGTGCGGACTGGGCTCTGTACGGTGTTTCTGTGCCACACCTCCGCTAGCTTGATCATTCAGGAAAACGCTGATCCAGATGTACTGGCGGACCTGGAGAGCTTTATGGCCAGGCTAGTACCGGAAAACCATCCCTACCGCCACTGTAGCGAAGGGCCAGACGATATGCCTGCCCATATTCGCACCGCCCTGACCCACAGCTCCGAAACCATTCCCATTAACGATGGCCGCCTCACCCTGGGGACCTGGCAGGGTCTTTATCTTTGGGAACACCGCCGGGGCCAATCAACTCGCCAGTTAGTCGTTCATATCATGGGCTGCTAGCATGACCCTTAGCCTCGATCCCCTGGGGTTTAGCCCCATTCCCACCCCACCGCCGGATTTTAAATCGGGTTTTGTGGCGATCGTGGGCCGGCCCAATGTGGGCAAGTCCACCCTGATGAATGCCCTGGTGGGGCAAAAGGTGGCGATCACCTCCCCCACCGCCCAAACCACCCGTAACCGACTGCGGGGAATTTTATCCACCGATCAGACCCAGATTATCTTTGTGGACACCCCCGGCATCCATAAACCCCACCACGAGCTGGGCAAAATCCTGGTCAAAAATGCCCGTTTAGCCCTGGATGCGGTAGACGCCACCCTCTTCGTAGTGGATGGGACGGGGTCGGCGGGACGGGGTGACCAGTTTGTGGCCGATCTGCTAGGGGCTAGTCCAGGTCCGGTGGTTGTAGGCATTAACAAAGCCGATCTCCAGCCCCCCGACCCTGAGGCCAGCGCCATTGACGCCAGTTACCAGGCCCTGGCCAACGCCCATAACTGGCCCCTGGTGAAGTTCTCCGCCCTGGAGGAAACCCAATTAGACAGCCTGCTCCAGGTCCTGATTGCCGGGCTGGAGGTCGGTCCCTACTACTATCCTCCCGATCTGGTCACCGATCAGCCCGAGCGGTTTATCATGGCGGAGTTGATCCGGGAACAGATTTTGCTGCATACCCGGGAGGAGATTCCCCACTCGGTGGCGATCGCCATTGATCGAGTGGAGGAAGATCCCCAAATCACCCGCATTCTGGCCACCATTCACGTCGAACGCGATTCCCAGAAGGGGATTTTGATTGGCAAACAGGGCTCCATGCTAAAAACCATTGGCTCCGCCGCCCGCCAGCAAATTCAAAAAATGGTGATGGGGCCGGTGTACCTGGAGTTGTTTGTTAAGGTGGTTCCCCATTGGCGCCAGTCCCGCCACCGCCTGGAGGACTTTGGTTATCGTGTGGAGGACTAGTCACCATGACCCTAGCTGACAGCCAGGGGGCCAACCTGGTCAGTACCGATCCGGACCTGGGCCTGGTGCTAGTCACCATTGATAGTGAAGCCAATGGCCTGGCCCTGGCCCGTCACCTAGTGGAGAGCCATTTAGCAGCCTGTGTCAGTCTCACCCCGATACAATCCATCTACCGATGGCGGGGACAGGTCCAGGCCGAGCCGGAGTGGCAGTTGGTGATCAAAACTAACCTCACCCGTCTGACCCAGCTCACCCAGGTGATTATCCAGCACCATCCCTACGATCTGCCGGAAATCATTGCCCTACCGATGATTGCCGGTTTTACCCCCTACCTGAGCTGGGTGCGGCAAGCCACTGAGGAGAGCTGTAATCCGGGGAGCACCTCCTCAGGCTCTACTAATTTTGAAGTGACGGGTTGAGCCAACAGGGGATACGGGGGGACAGGGAGAGGGGAGAAAATTACGGCTCAATTGAATCTTGATAGACCTCCAGTTAGGCTGGTTTCCCCTCAAGCTGAGTCGCCAGAGCAGCCTGGGCATCAATTCTCAGCAGAGTGCCAGTCCGGTAACTTCCCCCCAGAGCTGGGGACTGACCCCAGATAATCTGCTGGCTGCCAGGGGGTAGATCCGTCTGGGGTATACAGCTCAACCACACCACAGAGAGGCTGGGTAAGGGGAGAAAAGCGCTAGGAGGGGTGATGGCGATCGCCGCCAGCACCGCCATGACGGAGGGGCGATCGCGGTACTGCCGCACTGGGGACACCCAGAGGGTGACGGGGTGGCCCTGGCGGTGGGCGTAGTCATAGAGGGAGGCGGCGGCAGTCACCGCCTGTTCAAAGCTGTCCGTTGACCAGGGGGCACTGGTGTGGAGGGCAAGGGTGATGGCCCGTTGGCGGTGGGGGGAGTCCACCTCTCGCACCCGTAGTTCCCCCAGGCGAGCACTGGTACGCCAGTGGATCAAGCGGCTAGGATCCCCCCATCGGTAGGGGCGTAGGGACCGGGTTAACCCTTCGATCTGCCCCTGGCGGTGATCATCAAGCCCCTCAACCCCCTGTCCACCGGCCTCCAGGATGGGGCAGTAACGCAGGGGTAGAATTTTGGGGTAAATCACCAGGGTTCCTGCGGTCTCAAGGGTACGGCGGCGCCAGGTTAATCCTAGGGGGGCGGCGGTACGCACTACCACCGCGGGCCAGGGGTAGATGCCCCGTTGGCGGGCATAGCCCCGATACTGGCAGGAGACGGCGCCTCGGGCGGGCAGATAGGCTACAGCATGGGTTTGGCATCCACCGAGTGCCTCGGGTAGGGGATCGATAATTTGCAAAGGCCCCTTGCCCCAATTATCCCCATTGGTCAGGTCTAATCGGATGAACAGCGGATCCCCCTCCGACCGGGGTGACAGGGGCGATCTCCGCAACTCCAGATGGTCTAGCTGGCGCACCGGCAGCCGAGCGGAGAGCGCCAGCAGGGCGGCCATCCCCCCACTGATCACATAGAGCCACCCCGCCAGGGTATTGGTGGCGGCCCCCAGGAAAAAAACCATTAGACCCAGGAGTAACCAGCCACTATAGGCCGGGCTGACCCAGTGCTGCTCTAGCCAGGTAGCGATCCCAATTAACTGCTGTTTAGCCATTTCCCGTCCCCTCGCCCCCATCCAGCCCCGACACTTAAAATCATTCCATAATAGAATTGAAGACCCTCCTACCATGCAGCCATGACCTCAACCACTACTCCACCCACTACAGAACTGACCCCTAGTTACCGTCTGGCTGGGGCGGTGACAGCCCTGGCCCTACCCGTGGGTTGGCTACAGCTCTGGCTCGGGCTGGGGGTTGGGTTATTTGGTCTGTTTTTACTAGGGCAAACCCTAACCCTACGCCTGCGGTTTACCCCAGACGCCCTGGGGGTCTACCGTGGCGACACCGAAATTCGCCACTTTCCCTACACCCAATGGTACTACTGGGAAATTTTCTGGCAGCCCCTACCAATTTTGTTTTACTTTCGCGAAGTCAGCAGTATTCACTTTTTACCCATTCTTTTCAACCCTGACCAATTGCGGGATTGTCTGGAACGCCATTGCCCCAACCCCCCAACCAGCACTGAGGCCTAGCCCCCTTCCTGGAAATCACCGTCAACTGATAGCCTGGTAAATAATTTACCGAGATCGCCATGGCCGATGATCAGTCCCCTAACCAGTTCGCCCCATCGGACCCTTCGCCAAGTCTAACCTACCCTGGTAGAACCGAGGGGGTGGCACCAAAGTCAGACTGGAGTAGCCGTCTTGATAGTTTACGGCAGGAAGAGGCGGATCTAAAGCGACATATAGCTGATCTACAAACGACCTATAATCGCCTCAGCGAAGATCAGGTGGAGAAGGTGCAGCGTCAGCTGAGCCGATTAATCGAACAGGGTACCGCCGATCTCGAGCAACGCCGGCGTACTCTACAGTTGGAGGTGGAAAAGTTAGAACGGCGACAGGAGCGTATCCAAGTAGAAATGCGCAGCACCTTCGCTGGCGCTTCCCAGGACTTGGCTCTGCGGGTTCAAGGGTTTAAAGACTACCTGGTGGGTAGTCTACAGGAATTGGCCGCCACCGCCGAACAACTCAACCTTACTCCTGCCGCTGGACCCCAGCCATCCCCGGAGAGCACCGAGGAACCCCGGCGATGGGGCGCTCCAGAGGCCAGTGCCCCATCCCTTGGATTTACCACCAATACCTTTGAGGATCAAACCGATCGGATTCGCAGTTTGCTGGACCAGTACCGTATGCGACCTGACTACTACGGTCCTCTGTGGCAGTTGCGTCGTACCTTCGAGCCCATCCATGCGGAGCGGATTGCTAACTGGTTCTTTAGCCAGGGGGGGCGGGGAGCGATCAAAAGCATGGGTAGTCGCCTACAAAATGTGTTGGTGGCCGCCGCCGCCATCTCTATTCTCCGGACTCTGTATGGCGATCGCCTACACACCCTGGTGCTATCCAATAGCCCAGAGCGCCTAGGGGAGTGGCGACGGGGTTTACAGGATTGTCTTGGTATTGCTCGCACCGACTTTGGCAGTGGCCAGGGAGTGATGTTGTTTAATGCTCCAGAGCCCCTAACTCAGCGGGCCGAACGCCTTACCGCGATGGGCGATTTACCCCTAATCGTAGTAGACGAGGCGGAGATGGTCATCAGCTTAGCCCTGTTACAATTTCCCCTCTGGCTAGCCTTTGCCCCAGATCCTGTAAATCCTTTAGATTAGTAAATTCTGACATAAATCTACCTACTCTTCTGGCTTCTGAGGGCTGACTTCTGAAGTCTGATTCCCTCTTGAAAGACCGCCTAAGTTAGGTCACCTAGAATTAGGAAGCCGCAAGGGGAGAGAGGCAAGCCAAAATGGTGAGAACAGGATAAATCCTACACCTGCTGACCCAAAGGAGAGGGGCCTGCTAATTGGAAGCTATGGAAAACCCGAGTTGGGCAATTATAGAGCTTTGTTGTCTCCGCCTTTCCCGGCATCGGAGCAATAATCTCTCAACTAGTAGGTAGATAAGAGAAATATGAATTCAAAAAGAAGGCTTAACCAAAAGGTTAAAACTCTATACATAAGAAAACATAAGTTTCATACCCCCAGGGGAATTCGAATCCCCGTCGCCTCCGTGAAAGGGAGGTGTCCTAGGCCTCTAGACGATGGGGGCCTACATAACGTAAATACCAGTATAAATAAGGGGTAGATCCTTGTCAAACGTTTTTAGAACAGCCCAGCGGTTCTGATGGTGAGCAGCCTGGCAAGGCGTTGCCTAACTTGGGGAAATTGGTCACCTAATATAGCGGTTGTCAGTTCAGGGAGATACAAATTCTCCCAACTTCAACCCCCCAGCTTTTCGTCTGCTAAGCTTCACCCTTTATCCCCCAAATTATGCCCTCCGGGCCGCTGCGCGAGGTGGGGGTTGGGGGGCTCGCCCCATACTTCATCCAAGTGAAATCCCCTATAGAAAGGTGGTTCCATCTGCACTGCGAACCAAAAAGGGGGACCAAATCCAACTCAAATGACCGCCCCCTATGGGTAATATTGCCCATACCCATTCTGTATGAGACCTATAACTCAGACCTTTGGCTAAGATCATCCTGGGCCTGGTTGAGTCGGGGCAAGGTGGATTGAGTCAGTGGGACAGCCTGCTCGATCACAATTCGGGGCAATCGGTGTTTAAAGCCACAAAGAATTTCCCAGGAAATGGTGTTAGCGGTTGCTGCCCAATCGTCAGGACTAATCCGCTGTTCCCCATCCTGACCAAGGAGAGTGACCACATCCCCTTCCTGCAGATTAGGGACAGCGGTAACGTCGATCATCAACTGATCCATCGTAATCGCCCCCACCTGTTGCACTCGCTTCCCCTTAACCGAAACCTGGAAACGGTTAGACAGGGATCGGGGCACCCCATCGGCATAGCCAATACCGACCACCCCCAGGCGCATCGGGCGATCGGCTACAAACTGGTGCCCATAGCTAATGCCAGTACCGGCGGCAATTTCCTTGAGGTGGGTGATGCGAGCCTTAACCTGCATGACGGGCTGCAGATGCAACCGCCCTTGCAGGTGAGGAGCTGGATAAAGACCATAGAGCCCTAAACCTACCCGGACCATATCATAGTGCAGGGTTGGATCGGCTAGACTGGCGGCGGTATTAGCCAGGTGTAGCCGAGGTGGTAATAGGTGTTGTGTCCTCAACTGGCCAATCGCATCAGCAAATCGCTGCTGCTGCTGTTCCATAATTTCAGAATCCGGACTGTCCGCTGTGGCCAGGTGGGAATAGAGGCTGGCAATTCGCAGATGGGGCAGTTGACGCACAAACCGCACAAATTCCACCGCCTCAGACCAGGGAAAGCCCAGTCGACTCATCCCCGTATCTAGTTTTAGGTGAACACTGGCGGGGCGAGCGGCCACCAGGCCAGAGAGCACCTCGGAAAACACCAAAGCCTGTTTTGGCATCACTAAGGTGGGCTGTAACCGCCAGTGGGCCATGGCCTCCATTTCCTCAGGGCTGTTCACCGCTCCCATTACTAAAATCGGAGCCTGAATCCCCGCCACCCGCAATTCCATTCCCTCCGGTACAGTGGCCACCCCTAGCCAGGTGGCGCCAGCACTGAGGGCGACCTGGGCTACGGTGACGGCTCCATGGCCATAGGCATCCGCCTTGACAACCGCCATCAGATCCGTGGAAGGACTAAGACATAACTTAATTTGCTGAACATTGTGACGCAAAGCCACTGGATTAATTTCTACCCACGCCCGACAGCAACGCATTGGTTGCAAACTCGGTGTCTGTTCCCAACTCAGCATACTTAAACTCCTTCACCACCCCAGGATAGGGCCCATCCTAGCGCCCTGCATGGACCTTAGTCCAGCATCCCCAATCCGGATCTAGAGGGTCTGTGCTACCATCGGGCTAAACCCTTCTTTTAGACACAGATGAGTAAGGTTCTAGTGCTCAACGCCTCCTACGAACCGCTCAATATTACGAGCTGGCGACGGGCCGCTGTGCTCATTATTAAGGGTAAGGCTGAACAGGTAGAACACAACGGCAAATTTCTTTATGCCGATTTCCCTTTACCCACTGTGATTCGCCTCCGTCAGTACGTTCGCATTCCCTATAAAGACATTCCTCTGACCCGTCGTAATCTTCTGCAGCGGGACGATCATACCTGTCAGTACTGTGGTTACAATGGTGACGGTCTTACCCTCGACCACGTTGTTCCCCGCTCCCGGGGCGGAGGTGACAGTTGGGAAAATATGGTAGCAGCCTGTGTGCGCTGCAATGTTAAAAAAGGCAACCGCACCCCCAAAGAAGCTGGCATGCCTCTGGTTAGTCAGCCTCGTAAACCCCACAGTAGTCTTTATTTTGAGGTGACGCGACAAGTTAACAGCGGTTTGCATCAGGAATGGAGAAAGTATGTAATTGGAATTACTTAGATCCCATGATGTAACGGTTCCTGATCGGATACAGCACAGCAAAAGCCTTGATGAATAAGCGTTACAGACGTCTCGACGTACCTCACTCCGACGAGAACCGCTATAGGGAAATTTGCAAAAAGCCTCGCTTGCTCCTACCCAACCTGAGAATTTGTCTGGATTGGGAAAGCGTGGAAAGGGAATTAAGGATTCCAGAAATTACAACCTCTAATCCACCATTTGGTAGCGTTAATAACGGCGGAGTGCTTGCCGTCGTTGAAATTATGACTTAACACCCATGGGTATTTATCTATGACCGCATGTGAGTATAGACCAGGATTAGAAGGGGTACCAGCCACCCAATCCAGCATTAGTTTTTTAGACGGACAGGCTGGCATCCTTGAGTACCGTGGTATTCGAATTGAAGAGTTAGCAAAGCATAGTAGGTTTCTGGAAACAGCCTATCTACTGATTTGGGGAGTACTTCCCTCCCATGCTGAGTTAGACGCTTTTGAACATCAAATTCGTTATCATCGTCGCCTTAAGTACCGCATCCGCGACATGATGAAGTGTTTCCCAGAAAGCGGTCACCCAATGGATGCTCTTCAGGCCTCTGCCGCAGCCTTGGGACTGTTTTACTCGCGACGAGCTTTGGATAACCCCACCTATATTCAAAAGGCGGTTGTGCGGCTGCTGGCTAAAATTCCCACCATGGTGGCAGCATTTCAACTGATTCGCAAGGGCAATGACCCTGTACAACCGCGAGACGATTTAGACTACGCCGCCAATTTTCTGTATATGCTCAACGAGCAGGAACCCGATCCCCTGGCAGCTCGCATCTTTGATATATGCCTCACTTTGCATGCTGAGCACACTATTAATGCCTCCACTTTTTCCGCCATGGTCACGGCCTCTACCCTCACTGACCCCTATGCCGTCGTCGCCTCAGCGGTAGGTACCCTGGCTGGGCCTCTCCATGGTGGTGCTAACGAGGAGGTGATTGAAATGCTGCAAACCATTGGCAGTATTGAGAATGTCCGTCCCTTTGTTGATCGTTTCATCGAACAAAAAACTAAAATCATGGGTTTTGGTCATCGGGTTTACAAAGTAAAGGATCCGCGAGCCACTATTTTGCAGGGATTGGCGGAGCAGTTGTTTGATAAATTTGGCCAGGATGAATACTATGCTATCGCCCTAGAAATGGAGCAGGCCGTTTCCGAAAAATTAGGCCACAAGGGAATCTACC
>JBEIUS010000172.1:0-6459 GCA_040374235.1 Leptolyngbya sp. | reverse complement strand
GCTGTGATTGCTAGGTGTGGTAGGTGATATCTTCAGTTTCAACTAACGATCTCCGATGTGACAGCAAATAACTTCTCGGCTCTCGGCATCCATGGCTAATCAGACCCATTGTTGATTCCCTTTGTTGTCGACGAATGACCACAGTTCATCCATCTATACCCTCAGGGGACCTTGGGGTTTGGGTAACACCTCGGGGATTTTAGAAACGGCTTCATAGGTCGCATTGGCCTGAGCTTGCACCCAACTCTCTGAGGTCTCAGTCGCCCGGGCAATGCCCGCCAGCGGGATCTTCTCGTGTAACAACCGATTCACCAAGTCTTTGGCCTCCTTCGGTTTCGGTCGCCACTGCGGATCTTCCACGAATTGACGTCCACAGTCTCGACACTTGTAATTTTGTTTCCCCCGGTGGCTGGTGCCGTTCTTAGAGATATCGTGAGACCCACAGGTCGGACAGGTCATCTCAATTGTCATGAGCTTGTCTCCCTTCTTATTGCGGTGGCCTAACGTGATTTTCCTCCTTCCCGTGCATTAATGCACTACCGCCGATAGGCTTTCGGCCCCAACCCCTTAGCTTAATCCCGAAGTGATATACCACTGCGATCACCAAGCGTACCAGCCGCTGGTATCCCACCAGCCCGACTCAGGATGTCGCTCAGCACGCTCTCTTGATTGCCGACGGATGGACACTGCTGCGGCTCAATCCCATCGCCGGAGGGATAACGCTCAGGGTCGCTTGTCCCTGCGTTTTCAGAAATTCAGCCACCTATTGTCGCCGTTCTCGTATAATAAAGATTATCGTTCCCGTTTTAAATCGATACCGGGCTCTCGGCACTGCTACAGAGCCTTTTATCTTTTTCCCATAGGGTGTTTATGGATACACTCCCTCTAATACCTCGTTTTCCCACCTTACGTTAATACCCCAAATGCGGAGACTGATACAGCCTCAGTCGGCTTATCCGGGGCAGAGGCTGCAATTAGGCTATCGTAGTCCGAACCAACTTAATAGTCCTTCACCGGTAACCAGCTCAATCAGTATAATAGCCATAAAACCAATCATGGCAGCGCGGCCATTTAAACGCTCGGCGTAGTCATTAAATCCCATTCTAGGACGTTGGATATTCGGGTCTAGGGAAGGTTTACTGTTATTCATCAGGATAGTTGAACCTCTAAAGGGGAGAAACTATAGCTTTAGATAGAACAATTAGAACACACTGGATCAGTCAAAGCACCTACTGGGTAAACGTTCTAACTGGCTTCGGCCCCGATCTACGTGACTATAGCCATAATCCATCTCTTAAGATAGACGGAAATTGTTAATTAAGACTAGAATCCTTCTGTCTCCCTCAGTCGCTGGATTTGGGTTTCAAAGTAGGTCTCTCGATAGCCAAGTCTGCGGGCCAGGGCTAATCCCTGGCGATAGCCTAGTAAGGCCGCCTGGGGGTTACGTTGTTTTTCGTAAAGTTGACCTAATTGATCGAAACTGTCCATTAGACCGTAGGCGTTGCTAGTGGTCTCGTGGACTCGCAGCAGCTGATCGTAGAGGTAGTCTACATCGGTCCATCGTCCTAGTTTTCCGTAAAGTTTAACCAGGCGATCTAGGGTAGCTGCCGCCAGGCTAAATTGCTGGCTACCGATCGCATTGGTATAGGCAATCTGATACTGGCGGGAGGCGGTATCCAGATCTCCTAGGAGAACCTGGTTGTCAGCCATGGCGTACTGGAGGCCAGGCACTTGGGGCCAGTAGGTGGAATCCCTCAGGTAGGGTTGCAGTAACTGCTGCTGAGCTTCCAGGGTGCCAGCAGGGTCCTGGGCCTGGGCCAGGTTTTTAATCTGGGCCTGGAGAAAGCGGACCTGATCTGTGGTGATGCCCTGATCGGTGGCGATCTCCACCAACTCTTGGTACACCTTCGCCGCCTCTGGGAACTGGAACCCCGCTTCGTATAGATTGGCGATCTGTTCCAGTTGGGCGGAGTAGGCGGCCTGATCCCTGGCCGCCCCCGCCAGGGTGCGGCGTAGGGAGAGGGCGGCCTCCAGATTACCCAGGGCCGCGTAGGTGACCGCTACCTCCTGTAACTGATCCAACGGTAGGTGAGTCTCCGCCACCAGGGTGGTCAGGCGAACCGATAACAGCTGCAGTTCCTGGGTAGCGTTCCAGTCCTGCAGGGTGGGGGCTGCCCGCGCCATGGCCACCAGTTCCGCCCTAGCCCCGAGCAAACGCCGTAATCGGATCTCCCGCATCCACAGGGTTCGGGCTGCCTGGGTATCCCCCCCTAGCTCCAGCTCCGTGATAGTGACCAACAGCTGGTCCAGGGCCTGGGTCAGGGCCACTTCCTCCAGGGGACTGAGCAATCGGGGAATGGGGGGGCTGGGCAGTAAGGGGTCGCGGGGAATATCGGTGAGGGGATCGGCCAGGAAGGCCTCCCGTATTTCCGGCTGCAGCACCTGGGCAGGGGTGGTGGGGCTACCTAAAACCAGCGCCATCAGGGCGGCACCGACGCAAAGCATCCGGCCTACCCCCTGCCCATGGCGATGCCCTCTAGTTTGAGTTGGAAAGTCCTCACCGGCCAACGGATATCCCTCTTGATGCTCCTTCGATCATAGCCCCAGAAGGGCCTGATTACTGATTACTGATTACTGATTACTGATTACTGATTACTGACCCCTCAGGGTACTAGCTAGCTGCCGCCAGGCCAGGCTATATGACAAGCCCTTAATATCTGATCTCCTGTCTACTGCGGGAGTGCCAGCTTACGGTAATCTAAAGATCCTGTAACCCCGGGGGTGATCGCCGCCTTCAGGGCCAGGTCATCCCACTCCTGTATAACCCAGCCTGTTCCATTGAGCTTCCCTCAGCCCCCTGTTTAGAGATTATGCCAACCACCGCCTCCCCCGTAGTTATCTCTCCCCGGCGTACCATTCGGATTGTCTCCCGTAAAAGTCAGTTGGCCCTAATCCAAACCCACTGGGTGCGAGACGAACTACAGCGGCATTTCCCTGACCTGGGCTTTGAGGTGGTGACCATGGAAACCCATGGGGATAAGGTGCTGGATGTGTCCTTATCGAAAATTGGGGACAAAGGCCTGTTTACCCAGGAGTTAGAAGACTCGATGCTGCAGGGGGATAGTGACTTTGCCGTGCACTCCCTGAAGGACCTACCGACCCGGCTGCCCCAGGGGTTGATGTTAGGGTGCATTACCGAACGGGAGGATCCGGCGGATGCCCTGGTCATCCATCCTCGCCACCAGGACAGGACCCTGGCCACCCTGCCGGAGGGTTCCGTGATTGGCACCTCCTCCCTGCGGCGATTGGCCCAGCTGCGCCATCACTACCCCCACCTGAGCTTTAAAGACATCCGTGGTAACCTCAATACCCGCCTGCGGAAGCTGGAGGAGGAGAGCTACGACGGCATTATTCTGGCGGTGGCCGGTTTACTGCGCATGGAGATGGGCGATCGCATCCACGAAACCCTCTCCCCAGCCATTTCCCTCCATGCCGTTGGCCAGGGGGCCCTGGGGATTGAATGTCGCCAGGGCGATCAGGAGATTCTCACCCTGCTTCAGGTATTGTCCCACCCGGCTACCACCGCCCGTTGTTTGGCGGAACGGGCCATGTTGCGGGAATTGGAGGGGGGCTGCCAGGTGCCGATCGGGGTTAACACCGGTCTAGAGGGGGATACCCTCACCCTGACCGGCCTGGTGGCCAGCCTGGATGGCCAACGCCTGATTAAGGACAGTATCCAGGGCCCTCCTGACCAGGCGGAAACCCTGGGGACTGCCCTGGCCCAACAGTTGCGCCACCAGGGCGCCCAGGCTATTTTGGATGAAATTCTGGCCGCCGAACGGGCCCCTAACCCGCCCGGTCAGGGGTAACCCAGGCTTTCAGACCGTCCCATGCTCTGCCCATGCTTCCCACGGGTTTCCCATCTCTCCCCCCAGCCATGGCTAACCTCCCTAACCGCTTTAGACTACGGCCAGGGGTGGTTGTCCTCCTGGTGGCCAGCCTGGTGGTCAGTTGTCAACCCTCCCGTCCCCCCACCGTCGACTCGGGTCCTCCTCCCCCAGAAAGTGCTCCGCTAGACTCCCGGCCGGCGGAGCCCAGTCCTCCCCCGCCCCCTGAGGGTGCCTTCCTGGGCCAGATTTCCCCCACCCAGGCCAGCCAATTGAATAGCCTGGGGATTGAGGTGGTGGTACCGGGGGTGATCCCCCCTGGGTTTAAAGTCGCCGAACTACGGATCACCCAGGCAGAGGGGGCCCTGGGCTATATGATTGTCTACCAGCACCCAGGCACCAAGGAACAGGGGCAATGCTTTGCCGTGGAGTTTTCCCGGGAGAGCATGGGCGATCCCCCGGCGACCGCGGAAAAGCGGTCGATAAAGCCGCCCCTATTTAAGGGACAGACCTACGGACTGCACTATGGTCAGTTTGTGGAACCCGCCCTGCAACGGCAGTTTCCCGGCGGAGCCCTCTATAGTGATTGGCTCCAGGGGTCCTCTGGGGCCTATCGATTAATCGGGGCGGTGTTGATTGGGCAGTTGTTTCCAGCCCTGCAGGGGTGTCAGGATGTGACCCCGGAACAGGCGGTGGAACTGGTGGAAAACGTTACCTTGCTGGCTACCGATCCTATGAATCCAGGGTTTTGAGGTGATCGCAGATCACCTGGGCGGTGGCGGGGGCCAGTAAGACCCCATTGCGATAGTGGCCCGTGGCCAGCCAGACATTATCGTATCCGGCTAGAGGTTGAATCACCGGGGCTGCCTGGTTTTGAGGACGGGGGCGATAGCCAAACCAGCGATCGCTAACCCGGGCTGCCCCTAACCCAGGACAGTAGGCCACGGCGGCGGCGATCACCTGGTCAAGCTGGCCAGGGTCGGGGGGGGCTGCCAGGTCCTCCCCAGCCGTCTCCACCGTCGCCCCCACCCAGTAGTCACCCTGGCCCAGGGGCACCAGGTGGACATCGTCACAATTCACCACCGGCTGAAAGTAGGGCTGCCCCAGGGGGTGCTCTAGATGGAGCTTAGCGGCCTGCCCCAGTACCGGCGCGATCGCCAGGGGGGATCCAAGGGTCGTGGTCAGCCCCAAACAGCCCAACCCCGCTGCGAGCACCACGAAATCGGTGGTCCAGCTGCGCTGGGGGGTATGCACCCTGGTGCAATGCCGGCGGGTGGAGTCTGCTTCCCAGCTAAAGCCCAACACCGCCTCCCCCAGGATCAGGGTAGCGCCCTGTTGTTGAGCCCCTGACACCAGGGCCTGGGTGAGCTGACTGGGGTTAAGCTGCAGGTCCTGGGGAGAATAAACCGCCCCCACCACTCCATTCAGGGCCAGGTGGGGGCAATGTTCCGCCACTTCAGGGAGAGACCAGAGTTGCAGATCATAGCCCTGGCGTTGGCGAATCTCCTGGAGGGACCGCCAGCGATCCAGACTCTCCGGTTCCCGGCAAAGGGTAAGGATACCCTGGGTATTGCGTTGAAGGGTTTGGCCGGTGAGGGCCTCTAGCTCCGGTAGAAGGGTGTGGTAACGCTGCAGACTCTGGCTGCGCAGTCGCCAGTTACGGCCCTTGGCCCGTTGGCTGATCACCGCCATAGCCACCCCCAGGGCCGCCCCTGTCGATCCCCCAGCGGGCTGAGCCCGATCCACCAGGGTGACGACGAACCCTGGTTGGCGACTCACCTCGTAGGCAATGGTCGCCCCCACCACCCCAGCTCCAACGATAGTAACCCCAGGCAAGGCCCTAACCTAGGCCCCGGGCAACAGTCCCAGGAAACTATCAAAGTCATCCAGGGCATTGCGGTATTCCTGGCCGGCCAGCACCTGTTGACCATTAGCGGCGGCTTCATCCAACCGCTCCAGGTGGACGTAGAGTTCCTTAGCCAGGGCCTGGGCGGCGGGCCTGTCCTTAACCAGCAGGCTGGCCGCTAGGCGGTTCATGCGGGCCCGCAGTTCTCCCAGGGGGCCGTGGATAAAGCTTTGGACATTAACCCAGTCTTGATTTTGGATGTAACTCTGCAGTTCGGGGAGGCGATCGCGTAGGCCCTGCACCCCAGGACGGTAGAGCTCCACTTGCTGGAGGATATCGGCGGTATAGGTAGTAGGCACCTTGGCGGCCGGGCCACCACAGGCCACTAAGCAGGTGGCGACCACCGCCAGCAAAATTCCCAATAGGGGTCTAAAGCGTGCCATCATGATTCGTCCTGTTTCTCTTAAGCATGGGTACAGCCTCTAGTCTAGAGCACCCGCTATCCTTTATAGCGGTTCTCGCCGGCGTGAGGTGCATCAAGATGCCTGTAACAACTATCTATCAAGAGTTCTGGTATGCCGTATCCGATCAGGAACCGCTATACTCCTGGTTAACCTCCGCTATAAGGGTTAGAAAATCCGTCATCTGCCGTAGTGGTTTTAGGACTTAGCCTGTGCATATTAAAGCAGTGGCATTTACCTGGGTTTGGTGGTGATTTCTTCGGGC
>JBEIUS010000245.1:0-3276 GCA_040374235.1 Leptolyngbya sp. | reverse complement strand
TACCAATACGACTCATAAAAGTTCATTGTAAAAGTATACTTAGGGTCAAAGTGAGAATTCGCAGTGATGCCCGAATAAGTAGGGCGAAGCAATTTTTCTTAAATATAGAACATACAGACATTTCCACCTGCCCTATATCAGGAAGAACACCCATAGCCATAAAACACGATTGCCGGGCTTATTGACACAAAGATTTTATAGCTAGCCTATAAAATATCAGCCGAAATAAATTTATCAATGCGATTGAGACTTAAAAAGTAACCATGAACATGATGAGACCATGAAAATTTGAACCACGTAATCAAAAATAGATTTTACTTATATTAAGTAGTATCACATTATTAAGTTTGCCCATAATTCTTTATACCATAACAGCACGTGATTATCCCATAGCTTGTGAGTACTTGATAGTAAGCCCATGGGTGTGATCAGGTGAAGGAATTATAAAGATGGTCGGTTCTGACCACGGGAATTATGGAGTCTATGTGAGTAGAATCAATAGGATTCTGGTCCATTAGGGTGATCGACCGGTTACTAAGGGGTTATATTCAGGAATAGCCAATTCAGGGGGAACCAGGAGATTGTACAGCCGTAGCTACCTGGAAGGGGATTTCATTCTCTGCACTCAAATCTGCACAATTTGGTCTCTAAATAGGATCTAGTAGTTTTTTTGAGTTCTCAGAGAGATGAATTAGAGCGATGCTCCTTACTTCTGAACGGTCTATGGGCGAAGCCTATGACCTGTCGGTAAACGGTCGTCGACCCTTCAATTAAGATACAAGTCAGCTGTCGGGAGTTGGGGGGCTGGCTTCTCGCCGTTGGTTCCTGTGGTGTAATGATTCACTCCCCCCCCCCCGACTAAACCGCTACAACCCTTGATTTCTCGTTCGAATGAGGGGAGGGATGTGAACGGTTACCCTGTGGTAATTAAATGTTCCGCCTTGCGCTGTTACCCACACTTTGCAAAGGTCTATATATGCTAACTGTTTTAAAGTCTCTAATTTCGGTATTTCTCTATGGTAGCCAACACCGGTTCTATCCCTGCCCAGCCTCGACCGATCAAATTTGGTACCGATGGTTGGCGAGGCATTATTGCCGCTGATTTTACCTTTGAACGGGTGGCACAGGTGGCGGCGGTGGCCGCCCATGTGTTAGATCAGTACTTTGGTCCCCAGACCGGTAGTCGTACCATTGCGGTGGGCTACGATCGCCGCTTTCTCTCCGCCGAATTTGCCCGCACCGCCGCTGAGGTCATCACCGATCAAGGGTTTGACGTGCTGTTGTCCCAATCCTATGCCCCCACCCCCGCCTTTAGCTTCGCGGCTAAGCACCAGGGGTTGCTGGGGGCGATTGTGATCACCGCCAGTCACAACCCCCCCATCTATTCCGGTTTAAAAATTAAGGGAGCCTTCGGCGGCTCCGTGGGCCCGGAGGTGACCCAGCAGGTGGAGGCGCTGTTGCCCACGCCGCCAGCGCCCCTGGGGGGGAAGGGGCAGGTGGTCAGCTTTGATCCCTGGCCCGACTACTGCACCGCACTGCAGGCCGCCGTGGATGTGGCGGCCATCCAAACCGCCATTGCCACGGGGCAACTGACCGTATTTGCCGATGTCATGCATGGGGCGGCGGCGGGGGGCTTGCCCCGCCTGCTGGGGGAGGGAAGCACCCACGAACTGCACCGCACCGCTGACCCCCTGTTTGGCGGCAACCCGCCGGAACCCCTGCCCCAGTACCTGCAGGAGCTGCTGCATACGGTCAAAACCTACCAACCCCCCCAGGCCGGGGTGAAGGTGGGGCTGGTGTTTGATGGCGATAGCGATCGCATCGCCGCCGTGGATGGGGCGGGGGAGTTCCTCAGTTCCCAGGTGTTAATTCCAATTTTGATCGACCACCTCAAGACCCGCCGGGGCTACAGTGGTGAAATCGTCAAAACC
Organism: Leptolyngbya sp.; assembly: GCA_040374235.1. Taxonomy (GTDB): domain Bacteria; phylum Cyanobacteriota; class Cyanobacteriia; order Phormidesmidales; family Phormidesmidaceae; genus Nodosilinea. The sequence continues at coordinate 1,345 of JBEIUS010000245.1, read as the reverse complement.
ATCAGTGGATCTAACCTGATCCCGGCGGTGGCCAAACTCTACGGTCTGGGGCTGCACCAGACCCCGGTGGGCTACAAGTACATCGCCGATCGCATGCAGGTGGCCCAGGTACTGCTGGGGGGGGAGGAATCGGGGGGGATTGGCTACGGCCACCACATCCCCGAGCGAGATGCCCTGCTGTCGGCCCTCTACGTGCTGGAGGCGGTGGTGATGTCAGGCCTGGATCTGAGCGCCTACTACCGATCCCTGCAGGACAAAACCGGCTACCAGTCCGCCTACGATCGCATCGACCTGCCCCTGGCCAGCATGGCGGTGCAGGCCAAACTCCTGGACCAACTGGCCCAGCAGCCCCCCAGCCGCATCGCCGATAAGGCGGTAAAAGACTGCCTGGCCATTGACGGCTACAAGTTTACCCTGGCGGATGATAGCTGGCTGCTGATTCGCTTTAGCGGCACCGAGCCGGTGCTGCGCCTCTACAGCGAAGCCCAAACCCTGGAGGAGGTGCAGAAGCACCTCGGTTGGGCCCGGGATTGGGCCGAGTCCTTCGTGGCCTAGGGGCGGGTCAGGCCGGTGGCCACTGCAGGTGGATCACCTGGCCCCCCTCCGTCAGGTTAAGGCTGAGTTGCAGGGCCGCCGCCATGCGGGCCGCCACCTGATAGTAAAACCCTGGAGAAAATCCCTCTGGGGGTTGGGTGGCCTCCACTGCGGGGGTGGCGGTCGTCGGCCAGGGGCAATCACTGCGCAGACAAAGACCCCGGGGGGCAGGGTTAATATCAAGCTGGCGGCTACCGGCGGCCAGGGCCCCATCTACCAGCAGTACCAGTACCTGGCGCAGCCACTGCGGATCGCTGTTCACCGTTCCCGGCTCTGGGGATAGGTTGACCCGGAGGCGGCAATGGCGGTTGGTACATTTCATGGTGGTGAGTTGCTCCACCTCCGCCAGCAGCTCCAGAAGTGACACCGCCTGGCGCTGGGGTTGGAGGGCGCCAATCTCCAACTTGGAAAGTCGGATCAGTAAATCTAAATTCTGTAACACCCGGGTGATGGCCTGGTTAGCCTGGGCAATAAACTCCCGCTCCTCGGCGGGGCTTTCGCACAGGTCCTCTAAAATCAATTGGTGCAGGCTGAGAATTTGATTAATCGGGGCCCGCAATTCGTGGGAGGCGGTGCCCAGAAAACCCGCTAAAAATTGGTACTGCTCCTGTAGGCGATCGTAGGCCAGGGCCAGGCCATCGGTGGAGGAAATGGGGTCACTCATGGCTGTTGCTCGAAATTAAGGGCGCCCTGGCGCAGCACCTGCCACCCCTGGTCTTGACAGGCCACTACCGTAGAGGGCTGGCAAGAC
>JBEIUS010000232.1:0-3801 GCA_040374235.1 Leptolyngbya sp. | reverse complement strand
TGCCAGTGTCCTTTATTTTTAGAACATTCGTCCTATTTGCTGGTCTGATGCTTGTATCCCTGCTAATCCTTGACCGGCCAAGTTAGTTGTCGTCAACCAGCCAAGTTAATTGTCGTTCAATACAGGGAAACCACCAACGGATCGGGAGCATCCAGGCTGACCCCCTCTCCATCGGTACTGGGCAAGGTAACATTCAGGGCCCGTTGCTGACTAGATAGGGTCATGGAAATAATGATGAAGAAGGTGAGGATGGTCATCAACACATCCATCATCGGCACCAGATTGATTTCCGGCACCTGGGAGGATGATTTCTGCTGGGTTTTAAAGTTCATGGTGATGGGGCCATAGGGACATGGGGAAAATTCCCGCTACTCCGGCCTGGAAACGGTTAGTCGGGGATCTAATCGGGCCGGGGAGTGGTTTGAGGATAGGGTTTGATGTTGCCAGGGCTCATACCAGACTTGCCGGTAAATTAACTCCAGTTCGCCGCCGACAATGGCAAAGTATTCAAACTGTTTGGCCTGCAAACTCACCAGCACCCTAAAGATGGCCAGGGCAATCAGGGCCACCACCATGCCGCCAGCGGTGGTGATCAGGGCTTCCCCAATCCCCGCTGCGGCCCGGGTGGTATCCTCCATGGAGCCACCGCCGCCGACATTAAGGTTATTGAAGGTGGCAATCAACCCCGTCACCGTACCCAACAGGCCCAGCAGGGGAGCGATGCCAATGGCGCTCTCAAAGAGTTTGTCACCCCGACGCATTTCAATAAACTCCCGATCCCCCGCCGTTTCCAGGGCTAGACGAAAGGATTCAGGGGTGGGAAACCTCAACCTGAGGGGGGCCAGCAAAAACCGACCAATCGGTAGGTTATCCGCCCGCCGAGCAATCTCCCTGGCCCGATCTAAATCGGAGTAGGCAGCTTCCAGGACATCGTGGACAATTTTACTTTCCTTACTGAGCAGTCGGTACCAAAACCAGGCCCTTTCTAGGGCCCGACCCAGAACAAAAACTGAGAGAGCCACCAGGGGAAGCATCAACGGCCCCCCCTTGGCCACTTCGTGATAAACCGTTGTCATCGTTATTCCTGCCTTATTGCGGCATTTCCTTTAAGACCACCACCAGGGTGCTGGTGCCATCCACCGTGGGCACCAGATTGATATAGAGGGTTAGATCCTCCTTCTGAATTTCATAAACCTGACCGCCGCCATAGCTATCGGGGTTATCGGAGGAACTGAACCCATTGTTGAGTAGATTATTGCGAAAATAAACATCAAAAAAGGTGTCAGCCACCTCACCCCTGACTAGTTGAACACTAGCCACCTCGGGACGCAGATCGGAGCCCAGGAAAAAAGTATCGGGCTGGGGAAAGAGGTCGCGACTGCCATCTTCGGCAGCTAGATTACCCAGCACAGCCTGGACCGCCGCCGGCACCTCAATGGCACCAGCCAGATCCCCCAGGGCTAGGGGCGTCGACGCCACCACATAAACCGTGCCCTTGCCCTCCACCGCCAGCAAGCTCAGAAATTGGCTCAGCCCATTTTTGGAAACTTGATAAACCTTACGACCCGGCTCATCAATGGTGAGCTGGGCGGTATAGGCCTTAGCGGGTAGCTGCTGACTAAAAAAAGTCGACACCTGCCCCAGGGGCTGGGCTGTTTGCCTACAGGAGTCCAGATTGTAGCAGCCGGGCTGGGCCTGGGGGTACTGGGGGAAGTCTTCCCAGGGATTACCCGCCATGGGTTCAGTGGCGGTAGGGGCCGTCGCTGGGGGGGGAGCGGCAGGGGCGGCTGCCGTCGGAGTCGGCGCGGGGGGTGGCTTCACCGGGGGAATGGGGGGAACCGCCGGCGGTCGATTACTGGCCCGAGGCTTAGGGACTGGCTTAGCCGTTGCCGTCTTGGGTTTAGGCTTACTACTCCCCTTAGGCCCCGGCGGGGATAGTTGGGTGATACGGGCGGACTTTTCCGGCTCTGGGGGAGGGGTGGCGGGCTTTTCTGGCGCCACCGGTAAGACCAGCAACAACCCGTGGGCCCCGAGGGACAACAGGGTAAGCCAGGTAACCAGCCAGCCAGCCCCCCGTTTACCGGCGGCTTTGGGGGTATGCAACCAGATATCCGCCCCTGGCAGGTTAAGGGTAGGGTCCTGCAGGTCAGTGGTAGCTGACGGGGGGAGCACAGCCTTAGGGGGGAGCGGTTCGGTCACAGCGGTTGATAGAATAGGTCGAATCACAAAGGGTTCCTTCAGGGCAGTCCTGTTTCCTCAGGTCCATGGCCTGGGCCCACGCCATGGACCCAGGGACTGGTTAGCGTTGGGTATAGACCTGATCGAAGATGGCGCCATCGGCAAAGAAGCGTCGACCAATTTCCCCCCAACCGCCAAAGTCGGCGACGGTAAAGAGGCGACTAACCTGGGGGAACTGCCGTGAAAACTCCTGGGCCACGTTGGGATTAATGGGACGAAAACCCACCTTGGCAAATTCCCGTTGGGCTTCAGGGGTATATAGAAAATCCACAAAGGCCTCCGCTACCCGGCGCGTACCGTGTTTCTCCACATTTTTATCAACTACGGCAACCGGACCTTCAATGCGGATATTGTCGGGGGGAATGATGGAGAAAAAGTTGGTTTCACCCCGTTGAGCCGCCAGAATCACTTCGTTTTCATAGTTGAGCAGTACGTCCCCCTGGCCCCGGGTGAAGAACACGTCGGTGGACTCCCGGGCATCCTTCGGTAACACGGGGGCACTAGCGTAGACCTTCTGAGCGAGTTCACGGGCCTGGGCCTCAGTGCCCCCAGTTTGGGTGACCGAGCCCCAGAGGGCTAGAAAGTTCCACCTGGCGCCTCCCGAGGTTTTGGGGTTGGCGGTAATCACCGCCACATCAGGACGGGCCAGATCGCTCCAGGTGCGAATCCGCTTGGGGTTGCCCGGACGGGTGACAAAGGCCACCACCGAGTTGGTAATGATGGAGCTATTGGGGTGCTCCGCTTCCCAACCGGGATCGATCAACCCCGCTTCTTGAATCTTGCTGACGTCCCCAGACAGGGCCAGAGCGACGATGTCCGCCTCCAGGCCATCGATGACGGCTCGGGTTTGGGTGCCAGACCCCCCGTAGCTGCCGTTAATAACCACCTCTTGACCGTTATTGTCCCGCTTCCACTTCTCGACGAACAGGGGAATGATGTTGTCGTAGGCGGCCTTAGTTACCGCGTAGGTGACCAGGGTGAGCTCAACGGTTTCGGGCCTTTGACTGAGTAGCTCCTGATCCTGGCGGGGAGGGGTAGACTCGGCTGTTTTAGCCAGGGCCGGAGCGGGCAACAGGGCACTGAAGCCAATACCGGCGGCCAGCAGTAGGGCCGAGGCCTGGGGGACGGCGTCAACCAGGGTGGCCTGGAGTTTAGCCAGGCGATCGCTGACGGCTTGACTCAGGCTGGGGGAAGGCAGGGGTGAATAGGTCATGGCAAAGCTAGGGAAATTGTTGGAATAGAAAAATCAACGGTAGTCAGCTCGGGAGACCGTTGATTAGTAGTACCCTACAAAATTCCACACAACCGAGAAAAAATCAAGTTAATTTTGAAATTCATTTTGATCTAGATCTACTTTTGATCTTATTCTGTGGGTTAAGGCTATAGGCTGAGCCGCCATCACAGTCCTAGCCCACATTCCCTGCCATTAGAAAAACTGCTCCCCCCACGGGAAAGGGGGAGCAGGGAAACCTGAGGAGGCTAACCTAGCCTGCATTATTCATGAGGCCTACCAGTAGGCAGTGACTTGGCCCCCGATGAGTCAACTGCAACAGACGCTCAGTA
>JBEIUS010000039.1:0-22528 GCA_040374235.1 Leptolyngbya sp. | reverse complement strand
GGTCACTCCGTCTTCCCCTGGCCAATCATCGCTGCTCTAAGGGGATATAGTAGTCGTTATGCCCACTGCAGCCATCATGCCGCGCTTGCCGGTTGCGGCGTAAGGCTCCACGGACCATGGCTGCGAAGATCGACAGGAGGATGCCATCGGCCGTAGTGCCCAGGTCATAGGCTGCGCCTAGCATGGCCAAGGGGACTGGCCCTAATCCTACCCTTGACGATGGCGACGGCAGCGATCCACAAACCGCTGGGCTACCCCTGGGCAGCCCGCCCAGTGGAGGTGCAGATAGGAAGCCTGCACCGATCCCACCTGCCAGCCCTCCTGGCCATGGCTATGGTCAGCATCGTAGCGGCGTAGGGCGTAGAGGGGTTGGGGGGGCGGGGGGCTGGCCTGGGAATGGTGAAACTCATGGCCCCACACCGAGCAGCCCGGGGGCACCAGGCTGGCGGGGTGTAGGCCGCTGGCCTGCCGGTAGCCGACGGTAAGGGGGTAGCCCATCCCTACCCGGGTAGGCAGGATACCCACCATGGGCCAGGCCTGGCCGCTCAGGTCCGTCAGGCTTTGGGCCAGGTACATCAGTCCTCCACACTCGGCGTAGGTGGGTAAGCCGGCGGTGATCCGGCGCTGCAGGTGACGGTGCAGGGGTAGGTTGGCCGCCAGGGTGGGGGCAAACATCTCGGGAAACCCACCCCCCAGGTAGAGGCCATCGATCGCCTCTGGTAGGGTTTCATCCCGCAGGGGGCTCCAGGGGACCCAATCCACCCCCAGGTGGGTCATAAACTCCAGGGCATCGGCATAGTAGAAACTGAAGGCGGCATCCTGGGCCAGGGCGATGCGCACCGGTGGCGGCTGGTCGGGGGTGGTCGGGGGGGCTGGGCTGGGAAGGTTGGGGCCAGACCGGCGACGCAGTAGGGGCTCTAGCTGCGCCCAGTCGAGGTGATGGCGTCCGAAATCGGCTAATTGATTCACCAGGGTGGTCAGGCCTGATAGCTCCGCCGTGGGCACCAGACCCAGGTGGCGATCGGGGATGGTAATCTCGGTTTGTCGAGGCAACATCCCTAAAATCGGTAGATCGATCGCCCCCAGGGCCTGGCTCAGGATCTCCCGGTGGCGATCGCTGGCCACCCGGTTCAAGACTACCCCGGCCAGCCGCAGGTCGGCATCGAAGTGGCGAAAGCCGTGGATGATCGCCAACACTGAGCGGGCCAAGCGACCACAGTCTACCACCAGCACCACGGGCAAATTCAGTAGCTTGGCCACCTGGGCGCTGCTGCCCACCTCAGACAGGCCGCTGGCGCCATCAAACAGACCCATCACCCCCTCCACCAGGACAAACTCCGCCCCCTCGCAGTGGCGGGTAAAACACTCCTGCAGATAGGCGGGGGAGGTCAGCACCGGGTCCAGATTGTAGCAGGGCCGGCCGGTCACCCGCTGGTGAAACATCGGGTCGATGTAGTCGGGCCCCACCTTAAAGGACTGCACCCGCTGCGATCGCTGCCCCAGGGCTGCCAGTATGGCCAGGGTGGCGGTGGTTTTGCCCACCCCACTGCGCTCACCGGCCACCAGCAGGCCGCCGCCATGGAGCAGGGCGAGGGGGTTGGGAGGAATCGGACTGGAACTAACCACCATAGCCATCACCACCGAAGTTAAGCAGGCCTTGGGAATCAGCCCCACTATAGCCCCTCCCGGGGAGGACTGGCGGCTCCTCTGCCCCAATCAGTATTCAATGTTAAATTGATTAAATCCTTTTTCCCTGAGCCGACCTAATGGCTAACTCCGATGTCACCGCCCGCCCCTCCGCGACCTCCTCTAACGGACGGGCCGCCAGCCCCGGCCCTGAGTTAGCCCATCATCACAGCGCTCTGGATGATAACGTGATCCGCATCCGTGGTGCCCGGCAGCATAACCTGAAGAACCTGGACCTGGAGATTCCCCGCAACCAACTGATTGTCTTCACCGGGGTGTCGGGGTCTGGCAAGTCTTCCCTGGCCTTTGACACCATCTTTGCCGAGGGCCAGCGGCGCTACGTGGAGTCCCTCAGTGCCTACGCCCGCCAGTTCCTGGGCCAGGTGGATAAGCCCGATGTGGATGCCATTGAGGGCCTCAGTCCCGCCATCTCCATTGATCAAAAATCCACCTCCCACAACCCCCGCTCCACCGTGGGTACGGTGACGGAAATCTACGACTACCTGCGGTTGCTCTACGGCCGGGCCGGGGAGCCCCATTGCCCCCACTGCGATCGCAGCATCGCCCCCCAGGCCATCGATCAGATAATCGATCGGATCATGGCCCTGCCCGATCGCACCCGCTTCCAGGTGCTGGCGCCGGTGGTTAGGGGTAAGAAGGGCACCCATAAAAAACTGCTCTCCAGCCTGGCGGCGGAGGGGTTTGTGCGGGTGCGGGTAGATGGGGAGATCCGCGAGCTCACCGACAATATTGAGCTGGATAAAAACCACAGCCACCACATTGAGGTGGTGGTGGACCGGCTGGTGAAGAAGGATGACCTGCAGGAACGGCTGGCGGATTCCCTGACTACCTGCCTAAAGCGATCGGAGGGCATCGCCATCATCGATATTCTGGCGGAGCCCAGGGCGGGGGCCAGCCCGGCCCCGGTGGTATCCCTGTCGGATCGCCTGCCCCAGGCGGCGGAAACCAGCGGGGACTACAGTTCCCCTCGGGAGCTGGTGTTTTCAGAAAACTTTGCCTGCCCGGAGCACGGCGCCGTCATGGAGGAACTCTCCCCCCGGTTGTTTTCCTTCAATTCCCCCTACGGCGCCTGCCCCCACTGCCACGGCTTGGGCAGCCTGCGCACCTTCAATGCCGACCTGGTGGTGCCCGACCCTAGCCTGCCGGTCTACGCCGCCATTGCCCCCTGGTCGGAAAAGGACAACACCTACTACTTCTCCCTGCTCTACAGTGTGGGCCAGGCCTTCGGCTTTGAAATCCAGACCCGGTGGGACCAACTCACCCCGGATCAGCAGTGGGTGATTCTCCATGGCAGCGAGGAGAAGATCTATATCGAGTCCGACTCCCGCTACCGCGATCGCCAGGGCTACCACCGTCGTTACGAGGGGGTGCTCCCCATCCTGGAGCGGCAGTACCAGGAAACCACCTCCGAGGTCTACAAACAAAAGCTGGAGAAATACCTGGTGGACCAGACCTGCGAGGTGTGCCGGGGTACCCGCCTGAAGCCCGAATCCAACGCGGTGCGGATTGGCCCCTACGCCATCCACGACCTCACCAACGTCTCCATCCGGGAGTGCCTGCAGCGCATCCAGGCCCTGGTGGGGGCAGGCCAGGCCGGGCCCCAGCTCTCCGCCCGGCAGCTGCAGATTGGCGAGCTGGTGCTGCGGGAAATCCGGGCCCGACTGCAATTCATGCTGGATGTGGGGCTCGACTACCTGACCCTGCACCGCACCGCCATGACCCTCTCCGGCGGCGAGGCCCAGCGAATTCGCCTGGCCACCCAGATTGGCTCTGGCCTCACTGGGGTGCTCTACGTTCTGGATGAACCCAGCATTGGCCTGCACCAACGGGATAACGATCGCCTCCTCCACACCCTCACCCGCCTGCGGGATCTGGGTAACACCCTGATCGTGGTGGAGCACGATGAGGACACCATCCGGGCCGCCGATCACCTGGTGGATATTGGCCCAGGGGCGGGCATCCACGGGGGGCGGATCGTGGCCCAGGGCCGCCTCCAGGATTTGCTGACCGCCCCCGATTCCCTCACCGGCGCCTACCTGTCTGGCCGGTGCACCATTCCCACCCCCGCCCAACGGCGGTCTGGCAATGGTCGCAGCCTGGTGCTTAAGGACGCCCACCGCAATAACCTGCAGCACCTGGAGGTGGAATTACCCCTGGGCAAGCTGGTGTGCATCACCGGGGTTTCCGGTTCTGGCAAATCCACCCTGGTGAACGAGCTACTTTATCCCGCCCTGCAGCACCACTTTGGTAGTAAGGTGCCCTTCCCTCACCAGTTAGAGGCTCTGCAGGGGCTGCAGGCCCTGGACAAGGTAATCGTCATCGACCAGTCGCCGATTGGCCGCACCCCCCGTTCCAATCCCGCCACCTACACCGGCGTCTTCGATGTGATTCGCAACCTGTTTACCGAAACCATCGAAGCCAAGGCCCGGGGCTATAAGGCGGGCCAATTTTCCTTCAATGTGAAGGGGGGCCGCTGCGAGGCCTGTGGCGGCCAGGGGGTGAATGTGATTGAAATGAACTTCCTCCCCGATGTCTATGTGCAATGTGAGGTGTGCAAGGGGGCCCGCTACAACCGGGAAACCCTGCAGGTCGCCTACAAGGGCAAAACCATTGCCGATGTGCTGAATATGACCGCTGAGGAGGCCCTCAGCTTTTTTGAAAATATTCCCCAGGCGGCGGCCCGGCTGCAAACCATGGTGGATGTGGGGTTGGGCTATATTCGCTTGGGCCAAACCGCCCCTACCCTGTCAGGAGGGGAGGCCCAGCGCATGAAGCTGGCCTCAGAACTGGCCCGCCGGTCCACCGGTAAAACCCTGTACCTGATCGACGAGCCCACCACCGGTCTGTCCTTCTACGATGTCCATAAGTTGTTGGATGTGGTGCAACGGCTGGTGGATAAGGGCAATTCGGTGTTGATGATTGAACACAACTTGGACGTGATTCGCTGCGCTGACTGGGTGATCGATCTGGGGCCCGAGGGGGGTGATCGGGGCGGCCAACTGATTGCCCAGGGCACCCCCGAGCAGGTGGCCCAGGTGCCCCAATCCTACACCGGCCAGTACCTGGCCCGGGTGCTCCAGCAGCATCCCGCCGCCGTGGCGGTTTAGGGGGAGGCCATGGTGTTACCGATAGTGCCCCCCATCCGCCGGGTCGGGGTGATCGGCGGCGGCCAACTGGCCTGGATGATGGCCCCCGCCGCCCAGGCCCTGGGGCTGGAGCTGGTGGTGCAAACCCCCCAACCGGATGACCCGGCGGTGGCGATCGCCGCCGCCACGGTACTGGCCGGGGTGGCGGATGGGGCCGCCACCGCCGCCCTGGCGGAGCAGTGCGATGTAATTACCTTTGAAAATGAATTTATCGACTGCCAGGGCTTGCAACCCCTGGCCCAGCAGGGCGTCAGATTTCGCCCCAGCCTGGCGGTCCTGGCCTTGGTGTTGGATAAGGCCCATCAGCGGCAATGCTTTGATCGCCTGGGCTTGGCCAGCCCCGGCTACGCCATCCTAGAGGCGGGGGCGGACCTGAGCCAGCTCACCCAGCGGGCCCAGGCGATCGGGTTCCCCCTGGTGATCAAGAGTCGCCGCCTCGGTTACGACGGCTACGGCACTCGGATGGTGTCTGGGCCCGAGCAGCTCGGGCCGGCCTGGGCCAGCCTGGGTCACCAGCCGGTGTTGCTGGAGGAGTTTGTCCCCTTTAAAAAAGAACTGGCGGTGATGGTGGCCCGTTCCGAGGTGGGGCAGGTGGCCCTCTACCCCACCGTGGAAACCCAGCAGGTGGACCAGATCTGTCGGCGGGTGTTGGTGCCGGCCCAGGTTAGTGGAGCGGTGCAGGTCACCATGGCCAGCCTGGCCCACACCCTGGTGGAGGGCCTGGATCTGGTGGGAATCCTCGGGATTGAGTGCTTCCTCACCCAGGATGATCGGGTGTTGATCAACGAAATCGCCCCCCGCACCCACAACTCTGGCCACTATAGTCTGGATGCCTGCCAGACCTCTCAGTTTGAGCAACAGCTACGGGCGGTCAGCGATCGCCCCCTGGGCCCCACCAGCTTGACCTGCCCCCAGGCGGTGATGGTCAACCTGCTGGGCCTGGAGGCCGCGACGGACTACCCCGCCAAGCGGCGGCAACTCCAGCAGCTCCCTGGCGGCCACCTCTACTGGTACCATAAGGCGCCCCGACCGGGGCGCAAACTGGGCCATATCACCCTCTGCCTGGGGCCGGAGCAGGACCCCGCCCAGGTGGCCCACGGCATCGAAGCCCTCTGGTATGGCGACCCCTAAGGGGGGATTTAGCGGTTAAGCGGATCACCCCCTGGTCTACACTGTTGGGGTGATTCCACCGTCGCCATGCCTCAACTGCTGCTAATTCCCATCGTTATCTTTGCCAAATTACTCACCCTGGGGCTGCGCCTCTCGGGGCGGGGGGCGGGGACCGCCCTGCCGGGCTACCTGGTGGGGAAGTACTGCCCCTTTGCCCTGGGGGCCTTGATCCAGCAGATTCCCACGGTGGTGGTGATTACCGGCACCAATGGCAAAACCACCAGCCAAACCATGCTGAACGCCATGCTCAGCCCGGTGGTGGGGGGGAGGATTCTTCGCAATCGGGCGGGGGCCAACCTCAGCCAGGGGATTTTGTCGGAACTGCTCAAGCAAAGCGACCTGCTGGGCCAGTTGCATTGCCGCTACGCCATTCTGGAGGTGGAGGAAGCCACCCTGCCCCGTATTGCCCAGGTGCTACGGCCCCGGGCGATCGCCGTCACCAACCTCTACCGCGATCAACTGGATGCCTACGGTGAAATCGATCGCACCGAAAGCCTGATCCGGGAAGGTATCGCCCAATGTCCCCAGGCCCAGGTGGTGCTGAACGGCGATGACCCCCGCACCGCCCGCCTCACCCAGGGCCTACCCAACCCCACCTACTTTGTCTCCCTGGCCCCGGAGTATGCCCGCCGGCTGCCCTATGAGGGGCAACTGCAGCGGCCGCCCCTGGGGAGTGAGGGGCTAGAGGCCCAGGAGCTCCAGATTAACCCGGACCTGACCACGGATTTTACTGTGGAGGGGCAAATCGGTAGCCAAACCCTGCACCTGCCCCGGGTGACCACGGTGTCCCCCGGGTTTTTCCATGTCTACAATGCCCTGACGGCGATCGCCCTGGCCACCCTGCTGGGGGTGGATGGGGCCACGGCGGCGGCGGGGCTAGCCGACTTCCAACCCGCCTTTGGCCGGGGGGAAATCCTCAGCCGTCAGCGGGGGGGCAAGCGGGTCGACTACCGCCTGTTGCTGGTCAAAAACCCCGCCAGCTTTAGCCTCAGCCTGGAGTTGCTGCGCCACCTACCCGCCCTCAAGCTAGTGCTGGCCATCAACGACAATACCGCCGATGGCCGGGATGTGTCCTGGCTGTGGGACAGTCAGTTGGAGCGCCTCAACCAGGCCCAGGTGGACTGGGTGATCTGCACCGGCAGTCGGGCTAAGGACATGGCGGTGCGCCTCAAGTACGCCCTGGAGCCGCCTCTGGCGGAGCCCCCCGCCACCCTGGAATCCCTCTCTGCCGCCCTGGACCTGGCCTTTGATCGGGCCGGGCATGGCGACACCGTCTTTGTCATGCCCACCTACACCGCTATGCTGGAATTGCGTAAACTCCTGGGTAAGACCCTGGATGCGGTGTAACCCCCGGTGTACTCTATGGCCCCTTCCCTCACCCTCACTCACCTCTACCCCGACCACCTCAACCTCTACGGTGACAGTGGCAACCTACGGGTACTACAACGCCGTTGCCAGTGGCGGGGCATCGATTGCACCCTCCAGGCTCTGACCCTGGGGGACCGGGCCCAGGTCGGCCAGACCGACCTTTACTTTATGGGGGGCGGTCAAGATCGAGACCAGGTGGCGGTGGTGGAGGACTTCCATCGCCTCAAGGCGGCGGCGATCGCCGCCGATACCGCCGCCGGCGTAGTGTTCCTGGGGGTTTGTGGCGGCTACCAGTTGATGGGCCACACCTTTCTCATGGGTAACGGCCAGGCAACCCCCGGCCTGGGGATTATTGACGTACACACCGCCGCCCCCGGTATGGCGGTGCAACAGCGCTGCATTGGCAATCTGGTGGTACAACTGGAGCCGACCATCTACCAAGACCTTCAGACCCTGTATCAGCCGCCCCAGGCCATGCCCTCCACCCTGGTGGGGTTTGAAAACCATTCTGGCCAGACCTCCCTGGGGGCGGAGGTACAGCCCCTGGGCCAAACCCTGGCGGGCTTTGGTAACAACGCCAGCGCCCAGTTTGAGGGGGCCCGGCACCGCAATGTGTTTGGTAGCTATATGCACGGTCCCCTACTCCCCAAAAACCCCCACTTTGCCGACTACCTGCTGGGGCTGGCCCTACGCCGCAAGTACAACGACCTCGACCTGACCCTCACCCCCCTGGCCGACCAGGAGGAATTAGCGGCCCATCACTACGCGGTGGATCGGTTTTGCTCCTGAGACCCAGGATTGCCCCTGGACAATAGGGAGGATATTTCGGTCTAGTTCAGCTCTAACAAACGGATGCGCGGGTCCACCACGCTCAAGGCCAGGTCCGCCAGCAGGTTGCCTAGGATTAGCATTACTGCCCCCATCATCAGGCTGGCCATTACTAGGTAAAGATCCTGGGCCGTGACCGCCTCTAGAATCAACTTGCCCAGCCCAGGCCAGTTGAAGTAGTTTTCGGTAATAAATGCGCCTGCCAGTAAATTGGCAAATTCGAAACCCAGCAGGGTAATCAGGGGATTTACTGCATTCCGCAGGGCATGGACGTAGATTACTCGATTCTCTGACAGACCTTTGGCCCGAGCGGTTTGGATATAGTTTTGCCTGAGTACATCCAGCATTTGACCCCGGGTAATGCGTTGTAAACCAGCGAAGCCGGTAATACTCAGGGCCAGGGTAGGCAAAATCAGGTGCCAGCCCACGTCTAGAATTTGCCCCAGACGGGTTAAGTCGCTATGGATGATGCTGGTGCGACCACCAATGGGAAACAGGGGTGTGGTCAATTGGGCGAAGAATAGTAACAACAGCCCCGTAATAATGCTAGGCATGCCCTGGCCCAAGTAACTTAAGACCTGCAGCCCCCGGTCCAGGCTGCGATTTTGGTGGATAGCTCCGGCAATACCCATGGGAATGGCGATCAGCCAGGTGACCAGCACCGAGGCTAGGGAGAGCACCAGGGTATTGGGTACCCGTTCCCAAAGAATGTCCACCACCGGCCGTTGATAGGAGAAACTGAGGCCGAAATTGCCATGGAAAATCACCTGGTAGAGCCAGTTCAGGTACTGGCGCCAAACGGGTTGATTTAGGCCAAACTGGGTCTCCAGTTGCTGCAGGGTTTCCGCCGAAAACTGGGGACTTTGGCGGTACTGATCGAGGAAGTTACCCGGTGCCAGCTGAATGATGAAAAAGCTGAGGGCGGAGGCCAGCAGCAGGGTTAGCAGGGCCTGTAAAACCCGTTTGATCACATAAAGGGTGGTTTCACTGGTCAGTTGGGTGACTAGCCAGATCCACAGATGGCGAGGGTGGGCAAGGGAGAAGGTCATGGAGATGGTTGGGGAAAACGGACCAAACCAGAGAGCGGAGGGCTAGGTTGCTGAGAACCTGACCCCTTAGGATACTTTATCTATCCCCAGGTAAGCAATGGTAAGGTCACCGGGGCAGGTGAGGGAGATTAGGCATCGGGCTGCACCAGGGGACGAAACTGGGGGATCCACTCCGCCTGGGCGCTGACCAGGGTGGGATAGGCCTGCTGGCCATAGTCTCGGCCCACTCGCAGGGGGAAGGGATCGGCCCCATCAAGGGATACCCAGGTGGCCCCAGCCGCCTGAAGAACCGGCCAGACCGCGGCGATGTCCCAAATTTTTGGGGTAGCCTCCACCGCCCCCAGGGCCCAGCCGGCCCCCACGATCAACAGGTTATAGGCGGCGGATCCCAGCATGCGAATTTTGCAGGGAAAGGGCTGGGCCATCACCTGGGTACTGCGGGCACAGAGACTAAAAAACTGCTGGGGTCCAGGGGGGGCGGTGCTGGGGCGGATGGGACGCTGGTTGCAGAAAGCGCCCCGGGGCATCACCAGGCCACTACTGCCGGGCCAGTAGCCGTGGAAGCATTGCTGTAGGGGAGGGATAGCCACGTAGCCAAACACCGGTACCCCCTGGTAGAGCAGCCCCAGGGAAATCCCCCAGATGGGAATGCCCCGGCTAAAGTTGGTGGTGCCATCAATGGGGTCGATCACCCAGCACCAATCACCAGCGGGAAAAATATGGGCCACCTCTTCGCTGAGCAGACCATGCTCGGGGAAGTGGTGGTGCAGAGCGGTGCGCAGGGCCTGGTCGGCCCAGCGATCGCTAGCGGTAACCAGACTACCATCGCCCTTCACATCTGCCTCCACCTCGCCAAACTCCGCCAGTAACCGCTGGCCCACCGCCGCGCTGCTGGTGGCGGCGGCGGTCAGCACCTGATCCCAAAAATCCACCATGGTTAGTCCATCTCCCCCTGGAGGGCGGCAGTAATCGCGGCCCTGGCATTGGCTTGAAATTCTTGAATATCAACCCGGCGCAGCAGCGCAATGGCCACCCCCATGCCCAGGGCCTGGAGACCAAAGACCAGGCCGTAGGCCAGCAGGCTTTGGGACTGACCCACCTCCCCCCCGCCATTGAACATCCGCAGCAGGGCCCGACCTAGGTCCAACACTGCTCCCCCCAGCACCGTGGCACTGCCGCGGGCGATCGCCTGGGCCAGGCCCCAGGCCCCAATAAAGGTACCGGCGGTTTCCGTCACGGTTAAATCCAGCATCAGCACGATCGCCCCCAGGGTCAATACCCCAGAGGCAATACCAAACATAAATACCGCCGTCAACAACACCGCTGGACTACCGGTGAGGCCCGAAAGCATAATCCCGATCAAACAGAGGGCCGCCCAACCGCAACCCAGGCTAACACTGCGCTGCTTGCCCAGGCGCGGCACCACCAGCCAGCCGGTGACGATAATCCCCAGCAGGGTACCCAGGCCAAAGGCGGCATTGAGGCGAGTGGTTTCGGCGATGGTCATGCCAAACACCTCGCCGCCGTAGGGCTCCAGGATGGCATCCTGCATGAATAGGCTGAGGCTGAGCACCAGCAAAAAGCTGAAAAATAGTCCGGTCTGGCGGCTAGCGGTAAGGATCTTCAGGGCTCGGTCCAGGGTGAGGCTATCCTCCCGCTGATCGGGGGCCGAGCGCCGCCGGGAATAGCGGCGCTCAATTCCCACGGTGCTGAAAAAGGCCAGCAGGCACACCAGGGCTGGGGCGATGATAAACAGCCGATTAACGGCGCTACGCACCTGATCGATAGGAGCATTGAGTTCAATTGGCTTCAACACAATGGCGGTGATCACCACGCCGGTGATAATCCCCACCATCAGCATGGCCCAGCCAATCCCCACCAGGCGAGAGCGACTGTCTTCATCGGAGACATCCACCAGCAGGGCGGTGAAGGGGGTGGAGGTGGCACTCAGGGCCAGGCCGTAGATGGCAAACAACAGCCCCAGCAGGCCCACCCAGGGGTAGGCCTGGGGCCCCCAGCCCTGATCGGTGATCCGCTCCCCCAGTTGCCAGACCACCTGCAGGGCGGCAAAGGAAACCAGGGCAACGGTGACAATACCCACCCAGATGTAGCCGCTGCGGTGGTGCCCCAGCAGGGGGCGGGCATCGGACATTTGGCCAAACCATACCCGGGCGGGAGCCATGAACTGGTGGACGGCAATGGTGCCAGCGGCGATCAGGGCCGGCACCCGTAATTCCTCAATCATCACCCGGTTTAGCACCCCGAGGGTGAGCAGGGACATAATCCCCAGGCCCATGTTAAACACCCCCAACCGCAGCATGGTGGGGAGGTTGAGGGTGGGCAGGGTGGTGCTGGGGGGTGGGCCGAAGGCGAAGGGGGACTGGCTAGACATGGGGATTCAGGGGGTGAGGGTGGGGGCCAACGCGGGGACCCAGGTCGCTGGCTTAGTCGTCGATTTAAGGGGGAAGGTCGGGTGAGAACCCCCCTGGCCAGGGGCCGGAAAAGCGGTCCGCTTAAAGGCAGCTACCCCCTATTGAGGCCTGGAGGACCACCTGCTCCAGTTGCTTCAGGGCAGACTCCAGGTGATCGTTAACGATTTGGATGTCAAACTCAGGGGCGGCCTCGATTTCCACCCGGGCCCGGCTCAACCGTCGGGCGATCGCCGCCTCACTATCCTGCCCCCGCTGCCGGATGCGGTGCTCCAGCTCCGCCAGGGAAGGGGGCAGCACAAACACCTGTAGGGACTCGGGGAAGGTCTGACGCACCTGGCGGGCCCCCTCCAGTTCAATCTCCAGAATCACCCCCTGACCGGCCGTCAGTTTTTCCATCACCGGGGCCCTGGGGGTGCCGTAATAGTTGCCGGCAAACTCCGCCCATTCCAGCAATGCTCCCTGGTCAATCAGATCCTGGAACTGATCTCGAGTGACAAAGTAGTAGTTCTTTCCTTCCACCTCCCCCGGACGGGGGGGGCGAGTGGTGGCGGACACCGATACCGGCAGATCGGGATGGCGCTGGCGCAGGGCCTGCAACAGGGTGCCCTTGCCCACTCCACTGGGGCCGGTGAGGAGGATCAGCTGGCCGGTTTGGGGGCTGGCGCTGGCGGAGGGGGGGCAGGGGGAACGGACGGCCATGGTGGTATGGGTAGGAAACTAGCCCCATCCTATCGGCGATGGGGGTACAATAGCCAACGGTTGCACTATAACTGGTTTAGCATTACGGCGAGAGTTCTTTGCGAGAGTAACGACATGACACAAGGTCAAGGGTTCGGGTTCGGCTTGGGCAAAATGAAGGAATTGACCGAAGCCTTCAAGAAAGCTCAGCAAATTCAAGAAGGGGCTAAGCAACTGCAGGAAGACCTGGAGCAAATGGCGATCGCCGGTCAGGCGGGCGGTGGGCTGGTGACGGTGGTGATGAGTGGCAACCAGGAACCCCGTAGTGTCACCATCGCCCCCGAAGCTCTAAACGAGGGGGCGGAGGTGCTGGCAGACCTGGTCACTACCGCCATGAAGGATGCCTACGAAAAGTCCACCGCCACCATGCGCGATCGCATGGAGGAACTCACCGGTGGCCTCAGTCTCCCCGGTTTGTAGCCTCAACCCACCTGCTGACGGTAGCGTCATGGCTATTCGACTGCTCTTTGTCTGTCTAGGTAACATCTGCCGATCTCCTTCGGCGGAGAACATTATGAACCACTTGGCCCAGCAGCGCCAGTGGGGCGATCGCCTGATCTGCGACTCCGCAGGCACCGCGGGCTACCATATCGGCAGTCCGCCCGATGGTCGCATGGCCGCCGCCGCCCAGGCCTACGGCATTACCCTGAGGGGCCGAGCCCGTCAGTTTGAGGTGGCAGACTTTGAGCAGTTTGACTGGATTCTGGCCATGGATCATCAGAACTATCGGGATATCCAGGCCCTGGATCGGGACCAGCGCTACGGCCATAAACTGCGCCTGGTCTGTGACTACTGTCGCACCTACCCCGATCAGGAAGTGCCCGATCCCTACTATGGTGGACCGGAGGGATTTACCTACGTGATTGATTTGTTGATGGATGCCTGTAATGGTTTTCTAAATCAGGTAATTGCACCGGAAATGACGGCCCCCTTCTCCGACTTTCCCTAACCTGTAGCATTTTCCCATCGCCCTACCTAGCCTTTGCCTTCGCCGATCCACCTCACAGCGTTCTAGCCAAAACTATGCTTTTCCTCCTGTAGAGGATGTCAGCTATAGATTACCCCCCTTGATGTTGCCCTCTACTCCTCCTTCCTTCCCCCCTGCCAGTGCCCGCCACCGCTGGTGGCTAGGGCTGTCTGGTCTGGCCCTGGCGGTTAACTTGCTGAGCCCCGGTCCTGGGCGAGCGGCGGAGAAAATTATTATCACCTACGGTGGTCTACAGCGGACCATCGCCATCGCTGACTTGGAGCAGCTGGCCCGGACTGGTAAACTCAGTCGGCAACTACAGTCCTACAACCGTCACTTAGGGTTTTCCCCCGAGGCTCTGGCCCAGATTCGCCAGGCCCTCAGCACCCCCACCCGCACCCTGGATGTCGTAGCAGTCGCCCAGTTTCTCTACACCGAGCAAGGAGTGTTGTTGTTGCAGCAGGTCACCCGGGTGGTGCAGACTCCCTCCCGCCAGGGTAACTTTAACGCCCTGCGGGCGGCATTGATTTTGGCATCCGCCCAGGCTGACCGTGGTCAGGGATTTACCCTGCTGGATGTGCTGCGGGCCTACCCCCTGGAGGCCATTCGGGTGGATTTGGCCGGTGCCGTGGCGGTGGCCGAGGAGATTAACCAGGCTATCCTTCAGTCAGAACGGGCGGTCAACTTGGTGCGGGCGATCGCCGATCAGGAGGCCGTGCTGGAGGCCAATGCCATGGACCTGGCCGCCCTCCAGGCTTTAGTCCAGGCCCAGCAACGCTACGGGGTGAAGCGTCTCAACTTGGAACTGGAGGGTCTGGCTCGACCGGTGACTCTGTTTCTGCCCCAGGGGCGCCCGCCCCGCTCAGGGTTTCCCCTGGTGCTGATTTCCCACGGATTGGGCAGTAGCCGCCAGAGCTTTAGTTACCTGGCGGAATACCTGGCCGCCGGCGGGTTGGCGGTGGCCGCCGTGGAGCATACGGGCAGCAACGATGAGCAGTTGTTTGCCCTGTTGGCGGGGCAGAGCACCGCCGTTGTTCCCGACGGAGAATTTTGGCAAAGACCCCAGGATATTTCTGTGGCGATTACCGGTCTGGCCCAGGCTCGCCTCCGTTACCCGGAGTTGCGGGGTCGCCTCGACCTGAACCGGGTGGGGGTGGTGGGCCAATCCTTTGGCGGCTATACCGCCCTGGCCCTGGGGGGGGCTACCGTCGACAGCCAGGGCTTGGGGCAGGCCTGTCCCCCTAGTCGGCTGGCCTTTAACCCCTCCCTACTGCTCCAATGTCAGGCGGTTCGCCTGGCTAACCCAGGTCGCCGTTTGGTTGACCCGAGGGTAAAGGCCATCTTCATCATGAACCCAATTGGTGGCGTCCTGTTTGGCCCCAGGGGCTATGACCAGGTGAAGGTGCCCACCATGGTGGTGGCGGGGGCCCTAGATACGGTGGCCCCCGCCTTTGCAGAACAGATTAAGCCCTTTACCTGGCTAGGCAGTGACCACCGCTACCTGCTCCTGCTATCCCGAGGCACCCACTTTTCCGTGATCGGCGACACGGGGGGCGGCGACCAACCCCTGGCGATTCCAGAGGCCTTGATTGGTCCCTACCCAGAGCTAGCTCAGGGCTATATGCAGGGCTTTGCCCAGGCCTTTTTTCAGGTCAACCTGCTGGGGGATGAACGTTTTCGCCCCCTGCTGCAGGCCAGCTATGCCCTGGCCCTGGCCGATCCGGAAATGCCCCTTAGCCTGATCACCGGTGCCTCCGCCGACCTGTTGGCGGAATGGCTGCCCTAGCTTTCCAGATGCTTTTGGCCTTACCCTAGTATGGCTCAGGCCAGAATCCTGAGGACAAGACTCATCGGTCAAAACGAGTAGACCCTGGCATACAATTATCTGCTTCTCCTGACTTCTGAGTACTGACTTGTATCTTAGTTGAAGGGTCGCTTAGTTTACGCCACCTAGTACTACTAAAAGTCATACCCAGCCCATCAGGGGATAGGCGATGGCCCCCTGTCAGCTAGGCATCTTCCGCTTCTAACAGGGCTCGGGCGGTTTCCAGATCCTGCCGATGGTTCTCCTGGGGGACGGGGTAGGCCAACTGCAGGGACTTGAGTCGTTGAATAATAAAGCTGGCCACCGCCAGTCGGGTAAACCACTTGTGGTCAGCGGGAATGATATGCCAGGGGGCCCAGACCGTACTGGTTTGGCTAAACACCTCCTCGTAGGCGGCTTGGTAATCGGGCCAAAACTGCCTCTCCTGCACATCTCCCAGGGAAAATTTCCAGTTCTTCTCCGGTAAGTCAATACGTTCCAGGAAGCGCCTTTTCTGCTCCTGTCTGGAGATATGCAGGAAAAACTTCATCACTAGGATGCCGTTATTTACCAGGTACTGCTCAAAGTGGTTGATTTCCTGAAAACGTTGGGTCCAAATGCCCTTGCCCTTAGCTTCCACTGGTAGTTGCTGCTGGGCCAAAATTTCCGGGTGGACCCGCACCACCAGGACCTCTTCGTAGTAAGAGCGGTTAAAAATGCCAATCCGGCCCCACTCCGGCAGGGCTTTAAAGGACCGCCACAGGTAATCATGGTCCAGTTCTTCGGCGGAGGGCTGCTTAAAGCTATAGACCTGGCACCCCTGGGGGTTGATGCCGGACATCACATGCTTGATGGTGCTGTCCTTACCGGCGGCATCCATGGCCTGGAAAATCAGCAGCAGGGCGTAGGTGTTTTGGGCGTAGAGCCTGTCTTGCTGACGGGCTAATTCCTCAATGCCGGATTCCAAATGGACCGTGGCCTGATCCTTGGTGAATTGACCGGTGTAGCCCGGGTCAAAATCCTTTAACCGAATGGGGTGACCTGGGGTAGCTACCATGGCATCGGGGTTTAGGGCTCGTAGAAAGGCTTTTTCATCCATGGGGCTGGGATTGATTGGGTGCTTTGGTGGGTTTCTCCCATTAAAGACCCAAAGGTCCAAAAGGTGAACCGGGTTGATCAGCATCACCGAGTCCGTTACCCTTCTATACTAAATACTAGTCAGTACTAGTGAGGTTGTGATGAACCTGGGCGATCGCGTCAAAGTTAAAAACCCGCTGATTTTCTACCACCATCCCCTGCACCGCAATGAAGCCTTTGATGCCCAAGGTCTCGAGGGGGTAGTGCTCGCCATCCTGAGTGATTACCAGGGCCGACCCATCAGTCCTAACTTTCCCATCCAGGTGGAGTTTGTCGTAGAGGGGGCTAAACGACCCTTTCGGGCCCACCTGAAGGCGGAGGAATTGGAGTTACTAGGGACCTAGGTTAGCTATTCTACTCAGGGTCCAGGTCGGTGAGGCAATGGGGGTTAACCACCCCCTCCTCCGTGACAATGGCCGTAACCAGCGCCGCTGGCGTGACATCGGAGGCCGGGTTATAAAAGGCGGCCCCATGGGGAGAGGTGACTGTTGACCCCAACCGATAAATTTCCTCCGGGTCATGCTGCACCAGGGGAGCGGCCAGGCCCGAGGCCAGGTCGAAATCAATGGTGGAGAGGGGGGCGGCCACCAGGAAGGGAAGGTTATGGGCCCGAGCCAGCAGAGCCAGGCTATAGGTGCCGATTTTACTGATCACATCGCCATTGGCGGCAATCCGGTCGGCCCCCGCCAGCACCGCCTGGATCAGTCCCCGCTGCATACAGTGGGCGGCCATACTATCGGTAACCACCGTCACCGGGATGCCCTCCTGCACACACTCCCAGGCGGTTAAACGGGAGCCCTGCAGGGTGGGTCGGGTTTCGCCGGCGTAGATGCGGGTCAGGCGGCCTTCCCGCCAAGCCGATCTCACAATCCCCAGGGAGGTGCCGTAGCCAGAGGTGGCCAGGGCGCCGTGGTTACAGTGGGTAAATAGGGTGAGTTGCTGGGGCTGTTCCGGCAGTACCGCCAGCCCATGGTCGCCGATCCGGTGGCAGAGGTCAAAGTCCTGTTTCTGTAGGGCCTGGGCCTGGGCCAGTAGCTGCGATCGCAACTCCGGCAGGGGGGCCTCCGGATGGCAGTTACTGCCCAACAACTGCTGCACCGCCCAGCCAATGCTGGCCTTGTGGGGGCGAGTGCGCTGAAAGTCGGTGGCGATCGCCTGCAGTCGTTGCCACAGTGCCAGGGGATCCTGGGTGTTGATCTGCTGGGCCGCCAGGTAAAGCCCGTAGGCGGTGGCAATGCCCAGGGCCGAGCCCCCCTGCACAATGCCCACCTGCAGGGCCTGCACCACATCCTCCCAGCGGTGGATGGTCACCACCTGATAGCGCTCCGGCAGTTGACGCTGATCGATCAGCAGCAGGTGATCCCCATTCCACTGGACGGGATAAACGTGGGTATCCGTAGCCATAACCCTTCACCTCCACTGGGTTGCCGCCATTGCCTAACCCTAGTATGGGGCCTGGGACTCCTCTGTCAATGGTATCTGCTGAAGTGGGACGTAGGGAGTGGGGTGTCGGAAAAGGAGTGGGGAGCAGGGGACTGGGAGAGTGATGGAGTGGGGGAAGCAATTTACGGCAAGAGTTTTCCCTCTCTTACTCCTGACCACTGCCCCCCATGGAGACCCCGTACCATTAGGTGAGTTTCTCGCCACTCAAAATAAAAATCGGGTCAATGGCGGCAAACACTTGTTGGTTGCCCTTCACCTCCAGCCGGTTGACCGCTGGCTGGCTGGCTTCCAGGTTACGCACCCGCAGTTGGGCGAAGGTTTCGGAGATGCCGTAGAGGCTTTCCAGGTTGTTGGCGGTGACCACCAGGCGACCGCCGCTGGGCAGATAATCCCAGGCGGCCAGCAGGATTTCCCGCAGGGAGCGGCCCCCCTCCACCACAATGCACTGGGGTTGGCCCCGCAGGGTGGACAGGCACTCCGGCGCACTGCCCTGCACCACCTGCACATTGGCGAGGTTAAAGCGATCGCAATTCCGACGAATCAACTCCGCTACGTCTTCATCCCGCTCCAGGGCTACCACCTGCCCCTGGGGGCAGAGCAGGGCTGCCTCAATGGCCAGGGTACCGGTGCCCGCTCCGATATCCCAGAGCACATCGGTGGCCCTTAACCGCAGGTAGCCCAGCAGCAGCAGGCGCAGCTCACGACTGCTAAGGGGGATGCCCGGCAACTGCTCAAACAGGGCATCGGGAATACCAGGGGTGCGATAGGGCCAGAGGGGAGGCATGGCGGGGGACGGGGAGAAGGGGGGACGGGGATCTGTACTCTGACCGCTGCGCCCAATCCTTAGGGCAATCGCTGGAAGGATTGGTGGATGCTACTGATTAGATCCTCCGCACCGGTGGATTGGCCGTTGTTGTAATAGGTGACGATCACCGCGGTCTGGTTCGGGTAGCCAATGTAGGAGATCAGGGCATTGGGTAGGTCCTCCGGCAGGTTGTTCAGCCAGATCTGCAGGGCCGTGGTGTCATTGATAGTAATGGCATCGTAGTTGACGACCTGGTAGCCCTGGGTTTGAATCTGCTCCAGGGCGAGGGGCACCACCTCCGCCGGGGGGAGATCGTGCCAGGTGATTTCAGTGCGCATGGGGGCCGGGTCCCCTGCCGGGGCGAGGGCGGTTACCTGGGGCGCCTGGCTTTGCTGGCTGATCTGCCAGTTGGCAGGCAAACCAATGGTGAATACATCGTTATAGCCGTAGGGCTGCAGGCTGGCCGCGACCATAGGGCCGGAGGTAGAGGTTTGGGCCATCAGGGGTAGGCCGGTCAGCCACAGGCTAGCGGCAACCATCACCCCCCCCAGCCACCGTTGTCCTGCCACCCGAGCCAAATCTAATCCCATCACGACTCACCTCCGCTAAAAGCCTTTTCTATCCTACTCCGAATCCTGAACGGGGCTAGGACCCCGCCCCGGAAACGGGCCAGACCCCTGGTTGAAGCCACAGGTCTTTAGGCTAATATCTTAAGGGCCAGGGGTGTTCTCCCTAGGCTAGTAGACCTCGGCGTAAATAGACCTGCTTTCTGACTCCTGAGTTCTTACTCCTGACTCCCCTGGCAGAGCTGCCGAATTTACCCCGCGAAGTACTAGTCTGAGCAATAGGCCTGGGGACTTCCCCCCAGTTTTGGCACATCCTCCTGCGGTTGATATTCGTTCTATATAGATGGGCTATGAGCAAGGGCACACTCTTTGATAAGGTTTGGGACCTGCACACCGTGGGCACCCTACCCTCGGGCCAGACCCAACTGATGATTGGCCTCCACCTGATCCATGAGGTCACCAGTCCCCAGGCTTTCGCCATGCTGCGGGAGCGCCAGCTGCCGGTACTCTACCCAGAGCGTACCGTGGCCACGGTGGATCACATCGTTCCTACGGATAACCAGGCTCGCCCCTTTCAAGACTCCCTGGCGGAATCGATGATGCAGGCCCTGGAGAAAAATTGTCGAGACTTTGGTCTGCGCTTTTACAACATTGGCTCCGGCCACCAGGGCATTGTCCATGTGATTGCCCCCGAGCAGGGCCTCACCCAGCCGGGCATGACCATCGCCTGCGGTGACAGCCACACCTCTACCCACGGCGCCTTTGGGGCGATCGCCTTTGGCATTGGCACCAGTCAGGTGCGGGATGTGCTGGCATCCCAAACCCTGGCCCTGGATAAGCTCAAGGTGCGCCGCATCGAGGTGAATGGCTGCCTGGGTGCGGGGGTCTACGCTAAGGATGTGATTCTCCATGTGATTCGCCAGTTGGGGGTGAAGGGGGGGGTGGGCTACGCCTATGAATACGCCGGCACCACCATTGAGGCCATGTCCATGGAGGAGCGCATGACCCTCTGTAATATGGCCATTGAGGGGGGAGCCCGCTGTGGCTATGTCAACCCCGACCAGACTACCTACGCCTACCTGCAGGGGCGGGAGTTTGCCCCCAGGGCGGCCACCTGGGAGACGGCGGTAACCTGGTGGGATACCCTGCGCAGCGACCCCGACGCCAGCTATGACGATAGGGTGGTGTTTGAGGCCGCCGACATTAGCCCCACCGTCACCTGGGGGATTACCCCGGGGCAGGCGATCGGCATCGATGACCCCCTACCCCAGGTGGAGAGCTTTGCCGAGGGCGACCAGGCCCTGGCGGCGGAGGCCTTTGCCTATATGGATCTGGTGCCGGGGCAGCCCCTCAAGGGTACGGCGGTGGATGTATGTTTCATTGGCAGTTGCACCAATGGTCGCCTCAGCGACCTGCGGGAGGCGGCCCGGGTGGTGCAGGGCCAGAAAGTCGCCCCCGGCATCAAGGCCTTCGTGGTGCCCGGCTCAGAGCAGGTGAAACAGCAGGCGGAGGCGGAGGGGCTGGATCAAGTTTTCATCGCCGCCGGGCTGGAGTGGCGGGCCGCTGGCTGTTCCATGTGTTTAGCCATGAACCCGGATAAGCTGGAGGGCCGGCAGATCAGTGCCTCCTCCTCCAACCGCAACTTTAAAGGCCGGCAGGGGTCGGCCTCCGGGCGTACCCTGTTGATGAGTCCGGCCATGGTGGCGGCGGCGGCGATCGCCGGTCGAGTGGTGGACGTGCGGGACTACCTGTAACCGGCTTAGGGTAAACTAGTCACCCGTGTTCCTAGCCGACCCCTCTAGTCTCTGTGCCCCCAGCCCCCTCCCCAGTTTCCCCTCTCCCTGGTCGCCAGCTCGACCTGCGGCCCCACTGTGATCGCATTGCTCCCGACCTGCCCCGCTGGCAACGTCGCAACGCTTTCTACCACAACGATGTGAAGCGGCTGCACCAATTCCTGATTCCCCCCGGGGCTCGGGTGCTGGAGGTGGGCTCCGGGACGGGGGACCTGCTGGCGACCCTGGTCCCTAGACTGGGGGTGGGGATCGACTTTGCCCCGGCGGCGATCGCCCTGGCCCGGCAACGCCACCCTGGTCTAGTTTTCTATCATCTGGAGGCGGAAACCTTTATCCCCCAGGATCTAGACCCCCAGCATCGCCAGTTTGACTACCTGGTGCTGGCGGGGGTGCTGGGCTACCTGGGGGATATCCAGGCGGTGCTGGAGCGCCTCCAGCCCCTCTGTCATCCCCGCACTCGCCTCATTCTCACCTTTCATAACTACCTGTGGGAGCCGGTTTTACAGATGGCGGAGGCTCTGGGCCAGCGCTGCCCCCAGCCTCCCCAAAACTGGTTGGGGATGGATGATGTAGTCAACCTGCTCACCATCACCGGCTACATCCCCCTGAAACGGGGGCGGCGTCTACTGGTGCCCAGGTCCTTGCTGGGCCTGGCCGGATGGCTCAACCGCTATCTGGCCCCCCTGCCGGGGCTCAAGCACCTCTGCCTGACCAACTACGTGGTGGCTCGGCCCCAACCATCCCTTGGCCTACCCCCCCAGCCGCCCCGTTGCTCGGTGATTATTCCGGCCCGCAATGAGGCCGGTAATGTGGCGGCAGCGATCGCCCGTCTTCCTCCCCTGGGGCCCTCCACAGAGGTGATTTTTGTGGAGGGTCACTCCCAGGATCACACCTGGCCCACCCTACAAACCCTGGTGGCCAACTACACCGGCCCCCTCAGCCTGAAGGTTCTGCAACAAACCGGCAAGGGCAAGGCCGATGCGGTGCGCCTGGGCTTTGACCAGGCGCAGGGAGATGTGTTAATCATTCTGGATGCGGATTTGACGGTGCCTCCGGAGGATCTGCCCCATTTCGTTGAGGTGCTGGCCTCAGGCCGGGGGGAGTTTATTAATGGATCGCGCCTGGTCTACCCCCGCAGCAAAACTGCCATGCCCTGGCTAAACACCCTGGCCAATAAGCTCTTCGCCCTGCTGTTTTCCTTCCTGCTAGAGCAGCCCCTCAAGGACACCCTCTGCGGCACCAAGGTGCTGTGGCGGCAGGACTACCAACGCATTGCCCAGGGGCGGGCTTACTTTGGCGAGTTTGACCCCTTCGGTGACTTTGACCTGCTGTTCGGTGCCGCTAAGCTCAACCTGCAGATTGTCGAAGTACCGATCCGCTACCAGTCCCGCAGCTACGGCCAATCTAACATTGCCCACGTCAGGGAGGGACTGGTGCTGCTAAGGATGGCCCTCTACGCTGGCCAAAAGCTGAAATTTTGGTAGATTTCTCGCGTCAGTTGCAATGGCTTTTACCCCTTGACTCCCTTAGAGGATGTTTTAAGAGCCTGCCTCTCTGCCAGCCTGCTGACTAGAG
>JBEIUS010000002.1:0-51016 GCA_040374235.1 Leptolyngbya sp. | reverse complement strand
GTGCGCCAGGCCAAGGAGGGTAAACTGGCCATCTCCCTGCAGCCAGAGGTCAAAGAGGGCAGGGCCCTGGCCCTCTCTAAGGAAACCCTCACTCGCCTCAGGGTAGTGGAGTTTACCGCCAACCACCGTCGGATTGCCGAGTTGCTAGGGCCAAAAAATCAGTTGGAGGTGCCGGCGGTCGCTAAGGATCAGGTGCTGGCGGCGATTGGTGCGGTAGCGGGCCTGGTGACGGTGCACTCTGACATTGGGGGCGGGGTGGCCGATGCTGAAACCGTCGCCGCCCAGCCCCAACCCCACCTTCACCTGTTACCCGCCGGTGAGGGCTTGAAGGTCTCCCTGCTAAGCCGTCCCTTCGGCGAGGGGGGGCCCTACTACCGACCGGGTAGCGGCGGAGAACTGGTGATTGCCGACATCCAGGGAAAACGCCTTCAAACCCAACGGGATCTGGCCCAGGAAAAAAGTCTGGCCCTGGCGGTGGAGCAGGCCTGTCCTACCCTACAACGGCTGTCAGCGGACCATGGAGAATGGGTGATTCCTGACCCGGAGGACTGCCTCGAACTGTTGCTGGATCTCCAGGACCTGGGGGACCGGGCGGTGGTGGAATGGCCCGAGGGAGAGAAAATGCGCATCGCCCACCGGGTCAGCCTGGATAGCTTTAAGGTGCGGATTCAGCGGCAGCGAGATTGGTTTGCCGCCACCGGTGAAATCCAGCTGGGGCAGGATCAGGTGATGGATATGCAGCGCCTGTTGGAGCTACTGCAGGCCTCCCCGGGGCGGTTTGTAAAACTGGCGGATGGTCAATTCCTCGCCCTGACCCAGGAGTTTCGCAAGCGCCTGGAGGATTTGCGTACCTTTTCCGAGCCCAGTGGCGCCGGAGTGCGTTTCCATCCCCTGGCTGCCAGTGCCCTGGAGGAGTGGATCGATGAGGTGGGGGAACTCAAGGCCGATAAGCAGTGGCGAGACCACATCAAACGGCTAAAGCAAGCTCAAACCCTGCAGCCCCAACTGCCCTCCACCCTGCAGGCGGAGCTGCGGGACTACCAGCGGGAGGGGTTTAACTGGCTAGCCCGGCTGGCCCACTGGGGGGTAGGGGCCTGCCTGGCAGATGACATGGGGTTGGGTAAAACCCTGCAGGCCCTGGCAATTATCCTCAGCCGGGCGCCCCAGGGGCCCACCTTGATCGTTGCTCCCACCTCGGTTTGTATGAACTGGTTGGGTGAGGCCCAGAAGTTTACCCCCACCCTCAATCCGATCCAGTTTGGCAGCGGCGATCGCCAACAGCTGCTCGACAATTTGCAACCCTTTGACCTGCTAGTGTGCAGCTACGGCCTCTTGCAGCAGGATGACCTGGCCGATCGCCTGGCCCAGGTGCAATGGCAAACCATCGTTCTAGATGAGGCCCAGTCCATCAAGAATTCCGCCACCAAGCGCTCTAAGGCCGCTATGAAACTGCAGGGGGGGTTTAAGCTGATCACCACCGGTACCCCGATCGAAAACCACCTGGGGGAACTATGGAATTTATTTCGGTTCATCAACCCAGGCCTGTTGGGTTCCCAGGACCAGTTCAGCGAGAGGTTTGCTAACGCCATTGAGCGGCAGCAGGATGCCCCCACCCGTAACCGCCTCAAGCAGCTGATCCAACCCTTCATTCTGCGGCGCACCAAAAATCAGGTGCTGGCGGAACTACCGGCCCGCACCGAAATTACCCTGCAGGTGCAGCTCAGTACAGAGGAAATGGCCTTCTACGAAGCGCTGCGTCGTCAGGCGGTGGCCCGGTTGAGCGAAACCGATGTTGAAGCCGGGCCCAAACACCTCCAGGTGCTGGCGGAGATCATGCGACTGCGGCGGGCCTGCTGCAATACCCGTCTGGTCAGTGCCGAGACCCCCCTTCCCAGCGCTAAGTTGGAGGCCTTTGGGGAAATCCTGGAGGACCTCCTGGGCAATCAGCACAAGGCCCTAGTCTTTAGCCAATTTGTCGATCACCTGACCATTCTGCGGGAGTATCTGGAGAGTCAGCAGGTTACCTACCAATACCTGGATGGCCGCACCCCCGCCAAGGACCGAAAGAAACGGGTGGATGCCTTCCAGTCGGGGGAGGGAGATGTGTTTTTGATCAGCCTTAAGGCCGGGGGTACTGGCCTCAACCTCACCGCTGCCGATTATGTGATTCACATGGACCCCTGGTGGAACCCCGCCGTAGAGGACCAGGCCAGCGATCGGGCCCACCGCATTGGCCAGCAGCGCCCCGTCACCATCTACCGTCTGGTGGCCAAGGACACCATCGAGGAAAAGATCGTTGACCTACACCGGCAAAAGCGTGACCTAGCGGATAGCCTGCTGGAGGGCGCTGACCTCAGTGGTAAGGTATCCACCGAAGACCTGCTGAAACTGATCAGTGAGGGCTAGTGGCCCCCGGCTCTGCCTTAGCTAGCCTATGCCCTAGTCCTGGTTGGCGTAAATACACCCACCTCTCTTGGCTCCTGAGTGCTGACCCCTTCCGGAGGAATCGCCTAATTTATGCCGCCGATACGTCACCGAGTACTAGAGCTACTCAATACTGACGCCGCCAAAGCTCTCGGCGGATTTGGCCCTGGCCAGGGGGGCCTGCTCCAGTCGACGAGACTGTTGCTGGCCGGGTTGGAAATAGCGCAGCCAGGTGGCGGGGGCATCCATGGTTTCACCGCCGTGCTGGGTCTGGCGCTGGCGCACCTGGCACAGCACCGGGGTATTGACGCAGGCACCGGACACGATCACCTGGCCTTTGGTGAGGGCGGGCAATTCCTGCAGCAGGTCTCGACCGGCGGCCTCCACGCCGTATTTAAGACTCTCCTGATCGACGGGGTTGACGATGCGCATGAGGAACTGACTCATGCACTGGGAGAGCACGTCGGAGTCCAGCTTGCCGGGGCGTTGGGTAATCAGCCCCACCCCCATGCCAAACTTTCGCCCCTCACTCAGGATGGTGCGGAGGATTTGCTTGCAGCGGGAGGGTTCGTGGGCGGGGGCAAAGCGGTGGGCCTCTTCGATCAGAATAAATACCGGGTAGGGTAGGTAATTTTCATCCTCCGGGCTAATTTTCTCCTTAGCGGTGTTCATCCGGGCCTGGTAGCTCTGGCGCAGCACCGCCGCACAGATCACCTGCTGCTCTTCCTGGCTGATCTCATTCATCTGCAGCACCGTCACCTGACCGGGGGCAAATAAATCCTTGGGGGCCAGGTGTTCGAAGCGGTGAAAGTAGTCCGATCGCTCCAGTTTGCCCAATTTCCACTCCAGGGCGGGGGCGGAGGAGCCGGTTTTTTCGTTACCCTCGTCGTCGGTGCTGCGATCGGCTTCGTAGCAGGCGGAGATCAGATCCTGGGCATCCCAGCGGTGTTCGCTGCCCTTCACCCGGTGTTTGGCCAGCAGGCTGAAGCCCTTATTGAGGATGGCCTGCTGGCGATCGCTCATGTCCGGCAGCAGGGTGAGGATATCGTAGTAGTCCAGGGAGGACATGCGAATGCGGATGTCGTCGGGGGTGAGGATTTTCACCTCGGGGCTGTAGCCATCATCGCTGGCGAAACTGGGGTGGCCCCGCATATCCGTAAGGGTGCCGTACTCCCCGTGGGGGTCAAAAATCAGCACCGCCGCCCGATTATAGGGGCTGAGCAACTCCTCGATTAACACTCCAGCGGTGTAGGATTTGCCAGAGCCGGTACCGGCCAGAATGGCCATATGGGTACTGACCAACTCCTTCACATCAAGGCTAACGGGCACCCGACCACCGGGCCGCAACAGCAGGGAACCAATGTGGGCGGACCCAATGCTTTGGGGGGGCTTTTTGTTAATAATCTGGCGCAGGCTATCATCATCCGCCAGGTAGATCCTGGCCCCCGGGTTAGGGGTCAGGCGCGGGTTGATAAACCCCAGGCCGGGATGAAAGTAGCCAATTACTTCCACCGTAACTTCGTAGAGCTCCGGGTTGGGATGGGCAAATCCCACCAGGGCGGCGATCGCCTCGGGGCTAATGTCGGGGTCAGCAAACAGGCGATCGGGGAGGTGGTCAATTAACCGCTGTTGGGAAATTTTGCCGAGAATTTGGGGACTGTCCATCGCCCCCGAGCTCGGGGCGGTGTAATAGACAAACTCGCCAATCTTCACCTGACCAGTGTCAGCGGTGATGAAGACATACTGGTTGCCGGTTTCCCCTGGCCCCTTGACGGTGCCAATCACCTCGGCCTGGGGTGGTATAGTTGGGTGGGCCATGGCCCCCTCCTTGTCATCAGCGTTGTGCGTGAAACAGAGCTTGGACCAGAGTGCTTAGGACAGAGTTGATCGGTCAACGCGAACATCGAATAGTCATGCCGGCTTGCCTCTGCCCCCTTGCCGGGGGCTACGATATAATACTAATGTGCTATCAATAATTTTGCCATAGCCCCCTGACTATTCTCAGGGAGGCGCACCCGGGCCAGGCGGTCGTAGAGAGAATGGTTTTAGATTGAGGGAGGCAGAGTTGCAATTAATAGTTGTGTTAGTAGGGTTTTATAGTCTATAGTTATAGACTGTGCACATTTGCAGGCTCTATGAACGCAGAGGATATCATTCGCTCAATTGAGGCGGAGCAGTTAAGGACAGATCTGCCTGATATCTACGTCGGTGACACCATTCGGGTCGGCGTCCGGATTCAGGAGGGGGGAAAGGAACGGATTCAACCCTATGAAGGCACTGTTATTGCCATGCGCAATGGCGGTATCAATCGCACTATTACCGTGCGTAAGATTTTCCAAGGGGTTGGGGTGGAGCGGGTATTTTTGCTCCATGCCCCCAAGGTGGCCGACATCAAGGTAATGCGGCGGGGTAAGGCTCGTCGGGCGAAATTATATTATCTGCGAGATCGGGTGGGTAAGGCCACCCGGCTTAAGCAGCGTTTCGACCGTCCGATCTAGTAAACTTGATCGAGGGGTTATACGCTAGTATGGCAGGTAACTGCGGCCCTATGCGTCCTTAGTTCAGTTGGTAGAACGCGGGTCTCCAAAACCCGATGTCGGGGGTTCGAGTCCTCCAGGGCGCGCTGAGTCATGGTTCTAAATCCAGCTTAGGTTTCTTGCCTCCTACGGTAAGACGCTAGAGTCTCTGGGTTAGGGGGAATATAGCTCCTCGCCGCAGTATCCTATTCCAAACAGCCGATTTTCCTGGGGTTATTGCTACCGATCAGTCGACCATCAGGGGGAATCATCATCCAGCAGGAGAGAGCCAGTGGCTAAAAAAGAAAGCGTCAGCGAATCTACCCGTAAGTCCGCAGAGCTGAAGGAGTCCGGTGAAAACTTTGATCCGGGCAGCTTTTTTCAAGGGGCTCGGGAAGAGCTGAGCAAGGTGGTGTGGCCTAGCCGTCAGCAGTTGATTAGCGAGTCAGCCGCAGTCATCTTGATGGTGAGTCTTTCTGCTAGCCTGATTTATTTGGTTGATCAGCTATTTGGCTGGATTTCAAAGCAGGTATTCTAATGGCACTGACCTTCGAGGACTTTGACAACGATTCGGACTCCCTACAGTTGGCCGAGGAGTCTGGCTTTGCCGATCTGCCGGAGGAGACGGTACCGGAAAATGAGGAGCAGGCCTCCAGCTTTTTCCAGCGACGGGCTCGCTGGTACGCGGTCCAGGTGGCTTCTGGCTGTGAAAAGCGGGTCAAGCTCAATCTGGAGCAGCGAGTTGGCACCCTAGAAGTGTCCAACCGCATCTTCCAGGTGGAAATTCCCCAAACCCCAGCCATTAAACTTCGTAAGGATGGTAGTCGTCAGAACATCGATGAGAAGGTTTTCCCGGGTTACGTCCTCGTGAAAATGTATATGGATGACGAAAGCTGGTCGGTGGTAAAAACACCCCCCACGTAATTAACTTTGTCGGAGCGGAGCAACGTCGGGCCTACGGTCGTGGTCGTGGCCACGTTAAGCCCATGCCCCTCGGCCCTGGGGAAGTGAAGCGTATTTTCAAACGCACCGAGGAACTCAAGCCTGTGGTGAAGGTGGATATGGCCCCCGGTGATAAGATCACCGTGCTTTCCGGTCCCTTTAAAGACTTTGAAGGGGAAGTGGTGGAGGTCAGCCCCGAACGGAGTAAGCTCAAGGCCCTTTTATCGATCTTTGGGCGCGATACTCCAGTCGAGTTGGAATTTAATCAAGTGGAAAAAGAGAGTTAGTGAATGGCCAAAAAAATTGTTGCATTGATTAAACTAGCGATCACGGCTGGCAAGGCTAACCCAGCACCGCCCATTGGTCCGGCCTTGGGTCAGCATGGGGTCAACATTATGGCCTTTTGCAAAGAGTACAATGCTCGCACCCAAGATAAGGTGGGGCTAGTGGTACCGGTGGAAATCTCCGTGTTTGAGGACCGTAGTTTTACCTTCATCCTCAAAACTCCTCCTGCCTCAGTCCTGATCAAAAAGGCCGCTGGCATTGAGAAGGGTTCCGGCGAACCCCGCACCAAAAAGGTCGGCTCCATCAGTCGGGCTCAACTGCGGGAAATTGCCGAAACTAAATTGCCCGACCTGAATGCCAACGATGTCGAGGCAGCCATGAAAATTGTCGAGGGTACCGCTCGCAATATGGGAGTCACCGTAGCTGACTAAACAGCCCTGAGCGGGATTAGGTCAGGTTCGGTAGGCTTACCAAAGCTATTGGTACAGTGTTCATCATCGGGGAAGAGGTTAACCTTCGCTATCACCCCAAGGAGAAAATATGGTTAGAAAAGTTTCCAGGCGGCTGAAAGCTGCCCAGGCTAAGGTGGAAGATCGGCTTTATACGACCCTTGAGGCCCTCGAGCTGCTCAAGGAAACCGCCACTGCTAAGTTTCCCGAATCTGCTGAAGCCCATATTCGATTGGGCATTGATCCTAAGTATACGGACCAACAATTGCGCACCACTGTCATCCTACCTAAGGGGACGGGCCAAACCATCCGGGTAGCGGTGATTGCTAAGGGGGAGAAGGTGGCGGAGGCTACGGCCGCTGGCGCTGATCTGGTTGGTTCGGAGGAGCTGATCGATGAGATTCAAAAGGGTATGATGGATTTCGACATCCTGATTGCTACCCCTGACGTTATGCCCCAGGTGGCTAAGCTGGGCCGCCAGCTCGGTCCGAGGGGGCTGATGCCCTCCCCAAAGGGTGGGACCGTCACCTTTGATCTGCCCCAGGCTATTTCGGAGTTTAAAGCCGGTAAATTAGAGTTTAGGGCGGATAAAACGGGTATCGTCCATGTTATGTTTGGCAAGGCGAGTTTTCCGGCGGAAGATCTGCTGCTTAACCTCAAGGCTCTGCAGGAATGTATTGACCGCAACCGTCCCTCGGGGGCAAAAGGGCGCTACTGGCGCACCGTTACCATTGCCTCCACCATGGGACCGGCGATTCGTCTGGATGTTAATGCCCTGCGGGATTTAAAGCTGGCCGATGCGGTCTAGACTTTGACCCTCAAGGTTGCCCTAAACCGAGCCAAACCCTACTATCCACCGGAGATTCGAACCAGTCCATACCCCCACAATTGCATAGGCGACCTAAGACAGCAGGTGCATGGAGTCCATGCGGAAGTCCTGCCGAGGTTGACTAGAATGCCACAATCCTCAACTTGGGGGTTAGTTTTATTCTTTGTCAAACCCCGGCTTGGCGCTGGGGTTTGTTGTTGAAACTTTTTTCTAACAGCCCTGGCAGAAAATCCAACTCAATCGCCAACGCCGGGAGATGAATCCGACCGATGAACCCTGGATAGAGGCTTTTCTATCCCCGCTAACAAGGAGGTGAGATTGATATGGGGAGAACCCTAGCGAACAAACAGGAGATTGTAGCTGACCTTCAGGCCCTGCTGAAGGAGTCCCAGCTGGCCCTGGTGATTGATTACCAGGGGTTGAGCGTGGCGGAAATGACTGCTTTGCGCGATCGCCTGCGGCCCAAGGGGGCGATTTGCAAGGTGACGAAAAATACCCTGATGCGGATCGCCGTAGAGGGGAACAGCGCCTGGGAACCGATGACCGAGTTCCTGCAGCAGTCCTCTGCCTTCCTGCTGGTCAAGGAGGACTTGGGGGGCGCTATTAAGGAGTACCAGGCCTTTCAAAAGGAGTCTAAAAAGACTACCCTCCGGGGCGGTGTGATGGAAGGTCAGGCCCTCACCGAGGATCAGGTGAAGGCGATTACCGAGCTGCCCTCCAAGGAAGAACTGATGGCTCGCTTAGCTGGAGCTATGAAGGCCATGCCGACCCGGGTGGCGGTGGGCATCAAAGCCGTACCGACCCAATTGGCGGTGGGCATCAAGGAGGTGCCGGCATCCCTGTCTCGGGCGGTCAAGGCCGTCTCCGAGCAAGGTCAGGACGCGGCCTGAGATCACGGGCCCGGCCCGGTATTGGTTCAAGTTTGTTGTTGTATATCAGGAGTTAAAGGTTAATCCATGTCTGCTAAAACCGATGAAATTCTCGAACAACTGAAGTCCCTCTCCCTGCTAGAGGCCTCTGAGCTGGTCAAGCAAATTGAAGAGGCCTTTGGTGTCGATGCCTCCGCCTCCGCTGGCGGGGCATGATGATGATGGCCCCCGGTATGATGGCAGGGGGCGGTGGGACCGCCGCTGCTGAGCCCGAGGAGGAGAAGACCGAGTTTGATGTGGTGCTGGAAGAGGTTCCTGCTGACAAGAAGATTGCTGTCTTGAAGGTGGTGCGATCCCTGACCGGCCTCGGTCTGAAGGAAGCTAAGGAATTGGTGGAATCCACGCCTAAGGCCGTCAAGGAAGCGGTGGCCAAGGATGCTGCCGAAGCGGCCAAGAAAGAACTGGAGGCAGAGGGCGCTAAGGTGACTATTAAGTAATCTTTCTACTATGGTTGTGCTAGGCTAAGCAGCTTTGGCACACTCCCAATAGCAGGGTTCTAACCCCTTTTAGGGAGAACTTCCTAAAAGGGGTTATCTTATGGCATGCCACAATAGGGATAGGCAGGTTGCTTATCAGGTTCTGCTGAGTGGATCCTGGAGAACTTGGGATCCTATTAGCCTGGGCTTGACGGGGCCAGGCTAGTAGGCATCGTAGGACAGATTTTCAGTATCAGTCACCCTTTCTACCACTGCCTATGCCATGGTCTCGGATTACTAGTGCGGTGGTCGCCATTGTGATGGCCCTGACCATGATTATTCTGGGTGGTTGGTACTTTACCCTGGGCTTCGGGGTAATTGTATTTCTGGGCCAGCTAGAAATTTTTCGATTGGTGCAGGCTAAAGGCATTTTACCCGCTGCCAAAACCACCTTGGTGGTTAGTCAATTGATCCTGGTTACCGCCCACCTCGCTCCATCCCTGGCGGATGCCCTGTTACCCGTGGCGGGTACCTTTATCTGTTTTTACCTGCTGTTCCAGCCCCAAGTGGCGACCATCGCTGACGTGGCGGCCTCCATCCTAGGGCTATTCTACGGCGGCTACTTGCCCAGTTTCTGGATTCGCCTACGGGACTTAGGGCAGGGCCATTATGCCAACTTGCCCTTGGGAGGTTACTGGCCCGATTGGCCCTTAGACTGGCAGCAACTCCCCCGGGGGTTGACTCTGACCCTATTGGCCTTTGCCTGTATCTGGGCCGCCGACATTGGTGCCTACACCGCCGGCAAGGTGATTGGCCGCACTCCTCTCTCTAACATCAGCCCGAAGAAAACCGTTGAGGGGGCAGTGTTTGGTATGGTGGCTAGTATCCTGGTGGCGATGGCGGGGAGCCACGGCCTACAGTGGCCCATGGTGCCTCTCTCCGGCATTGCTCTGGGGGTGATGGTGGGCACCTCTAGTCTGCTGGGGGACTTGACCGAGTCCCTGATGAAGCGGGATGCAGGCGTCAAAGACTCGGGGGACCTGATTCCGGGCCACGGTGGCATCCTGGATCGCACCGACAGCTACGTTTTCACCGGGGCCCTGGTATTTTACTTTGTTACCCTACTGCTGCCGGTGCTGGGGAACTAGGGGGAGGGGGTAGTAAGGCTGTTAGTTTGTCCTCCAGCAAGTTCTTGGCTACCACCCCTTCAATGGTCTCGATGCGTTCTCCCTTGCAGAACAGAATCAGGGTGGGGATAGCGTTAACCTGATACTTCAGGGCCAGTTCATCTTCCTCATCAACGTTCAGTTTGGCGATCTTAGCCTTACCCTCAAAGACCTCCGCCAATTCATCAATGATCGGGTTCATGATGCGGCAGGGTCCACACCAGGCGGCCCAAAAATCCACCAGGACAGGCACGTCACTCCTTAGGACTTCACTGACAAAGTTCTCGGCGGTAAGGGTTAGATACTTTTGGTCTGCCATAGACTAAAACGCTCCTGACTGAAGAGTAGTTGGGGATAGACTAATTTTGCTCTGCAGTATAGCAGTCACCCGTCTGGTTAGGCTAGGACTCGTTCCGCATTTGCTATGGGCTGAGTCCTAGAGCCAAGCTGGCTGTCCTGAACTAAGGGGTACCAGCGTTCCTCTCCACTCTACCCTATTCATTCGGGCAGGCAACGGGAGGCTACCATAGTAAATCCTATGGATACTCTATAAACTATCGCCAGGAATCTGGCCTGGCGGACCGGGTTGCCTGGCGCAGGTGGCGGCGGTGCAGAATCTCTAGCTTGCCGGCAGCCTCCTGCAGAAAGGCTCGTTGGCGGCGGTAGAGGCCCTGAAAGAGGTTGGCAAAGAGCAGAGTGGCGATCGCTACGATCAGCCCCGCCGCCGTTGAAGTCAGGGCTTCTCCCACCCCCAGGGTAACCCCGGTGCTGGAGGCCATCCCCCCCTCCCCAATTCGAATCGAGGAGAGCACCTGTATCAACCCCAGCACTGTGCCCAGCAGTCCCAGCAGAGGGGCGACGCCAATTACGGTTTCAAATAGGGTTTGGAAGCGTTTCAGCAGG
Source organism: Leptolyngbya sp. (assembly GCA_040374235.1). GTDB lineage: Bacteria > Cyanobacteriota > Cyanobacteriia > Phormidesmidales > Phormidesmidaceae > Nodosilinea. The sequence continues at coordinate 40,157 of JBEIUS010000002.1, read as the reverse complement.
GGAAGTTCAGCCTGGGCGGCACTTTCCAGGGCCAGGGTAAATTCCTCTGGAGTGGCCTCCCCCAGACTGAGGGCGGCTAGAAAGATGCGGGCTAGGGGCAGGTGGGGATACTGCTTGAGTTTGGCTAGGGCCCGCTCCGGGTGCTGCTGGTAGAGGGTGAGGATATCCCCCACCAGCTGACGTTGCTGCCGACTAAGGCGCAGCCAAAACCAGCTGCGCTCCATCACCAAGGCCAGGGTGACCACGGAAAATAACAGCAGGGGCCACATTACCACGCCCCCAGTGGTAAACCAATTGCCCATGGATCGATGCCTCGCCAGATTGCTGTTCCATCATAGTCGGGGGGGGCGGTCCCAGATCAAATCCTTGACCAGAAAACCAACCAGAACCGGGGGCGACGATCTACGCAGTTGAGTAAGATAACTATTTCTCGCCGCGAAAAACTTGATCAGCGGTCAAGACCAGGTCGCTGAAGGTGGCGGATAGGATGCGATCGCCCCCTCGATATTGGCTTACCTGGTACGTCCCATTGACCTGGTCCAGGTATTGGATGGTCCCCAACCCCAGATAATCCACCACCCAATATTCAGGAATTCCCTGGTCGTCATACTCCGCCAATTTATACAGATAATCATCCATCTTGGAACTTTCACTGACGATCTCCGCCACCAACTGGGCCCGCACCTCCAGCACGGCGGGTTGCCCCCTCAAGGCCATGAGGTTTTCCTGCTGCACCACTATCACATCGGGGAGACGGGCGCTATTTGCTTCCGTGCGCTGACCCCCATCCCCTCGCACAGCTTCCCAGGGATAGCCCAGGCGATGAATTTCCTCATCAAAAACCCGTTCTAAAAACTTGGCAATCTTACTATGGGGCTAGGGGTCATGGGGACGAGACATCCCTGCACGATCTCATAGCAAATATCGGTACCATCGCTGTAGTGCAGGTATTGATCAAAGGTGAGGGTAGTGAGGACGGCCTGGGTCGTGGCCAGCGATGTCAAACATCAAAATTATTTAGTTCAATCATGGCACAAATCTCACTTAGCCTCCATCCAGTTGGGCCCGGCCTTGGCCCCCACCTGCAGGGGCACGGTAAGGCGAACGGCGGTGGCCATGGTCTGGGTAATCAGGGGTTGGAGTTCAGGCCATTCCGTCGGGGGTACCTCCAACACCAGCTCGTCGTGCACCTGCAACAACAGGTTAGCAGCATAGCCCTGCAGTTGATCGTGGAGGCGGACCATGGCAATTTTAATAATGTCGGCGCTGGAGCCCTGGATTGGCGCATTGGCGGCGGCCCGCAGTAAACCGGCATCGTAGCCATTGGAGCGGAGCCGGTCTAGATCGATGGTGTCAGGGTCCTGGCCCCGGAGCGATCGCAGCTTGCCATCGGTAAAGTTAAAGTACCGCCGCCGCCCCTGGATGGTTTCCACGTAGCCCTGGGTCAGGGCCAGCCGCTGGGTCTGCTGCAGGTAGGCAAACACCCTGGGATAGCGCTGGTAGTAGCGATCGATAAAGCCCTTTGCCTCACTACGGCTCACCCCCACCTCCCGGGCGAAGCGCACCGCCCCCATACCGTAGATGATGCCAAAGTTAATCACCTTGCCCAGGCGGCGCTCCTCTGGGGTAATATCCTCCTTCTCCAGCAGTAACCGGGCGGTGAGGGCATGGACATCCTGGTTGTGGTTGTAGGCCTCCACCAGCACCGGCTCACCGCTGAGGTGGGCGAGGATGCGCAGTTCAATCTGGGAATAGTCCGCCGCCACCAGGTACCACCCCGGGGCCGGCATGAAAGCGGCTCGAATCTGGCGACTAAAGGCGGTGCGGATGGGAATATTTTGCAGGTTGGGGTTAGAGGAGGACAGCCGTCCCGTGGCGGTCACCGCCTGGTTAAAGTCGGTGTGCAGCCGCTGGGTATCGGCCCGCACCAGGGCCGGCAGGGCATCCACGTAGGTGGACTTGAGCTTGGCCAGGGTGCGGTGCTCCAGCACCAAATCCACCACCGGATGATCCCCCTGCAGGTTTTCCAGGGTGGCGGCATCGGTGGAGTAGGTGCCGGACTTATTACGTCGAGACTTGCGGGTATCCAGGCCGAGCCGGTCAAATAACAACTCACTCAACTGTTTCGGTGACCCCAGGTTAAAGGTTTCCCCGGCGGCGACGTAGGCCGCCTGCTCCAACCGCTCCAGGTCCGCCTGCAGTTGCTGGGAAAAGCGGGCCAGGTAGGCCCGGTCAATGGCGATGCCCTGGTATTCCATGGCCGCTAGCACCGGTTCCAGGGGCAGCTCCACCTGCTCGAATAAAGCTTGCAAAGCAGGGGCCTGGGCTAGCTCCGCCCGCAGTATCGCCACCAATCGGTAGGTGGTGTGGACATCGGCACCACAGTAGTGGGCGGCGGCGGCGATGTCCACGGCGGCGATGGTCTGGCCCTTGGGCACCAGGTCACCGTAGCTCTGGGTGGTGAGGTGGAGGTGGCGCTGGGTCAGGTCCGTGAGGTTGTGGCTGGTTTCTGGGTTGAGTACGTAGCTGGCCAGCATCGGGTCAAACGCCACCCCCTGCAGGTGCAGGCCCTGCTGGCGCAGCACCAGGCGATCGTACTTGGCATTTTGTAGCGCCTTGGGGTAGCGATCGCTCTCCAGTACCGGTGCCAGGGCCGCCACCACCAGGGCCAGGGGGAGTTGTTCTCCCTGCTGGTGACCCACGGGGATATAGGCCATCTCCCCTGGCCCCGGCCCCCAGGCGCAGCCAATCCCCACCAGGGCCGCCGCCATCGGGTCCAGGCTGGTGGTTTCCGTATCCCAGGCCACGGGCTGGGTGGGGTCGGTGTGGGTGGAGAGGGTGTCCAGCAGATCGTAGAGCTGGGCTTCGGTGGTGATGATCTGGGGGGTCAGGGCCACTGCTGGCAAGCTTGGGGCCGGATCAGCCATGCTGGCGGTCGCTGTCTCTACCTGGGCGGCGGTGGCCGGGCTCGCCGATCCCCCGAAGGCCACCTGTAGCTTATCCAGCCGCTGGATAAAGTGCTGAAACTCCAGCTTCTGCAGGGCCGGCACCACCCGTTGGGGGTCAAAACCCTGCAACCGACAACCCTCCAGGTCCGTCTCCAGATCTACATCGGTGACAATGGTGGCCATGAAGCGAGAATGGAAGGCGGACTCCCGCCCCTCCTGGAGCTTTTTCTGGTTGGCCCCCTTGATTTTGTCCAGGTTGGCGTAGAGGCTGTCTAGGTCGCCAAATTCCTGCAGTAGCTTCACCGCCGTTTTGGCGCCAATCCCCCGCACTCCGGGGATATTGTCGGAACTATCGCCACAGAGGGCCTTGTAGTCCACCACCTGGGCCGGGGCAATCTCTAACTTGGCCTCCACCTCAGGTCGCCTAAACTCCTGGGCTAGGCCATTTTTGCCCCCCTTGGCGAAGGCATTGCCCAGGTGCAGCACCGTCACCTGGCCCTGGTCATCGATCAGCTGGAAGAGATCCTGATCGCCGCTGAGGATTTTTACCCGAAAGCCGGCCTGGCGGGCCCGGGTGGCCAGGGTACCAATCACGTCATCGGCCTCAAAGCCCGGGGCGGTGTAGAGATTCAGCCCAAAGGCGGTGAGTAGCTCCTGGAGGTTGTGCACATCCTCCAGAAACCCCTCCGGTGCCTCCGGGCGACCATCTTTGTAGCGCTCATCCGCCACATGGCGAAAGGTGGGCTGGGCCAGGTCAAAGGCAACGGCGGCATACTGGGGTTTTTCCGCCTCGATCATGTCCAGCAGGGACTTGAGAAAGCCGTAGCACACACTGGTGGGAATGCCGGTGGAGGTGCGCAGCCCCCCCTCAGCGTTTTTAGCAAAGGCGTAGTAGGCGCGGAAGGCAAGGGAATGGCCATCCACCAGCATCAGGGTAGGGGGATCGGCTAGCAGGGGAGGGGCGGTCACGGCAGCAGTCACGGGCAAGGGCAGTAAGGGGTTATGCTATCCAGCTGAGGCCGGGGCGTCAAGGGTCAGGGGCGGGCCAGGGCGGGCACCTGGAGCAGGCCGGTGAGCAGGGTGCTGGGGGGTTGGCCATGGGGCCAGGCGAAGGCGTGGCGAAAGGCCGCCTCCTGACAGCGCTGTAGCCCGGCAAAGTCGATCACATCGTGGGTCAGCAGGTTTTCGTACTCAAAGGGCAAGCGAACGTTGTGGAGGCCGGCATTGTCGGTGCAGATGGCGATGTCCACCCCCGCCTCAAAGCAGCGATCGAAGACCGCTTTGAGCTGGTGGATCTCCTGCAGGGTGCCGGTCTTCAGGTAGGTGGTGGGGCACACCTCCAGGCATTGGCCCCGGGCCGCCACCTGGGGTAGTAGCTCGGGGTGGCGCAGAGGAATTTGGATGCCGTGGCCAATCCGTTGCAGGTAGGGGAGCAACTGGGGGTAGCAGCCATCCCGGGTTTCGTAGAGGTGGCCGGTGGTGTTCAGCCCCAGACCCTGGGCCCGCTGGTAGAGTTGCAGAAAGTCCTCCAGGCGATCGCCGTACTGGCGATCGCCCCCCGCCACATCGATACCACAGACGTACTGGGGGTACTGGGCCGCCAGGTCAAGGATGGCCTGGTTCACCGCCTGGGGCAGTTGGGAATGAAGGCAGAGCAGTTGGCGGGTGACGATGGGGTACTCTGGCTGTTGGCTGGCTTGGCCGACGATCTCCACAATCTCCGCCATGGCTTCGATGCGCTGCACCTGAGTGAGGTAATCGGGGGTGCGCAGGTAGGGGGTGTAGCGCAGCTCCAGGTAGGCCAGGTTTTCAAAAATGTAGGCCCCTCGAATCAGGCGATAGATAAAGTAGGGCAGGGCTTCCCGGATCTGGACACTCTCCACCAGGGTGTGCAACTCCAGATACTCCGCCAGGCTATGGCGGGGGCGGGTGTAGAAGGTCTCAAAGGCGGCATAGTCGGCAAATTGATCGGATAGGTCGGGGCGATCGCGTTGGAAATAACGCCACAGCACCCGAGGCACCACGGAGCCCCCCAGGTGGCGGTGCAGTTCAGCGTATAGGCTCATGGTTACCTCATCTTTGCAGGCCATTATAGCCCACCCCGCCAGGCCTGGGGCGGTACCGGAGGATACCTGAGGGGAAGGGCGATGGGTAGAGGCCCCGACCAATGGCGGCTCATTAGGAAAACTCAGGAGCCAGGAAAAGCCGGTAAATTTATGCCAGAGTCTGTTAATCTGACACTTTACAAATGGCTATACCCTTAGCAAATGACCCAGTAGCCCTATGTCCTCTGTTCTTGCCACCACCCTGACCGAGATTCAGCGCTATCGCGAGGATCTGGAGGGGTTGTTGATCTATGGCGATAGTTTCCAAGACAGCATTGGTAAGGCCTTTCGCCAGCTTCTAGTTGGCCTCAGTAGCCAGTCGCCAGGGTCGGTTGCCGCCCTTTACGGTGCCTGGTTCCAGGCCCTGGCGGAGACCGGTGAACCCTGGCAAAGCTACGTCATTGAACAGGTGCTCCAGGCCAATAACCCCTTTACCCGGCAGGTACAGCACCAGGGTCTGGAAAGGCTACCCCCCGCCCTGGTAGAAGCAGTCTGTGCCGATCTCAGTAGCCTGGAGAGTCTTTGCCATCTGGATCCCCAGCAGGTGGCGACCTGGGTGACCCGGGTGGGAGAGTTACCCCGGGTGCCGGTAGTCTGGCGAGTCTCCACCCCCAGCCCCACGGCCTTTAGCTTCCCCCCCGATCTAGCTTGGTTGGAGTCCCTGCCGGCCCTGGCCCACCATTACCGGTGCCATGGGGTGGGGGTTTTGGCCCAGTATGGCGCCCTGGGTTGGCAGGGTGGGCAACTGCGGGGCATTGCCCATCCCGATCCGATTCGCCTGGAACAATTGGCGGCCTACGATCGCCCCCGCCAGTTGCTGATCCAAAACACCGAGGCTTTACTGCGGGGCTATAGCGCCCTCAATGTCTTGCTCTACGGCAGTCGGGGCACCGGTAAGTCTTCCCTGGTGAAGGCCCTGTTGAACCAGTACCGCCACCAGGGGCTACGGTTGGTGGAGGTGCCCAAGGCCGACCTGGTGGCCCTACCCCAGATTTTGGAAACCCTGCGCCCCGCCCCCCAGAAGTTCATTATTTTTGTGGACGATCTCTCCTTTGAGGAGGATGACGACGGCTTTAAAGCCCTGAAGGTGGTGCTGGAGGGGGGCGTCACCGCTCGACCCGACCATGTGGTGGTCTACGCCACCTCTAACCGCCGTCACCTGGTGCGGGAGTACCTTAGCGATCGCCCCCGCCCCCGCGACCAGGATGAGGTGCAGGTCTGGGATACGGTGCAGGAGAAACTCTCCTTCAGCGATCGCTTCGGCCTCACCCTCACCTTTGAGCCCCCCGATCAACCCACCTACCTGGCCATCGTCCACCACCTGGCGGAGCAATCCGGCCTCTCCCTGGAACAGGACGATCTGGAGGCCCAGGCACTGCGGTGGGCCACCCAGCATAACGGGAGATCGGGCCGTAGCGCCCGTCAGTTCATCGACTGGTTACGGGCCCAGGGGGCTGAGATCGCCCCCTGGGCCCTGGGGCTACCCTAGAAACAGCTGGTAGGCTGGGTTCTGGCTTTCATCCCAGTATTGGTAGCCCAGGCTATCTAGAAAGGTTTGCCACTGCTCCATTTCGTCGGAGGGCACCTGAATACCGGTGAGGATGCGACCGTAGTCCGACCCATTGTTGCGGTAGTGGAACAGACTAATGTTCCAGTCGGGGCTCATGGCGCTGACAAACCGCATCAGGGCACCGGGCCGCTCGGGAAACTCAAAGCGATAGATCAGCTCATCCTGGGCCAGGGCAGACTTACCCCCCACCATGTGGCGCAGGTGCAATTTGGCCAATTCATCGTCGGAGAGGTTGAGGGTCTTGAGGCCGTGGGCTTCAAAGAGGTCCGCTATGGCTTGGGCATCGGCCCGGCCCTGCACCTCCAGACCCACAAAAATATGAGCCTCTCGCTGGTCAGCAATGCGATAGTTAAACTCCGTCAGGCTACGGGTTCCCAGGCATTGGCAAAAGGCCCTCAGGCTACCGGGGGTCTCCGGGATGGTAACGGCGAAAATAGCCTCCCGCTGTTCTCCCAACTCCGCTCGCTCCGCCACAAAGCGGAGGCGATCAAAGTTCATGTTGGCCCCACAGGCCACCGTCACCAGGGTCTGGTCGGTGATGCCGGTGGCCTCGACGTAGGCCTTGGCACCGGCGATCGCCAGCGCCCCCGCCGGTTCTAGAATCGATCGAGTGTCCTCAAACACATCCTTGATGGCGGCGCAGGTATCGTCCGTGCCCACCAAAATAATGTCATCCAGGTATTGCTGACAGAGGCGAAAAGTTTCCTCCCCCACCTGGCGCACCGCCACCCCATCGGCAAATAACCCTACCTGTTGCAGCCGTACCCGCTTTCCTAGCCGCAGCGACTGGGCCATGGCATCGGCATCCACTGGTTCTACCCCGATGATTTTGATCTCCGGCCGCAGTTGCTTAACATAGGCGGCAATGCCCGAAATCAGGCCGCCCCCGCCAATGGCCACAAAGATGGCGTGGATGGGCTGGGGATGCTGGCGCAAAATCTCCATCGCGATGGTGCCCTGGCCGGCAATAACATCGGGATCATCAAAGGGATGGATAAAGGTGAGCCCTTGTTCCGCCGCCAACTGACAGGCATGGCCGTAGGCATCGTCGTAGGTTTCACCGTAGAGCACCACCTCTGCTCCCCGGCGCTTGACAGCCTGCACCTTCAGGGCCGGCGTAGTGGTGGGCATAACAATGACCGCCCGGGTACCCAGCTGTTTGGCCCCCAGGGCCACCCCCTGGGCGTGGTTACCGGCGGAGGAGGCAATTACCCCCTGGGCCAGTTGATCGCCATTAAGCTGGGCCATTTTATTGTAGGCCCCCCGCAGCTTAAAGGAGAACACTGACTGCATATCCTCCCGCTTCAGCAGCAGCCGGTTTTGTAACCGAGCGGAAAGGTTGACCGCCAATTCCAGGGGAGTTTCCTGGGCAATGTCATAAACCCGGGTGGTGAGGATCCGTTTCAGGTAGTCGATAGCCATGGAGCAAGGACGGATTAAACTTCATTCTAGAGGCCCATCGGAATACACTTTAGTCGCTGACGCTTAAAGGATCGTCGCTGACCTGAGACAGTAAATTACGGAAGGGTCTCTGTCTTCTTCCTAAGGGCACACAGGGTAGTCTCCTAGGAAACCCTGGCATAAATTTATCTCATTCTAATCGAGCATTCTCGGCATCGCAGTCCGTTTAACTTCCTGGTTAACTTAGTCTCCGGCCTGATTACCTATGCCTACCATCCTGATAAGCCCTTCTTGGGTCTCCCAGATGATGAACTCAAAGCCCTGTCTCCAGTAGGTTTTCATCTGTCGAACCCAGGTTGGATAAGGTATAACTTATTCAGTACCTTACTTAAATCTGCTCGGAAGACTCCGTAGTTAGTCCCTAATCCATCTGTATCTTCGCTTGCAAACCCCGAATCCATGACCTTAACTCGCCTTTACGACGGTACTACTCCTACCGTCCCTGATAAGCAGGGCTGGCTGGCCTACGGCTGGGTTGGTGGGGCCTTTCAAGTGGTAATCCCTGGGGCCTCAACTCTGAAGACTATCGGGGGGGTGGCTGGCTACTCTAACCACCAACCCTTGCAGCCTAGGTTAGTTAATAGCGCTTTTCCTAGCCTGGTTCGAGACCATAGTTACCGGGTGAGTTTCCAGCTAGCCCTTACCAGTGAAAGCCACAATAACAATAACCGGGCGGGGCTATCTCTGACGGCGATTGGTCAAGACCTGCAGGGTATCGAGCTGGGCTTTTGGAGCAACCGCATTTGGGCTCAACAGGGGGGGACGAGCAGCACCCTGTTTACCCAAAACCCCAATGAGAGTGTGACATTTTCCACCAAGACCCTGGTCAGCTACGACCTCCTGGTGGTAAACAGCAGCTACTATCTCACCGCCAACAATCGGTTGATTTTGCAGGGTAGCCTGCAGGACTATAGCGCCTTTGTCGGTAATGGCCTACCCTATAACCCCTACCGAACTCCTAACTTTCTATTCCTTGGGGATAATACCACTAGCGCCGATGCCACCGTCACCCTGGCTAGAATGGGGGTGACTACGGCAACCCAGGGTACCGCCCAGGCAGACACCCTGGTTGGTAATAATGGCGATGACCTGAACAATGGGTTGGGGGGTAACGATGTCCTAGGAGGCGGGGCAGGTCAGGATCATTTAATTGGCGGTGATGGCAACGATCTGCTGGTGGGTGACCAGGGTGATGACCTGTTGCTAGGGGGGACGGGGGTCGATGTTTTCCTATTTGACACCAATACCGTCTTTGCTGCCCCTACCCTGGGCCTGGATACCATCCTCGACTTTACCCCCAATAGCGATGCCATCGGTCTCGATAAAACCACCTTTACCCTGCTCCAGAGTCAGGTTGGGAACGGCTTTAGTCGGGCCTCTGAGTTTGCCCAGGTCAGCTCCCCTGGGGCGGTGGCGAGTAGTGTGGCCTTGATCGTCTACGATAGCTCTAAGGGGGGGCTATTTTACAATGCCAATGGGGCGGCACCAGGGCTGGGCTCCGGTGGTCAGTTTGCGGTTCTTTCGGGGGCCCCGTCAATTACTGCGATCACGTTTCGGATCTACGCCTGAGTACTCCGGTTTACACAAAAATCAGAACAGTCTCTCAAAAATCTCTACCAAATTGAGCATTCACGGCATCAGAGTCCCTTTGATCTATCGGGTGGGCAGGTTCGGCCCCAAGGAGTCGGTTTTTGCAGGGATTAACCAGGGACTATGCATCCGCCGGTATGACCCTGACCACTCCGCTAATTTCAATGTGATCGGGAGTAACGGAGAAGTGATCGATCTCCGTGGCCGGGCCCAGATCCAGGGTGAGGTCTCCTAGCACCTGGGGGGGTGACCACTGGCCCGGTTGGCCGGTGGTCACCGTGGGCTGATCTAGGGAAAGCCAGCGCTGCTCCCGCATACCCAGCCCGGTCCGTAAGCTGAGCTGCTGGCCCGGTGCCTCCAGATCACCCCAGGTTACCCCCAGCCACCCCTCCCCCAGGGTTAGATCCCTCAGTGCTGAGGCGGGGGGTAGGGTTTGCCCCAATCGCCCTAGCACCTCCCCCAACCCCTGGGTCAGCAGGGGAGCCTGGAGGGAGGCTCGTAGATCCTCCCGAGTCAGGTACACCAGCCCCCTCACCGGGAAGGGTTGCAAGAGCCGCAGGGCCTTACCCCGGATCACCTGACCCAGGTTGAGGTGAATTTCCTCCGCCCTCACCTCCGCCCGACTGACCTGCAGCCCTTGATAGACCGCCTGAGAGGCGGAAAGGTTGACCTGGGGTAGGTAGCCAGAGAGGATCTGGCGATCGCGGCCCTCAATCCGGAAGTCCAAATTCTCTAAATGATCCAGCTGGGAATGGAGCCAAATCCGAATCGCCGGGGGTAGGATACGACTCACCAAACCCCTACCCCCAGCAGCGGGGGTAGGGGTTTGGCCAGGGTCAGGGTCAGGAGCAACCATGGGGGATAGCAACGGGGCAAATTACAGTTTTTCCTACATTCCTTTGACTGTAGCAGAGTAGATTACCCCTGGGCTTCCCCCTGGAGGACCGGCCCACCGATCCCACAATATGTTTTGTTTTTATGACGTAGTTATACTTATGGGGATCAATATATCAAGATATCCTGACATATTGATCCCCATAGCCCCTGAGAACTCGCAACGGCCTCAGGAAAAGGCTTTTTGAGGGCTTGATCCCGGCTCTTCTTTCGTCATAGTATGCTTGCAAGCTTGATCCCCGGCCCGGTGGGGATCGCTTAGCGGAATCTTGATCCCCAGGTTTAACTTTCTGGGTCAGCTGGTTTCCAATCCCCTGTGGTACCCAGTCAGTTTTGATCGGTCTTCCACCCTGCCCTATCCTGAAGAGAGAATTGGCCTATGTCACAGCAGCATTCCCCCCTAGATGATTTGACCCTACGGCAGCTCCGCAAGGTCGCTAGTGATTATGAGGTGTCGCGCTACAGCCGCATGCGCAAGAATGAGCTGATCGACGCCATTCGCACCCTTGATGCCCAGCGGGGGGAGGTTCCTGCCCCTTCTGTCCCTACTTCGCCCATGGTAGCCCAGACCCAGGTGGAGGCCTCCAAGTACATGGCGCCTAACATTCCTCCCCTGGAGGCCCTGACCTCCGTTGATGAGGGCCTGGCGGATTTGCCCGGTGGCTATGGCGAAAGTCGGATTGTGCTGATGCCCCGGGATCCCCAGTGGGCCTACGCCTATTGGGATATTCCCATGGAGCATAAGGAGGACCTGCGGCGCCAGGGGGGCGCTCGTCTGGCCCTGCGGTTCTACGATGTTACCGACATCGACGTCAACTATCAGGCGCCCCACAGTTTGCAGCAGTACGAGTGTGATGAAATGGCTCGGGATTGGTATCTACCTATACCCGTCAGCGATCGCGACTACGTGGCGGAAATTGGCTATCTTTGCAATGATGGGCGCTGGCTGGCTCTGGCCCGCTCCCTCCCGGTACACATTCCCCCAGTCTATCCCTCCGATTGGATTGAGGATCACTTCATCACCGTAGATTGGCAGTCCGACCTGCGGGGCAAAACTCTTATGACCCTGAAGCACCCCAGTCAGAAGTTTGTCGACAACGGCAGTCCCATCTACGACAACATCTTTGCCCTGACCGAGTCGGCGGAGGCCCAGCGGGTGGCTGGGTCCCTGTTTGGCTCCATGCAGCATGTGGCTGGTTCCATGGCCCCTGAGCGGGTGGTCAGCTCCTACGTCTTTCCCTCCGGTGCTGGGCTTTGGGCTGTGCCCGGAGCTATCCCTGGCATGGTGCCGAATATGTCGGGCTTGACCATGTCTGGGGTGGGCTTCTCGGCTTCTGCTCCCCCCATCCGTCCCCGTAAGTTCTGGTTGATCGCCGATGCGGAGCTGATCGTCTACGGCGCCACCGAGCCCGATGCCACGGTGACGATTGGGGGTAAGCCCATCAAGCTCAATCCCGATGGTACCTTCCGCTTCCAGATGTCCTTCCAGGACGGCAATATTGACTACCCGATCATGGCGGTGGCGGCGGACGGCGAGCAGACCCGTTCCATCCACATGACCTTTGATCGGGCCACCCCCTCTCGCCATACCAATACCAAAGACGAAGCAGTGCTGGAATGGTTGCCCTAGTTTTGTCTTAGGCCATTGCCTCCGTGCCAAGAGCGTCAATGGACGCTCTTTTTTTTATGCTTCCTATAAAAAAACTCAAAACCGGGCGACTACCAGCCTAAAATTGAGAATTGCAATCCCTAACTAACGATCTCGCCCTGGGGAGTCGAAGGGGATAGCCACGGATCACCGCATCCCCCTGAATGGGGTGGATTTCCTGGTGGATCTGGCCCTTCCCCTGGCTGACGATGTCCCGCAGTGTGACTCCCCACCTACCCTAAACCTGAGCTTGAGACCCCGACTGTGAAGCTATTTTTCTACCATATTCCCGAAGAAGTCCCCAACCCTAGCAACCCTGACTGCGCCATTGCTATTGATGTGCTGCGGGCGACCTCCACCATGGCCGCTGCCCTGGAGGCTGGTGCGGAAGCTATTCAGGTGTTTAGCGACCTGGAGGAGCTGATGGCGGTCAGTGCCACCTGGCCCAGCGATCTCCGACTGCGGGCGGGGGAGCGGGGGGGCGCCAAGGTGGAGGGGTGTGATCTGGGTAACTCTCCCCTCGACCATGATCGGGACCACTCCGCTGGCAAACGGTTGTTTATGTCCACCACCAATGGCACTCGCTGTCTGAAACGTATTGAACAGGCTGAGGTGGTGATTACCGCCGCATTGACCACTCGCCAGGCGGTGGTAGACTTTCTGCTGGAGCGCCAGCCCGAGACGGTTTGGTTAGTGGGCTCCGGCTGGGAAGGCACCTACTCCCTAGAAGATACGGTTTGTGCCGGGGCGATTATCCAGGGAGTGATGGCCGCCACGGGCCAAACCCTGCTGGAGGTGACCGGCAATGATGCGGCGATCGCCGCCGTCAGCCTTTACCAGCAGTGGCAGGACCGCCTGCTGGATCTGCTGCACCATGCCAGCCATGGACAGCGGTTGCTGCGCCTCCACAATCAGGCCGATCTCGCCTACTGTGCCCAGTTAGACCAGTTGGATGTGGTGCCGATTCAATCATCTCCCGGACTCCTGGTGAAATATCCCTTTGACTAGTACTAGGTGGGGGCAATTCGGCGGTCCTTTGGGAGGGGGGCAGGAGTCAGAACTCAGGCGAACCCAGGTGCCAGGAGAAGTCGGTAAACCTGCGCCAGGACCTACTAGAGGGCCTAGGATAGGGTGGATCGGTGTAGCAGGTTCCGTGCCCCAGGGCCAACCCCTGCCTTTGCCTAGCTTCCCCAACCAGAGGCTTCTAAATTGTGGGAAAATTGAGTCGTGGATGGTTCAGGCTAGGGCCCGGTTTTCTGGGCTTAGTTCCCTGAGCTTTGGTATCGCTTTAGCCAAAATGCTGAGGACCCAATTAATCGGTCCTATTCAAGCCTGGCCAGGCAGCCTAACTTGCTTCTGCTGTGTTACATCTAGCTACAGCTATCTATAAATTAACTATTCAGGTAAAAATTATGGGCGATTCCTCCCTTCCCCCCTTAATTCAACAAATGGCTGAGCCCGGCTTTTACCCTCATCCGGTGGTGGAGCCAGTCCGCTTGATGCAAACCCATGTTTCCTACGTTTTGCTCACCGGGGACTACGTCTATAAGGTGAAAAAGCCGGTTAACTTTGGCTTTCTAGACTATTCCACCCTGGCTAAACGTCAGCATTTCTGCGCTGAGGAACTCCGCCTCAACCGTCGCACCGCCGCTCCCCTCTATTTGGAGGTGGTGGCCATTAGTCAGAGGGGCGATAGCTATCACCTGGGGGACGACGCGCCAGTCGAGTACGCCGTCAAAATGGTGCAGTTTCCCCAGGACACTCTGCTCAGTGCCCTCTACGATCGCGGTCAGCTGAGCGAGGGCCTGATTCGCCAACTGGCGGAGGTGGTGGCGGACTTTCACCAGCAGGCGGAAACCAACGATCACATCCGTAGCTTTGGGGCGGTTAGTCAAATTCGTCAGGCCTTTGACGAAAACTATGAGCAAACCCTGGGGTTCATTGGTGGACCCCAAACCCAGGCCCAGTTCGATCAAACTAAAGCCTATACGGATCAGTTCTTTGCCCAGCAGGAAGCCCTATTTCAGCAGCGGGTGGATCAGGACAAAATCCGGGCTTGTCACGGCGACCTGCACCTCAACAACCTTTGCTACTGGCAGGACCAGCTTTATTTATTTGACTGCATTGAGTTTAATGAGCCCTTCCGCTACGTCGATGTCATGTACGACGTTGGCTTTGTGGTGATGGACCTGTTAGCCCGGGATTGCTCCGCCCTGGCCACCACCTTTCTTAATCACTACATCGAACGCACCGGCGACTGGGAAGGTCTGCAACTCCTATCGCTGTATATCAGCCGTCAGGCCTACGTTCGGGCCAAGGTGACCTCCTTCCTGCTCAATGATGCCAGTGTGGACCAGGCCACTAAGGAGGGGGCCAGCCAAACCGCCGCCGCCTACTATCGGTTGGCCTGGTCAGTGGTGCAACCCCAGACCGGTCGGCTATTTTTGATGGCGGGGTTGTCGGGGGCTGGTAAGTCCACCACTGCTCGAGAACTCGCTCGGCAAACTGGTGCCCTCCATCTGCGGTCCGATGCTGTGCGTAAACACCTGGCTGGCGTCCTCTTGGACCAGCGCGGTGAGGATCACCTCTACACGGCGGAGATGACCCAAAAAACCTACGATCGCCTCCTCAGTTTGGGCCTTTTGTTGGCCCAGGCAGGGTTTACCGTCATTCTGGATGGGAAGTACGATCGCCAGAACCTGCGTCAGGCGGTCCTGGATGCCGCCCAGCAGGCGGGGGTGGGCGTGCAGATTCTCCACTGCACCGCTCCGGAGGCAGTGCTTCGCCAACGGGTCAGCGATCGCCAGGGAGATATTGCCGATGCCACGGTGGCAGTGCTGGAACAGCAGTGGATGGAGCCCTTTACCCCCACAGAGGCGGATTGGGTCACCGAGATCGACACCACCCAAGATCTGCCCAGTCAAATCGCCGCTATAGTGGGGAGCTAGAAAAGGGCTTCAGTCCCCCTATCCACACCGTTGTTTTAGCCTACCGCCGTGCTCGACCAGATTGTTCCCCCTGCCCTGAAGTTCTGGCTGTTGTTTTTGCTGATCTTCCTGGCCCTGGGCTACGACATTTTCCCCAGTATCGGCTTTGGGGCGATCTCCGGGCTGTCTGCAGGTGTCCTGCGAGCCTGGTGGATGACCCCCGGCGGAGAACCCACCAACCTGGAATTGCCGACCCCCATTCGCCAGTTCAGTCGACAACTGCGGCAAACTCCCTCAGGTTTTCCCAGCCTGTTTAGAAAGCCAGAGCGACGCTATCCTGGTCCACGGCGATAGATAGGTTTTGACTTCCTGATGGGGCTAGACAGCCTAATCCGAGGAGACCTCGGTGACTCGCCAGCTGAGTTTTAGATTGAGCCAGAAGTTCCACAGGGTGACCAGGGCGATGGCCAACAGGTTAGCCAGGTAGGGCCAACGCTGGCCAAACACCAGGTTATAGAAAATATTTAAGGTCAGGACGTTGAGCCCCAGACCCACCAGGCAAATCAGATTAAACTTTAAGCCCCGCTTGCAACGGGCTGGCCAGCCCCGCTGGCGCAGACTGATGTCAGCAAAGGTCCAGGCGTCATTCCAGAAAAAATTATTGATAATCGCTAGTTCTGCCGCCACCAGTTTGCTGCGGGTGAGGGGTAACCCCAGATGGGTGTGGAGGAGATAGAGAACAGCCATATCCACTACCACTCCGCTCAGCCCCACCAGGCCAAACCGCAGAAAGCGCTGCAGGGGGAAACGGGCCGGCACCTGGGAAAGTCGCCTCCCCACCCGTAGTCGTAGCAAGTGATGCAGGTAGTCTAGATACTGACGCCAGTTTACCTTGCTGCTGCCCTGCTGCCGCTCTTGAAAAACGTAGCCTACCTCCTGGATTATGGCAATTTGGCCCCGCCCCAGTACCTCCAGCAGGATTTTGTAACCCTTGGGGTTGAGGGACGGACCTGCGATCGCCCCGCGACGTACCATAAAATAGCCACTCATGGGGTCACTGACCCGTCCCACCACTGCCGGGAGTAACAACAAACCCAGGGTCTGAGCCCCCCGGGATAGGAATCGGCGGCCCAAATTCCAACGGCTGACACCGCCCCCGCTGACATGGCGGCTAGCCACGGCCAGGTCGGCCCCCGTTGCCATGGCCTCGATCAGGTCTCCGATCACCTCAGGGGGATGCTGTAGATCGGCGTCGATTACCCCCAGAATCTCACCCTGGGCCACCTGCCAGGCCCGAATCACCGCCGAGGAAAGCCCCCGTTCCCGCCGCCGCCGGATTACCTGCACCTGGGGGTAGATCGAACCTAATTTCAGGGCGATTTGCCAGGTGCGGTCGGGGCTATCGTCATCCACCACGATTAGCTCGTAGGACTGGGGCTGTAATTGATCTAACAGAGTGATTAACCGCTGCAGTAAGGCTGCGATATTGTCAGCCTCGTTATAGGTGGGAATGGCCAGGGAGAGGTGGGGGCTAACCGAGCCGAGCCCCTGTTGACCAGGGCTGTGATCGACCCCCGGGCTAATTTGTAACGCCCCCGTCGGGCAGGGAATCAGCTGTTGCCAGCAAACTTGAGAAACCATAAACCTATAGGCGGAAGCAACTACGGTTTACCGCAGTTAAGGTCATCCCAGTCTACCCCATGACGGCGACCTGATCAGGGATCACCGATGCCCAACTAGGAGGGATTCGCTATCATCGAAGGCAAATCCCGAGAGCGGTGATTCCGGTGTTGTTGCTCAAGCAAAGTTCTGCCCTACATCATTCTGCCCTGAATCATGAGTCTAAGTGTTAAAACAGTCTGCCCTACTGGGATTCTAGACAGTACCAAGGCCGACTACTTTCGCCAAACGATCAATCAATTACTGGCGGAGGACGTCGATGTGATTCTGATTAATCTAAAGGATGTTACCTTCGTCGACAGCTCTGGGCTAGGTACCCTGGTGGTGGTTTTAAAACAGGTGAGGAGCCTGAACCGAAAACTTTGTCTTTGTTCCATCAACGATCAGGTGAAGATGCTATTTGACCTGACCAGCATGGACAAGGTGTTTGAAGTCTACGAAGACGAAGAGGCTTTTTCAGACGCTCTTCTTACCTCTTCCTAGGGAATCCCTACCATCACTAAGGACATATCATCGGGGGCGACCTGGCTGCTGTGGTGTGCCTTGACCGTATCTAGAATTGGGTCAATCCCTGCCTCTCCCGGGGTAGAGATAATCAGGTCCACAAAGGCTTCCAGGCCAAAATAGTCCTGTTTAGATTTCCAGATTTCGTAGACACCGTCACTGAATAGGTAAAGTCGACTTTGGGGAGGAACTTGGCACTGGTTCCAGGTATACTCGCTATCCGGAAACATACCTACCGGGACTCCAGGGGTATACAGCCGCTGGGTATGGAGCCCTTGCTGCCCATCAAGGGAGACTAGCAGGGCTGGCGGATGTCCCGCGCTGGCGTAGAGCAGTTGACGGTTGGCGCAGTTGAGCACACCGTACCAGATGGTGAAGTACTTTTGGTGTTGATCCCCCATTTGAAAGGTTTCGTTCAGGCCCCGCAGCACCTTTTCAGGGCGATAAAAGCTGACATCCGGTAAGGACTGGGAACGCAATACATTCAAAACCGATGTGGATAGTAGGGCGGACCCCAAACCATGGCCGGAAACATCCAATAGGTAAATCACTAAATAATCCGGATCTAGCCAGTAGTAGTCGTAGCAGTCCCCCCCCAGTTGTTGCGAGGGTAAAAACCTGGACTGGATCGGGACTCTGCCCCCCTGGTCTGGAGGGAGGAGGGAGCGAACGTAACCCTCTGCCTCTGCTAGCTCTGCCTCCAGCCGTGATTTTTGTTGACGCAGATCCTGGGTCACCTGGTAAAGCCGTAGCCCCGCCCGGACTCTGGCGTTGAGTTCTTCAATGTCAACCGGTTTCGAGAGCAGGTCGTCAGCGCCCGCCTCTAACCCCTTGATCCGATCACCAGCGCTGTAGCGATCGGTGAGTAAAATCAAGACGGTCATGTCCAGTCGGGGGTCCTGTTTTAGGCGATGGCAAAGGGTAAGACCGTCGATCTCCCCCGGGATATTTAAATCACAAATAATTACCCCAGGCCCCAGAGTTTCCGCCAGGGCTAGTCCTTCCTTGCCGCTATCGGCGGTGGCCACGGTGTAGCCCTGGGCCACCAGCGCCTCCACCAGGGGCTGGTGGGTGGAGCCATCGTCCTCAATAACTAGAATATCCGTCATAGCTCAGCGCTGCCCCCTGCAGAAAACTAAAGGAAAAACATAGAACCTCAACCGTGGTGCCATTATCGGTCTACCGTAAGCCTAGCCCTCTGCCGATAACCTACCGTCACCTATGGATCCCTCCCGTTGTTCCCTGCCTAACCGCTGCGTGTTACCGGTTTACAAATCCCCCCGAGATTACCAGGCCTATCGAATCAGCCCTAAGGACACCAATCGACTGGCCCTGGTTTTTGATCCGGTGATTGCCAACATATCCCTGACCTACTGCGTGGAAATTTTCGACGTGGGGGGTAAAACTCCGCCCAATCGTCACCAGATTGCCGTGGAAATGTTCTTCGTCCTCAAGGGCCAGGGTATTGCCCACTGCGATGGTAAGGTTGTACCGATCCAAGCGGGTGATAGTATTTTAGTGCCTCCCAGCGGTATCCATGTCATTGAAAATACTGGCTCCACCCGTCTTTATACCCTTTGCATTATGGTACCGAACGAAGACTTTGCTGAGCTGATTCGTAGTGGAACTCCGGTTGCTTTGGATGAGGAGGATCTGGCGGTGCTGGGTCGGCGAGACCACGGTTTAGCCTCCACGGAAGTTTAGGGAGCTATTGCCATGGGGCCCTTTGGCGTGGATCCTCCCCAGTTGAGGTGTCTTACCCTACCGCCTGACTCCATTAATGCTGGTGAGCCAGTTATTCTGGAGGCTGATATCTATTATCCCCAGGGTAAGGGGCCATTTCCAGTGCTGCTGATGCGTCAGCCCTACGGTCGGGAGATCGCCTCTACGGTGGTCTACGCCCACCCCCGCTGGTACGCTAGCCACGGCTACATCGTGGTAATTCAAGACGTGCGGGGGCGAGGCACCTCCACCGGAGAGTTCGATCTCTTCAGACACGAAGCTGGGGACGGCTATGCCACGGTTCTATGGGCGGCCAGTTTGCCGGGCAGTAACGGCCGGGTGGGGATGTACGGGTTTTCCTACCAGGGCATGACCCAGCTCTATGCCGCCAGCCACGGGCCGCCGCCCCTGAAAACCCTTATCCCCGCCATGGTGGGCTATGACCTTTACCACGACTGGGCCTACGAAAACGGGGCTTTGTTATTGCAACTGGGTCTGGCCTGGGCGCTCCAGTTGGCGGCGGAAACCGCTCGACGACGCCAGGATCGCTTCACCTATCAACGGTTGTACCAGGCCGCCCACCACCTTCCCTTGGATGGCCCGATCCCCGCCTGCCCCGACCTGCTGCAGGAACTTGCCCCTGAGAGCTTCTTTCACGATTGGCTCCGCCACCCTCAGGATGACGCCTACTGGGAGAGCCTGCGCCCCGATCTCAGTCAGGTGGATTTACCCATGCTGCACATCGGCGGCTGGGCCGATCCCTACCTGCGGGGTGATCTTCGCCTCTATCACCAGATGCAACGGCAAGGTTCTCAGTTCCAACACCTCTGGATTGGCCCCTGGGGCCACCTGCCCTGGAGTCGTCGGGTGGGCCTGCTGGACTTTGGGCCAGGGGCGGATAGTCCAGTGGACCATTTACAGCTGCAGTGGTTCGACCACTTTCTAAAGGGACGAGCCACGGACCTAACGACGGCGCCGTCAGTGCACCTGTTTGAGATGGGTAGTAACCACTGGCAGGACTTTAACCACTGGCCATCGACCACCCCTGAATTCCTCTACCTGACTAGCACAGGATTAGCCGCCATCCACCTCCAGGATGGTCAGTTGATCTTCACTCTCCCTGACCGTCAGGGAGAGGACACTTGGGTTCATGATCCCTGGCGGCCGGTGCCCTCCCTGGGGGGACATAGCGCCATGCCAGCGGGCTACTTTGAGAGATCGGCCCTGGACGGCCGCAGTGATATACTGACCTACACCACTTTTCCCCTGGTCACCCCCCTGCGAGTGGTCGGATCAGCCCGCCTCAGTCTGTATTGCCAGGCTGATGCCAGTAGTTTCGATCTGAGCGCTATCTTGGCTGAGGTCTACTCCGATGGTCGGGTAATCAACCTTACCCAGGCATACAGAACCGTAGACAGAGTAGCCCTAGGGGAGCCCACCCTGCTCACCCTAGACCTGCAACCCACCAGTTTCCTGATTCCCAAGGGTCATAGCCTGCGCCTGAGTCTGGCGGCGGCCTGCTTCCCAGCCTATCCCGTCAATAGTGGCACGGGCCAGCCCCCAGGCACTACGGAAACCATAGACCACCGGATTATTACCCTGGCGGTCTGGCACGGCGGTGGTTACCCCTCTAGCCTGGAATTACCCTGCCGGTGAGAGGGGCTTGGCATCCTTCTTACGTTGTGCTTGGCCATGGCCGAAGTAAGCCTCCAATACCTTCAAGACCATGGGCGCTGCCACCTTCCCGCCCCCTCCACCGGAGTGCTCTGCAAAGGCGACGATCACTACCTCTGGCTTGTCTAGGGGAGCATAGGCGCCAAACCAGGCGTGGGAAAGGCCAGGGGGAGCTTCAGCGGTGCCGGTTTTACCGGCAAAGGCTGGCAAATAGGAGACATTTAGAGAAGAGGCTGTACCAGAGGTAATTACCTGGCGTAACCCCCGTTTCAAAATGTCCATGGTAGACTCACTTAAATTCAAGGACTCTCGCCAATCACGGGTCGTTTCGTTATCCTTACGCAGGTGAGGCGTAACTCGATAGCCACCATTTGCTACCACCGCGAACATGATCGCCACCTGCAGAGGGGTAGCCTGGAGAAAGCCCTGGCCAATGGACATGTTAATGGAGTCACCAATCACCCAATCCATATCCAGGTTTTCTTGCTTCCAGTTATTGTCGGGCACTAGGCCAGCGCTTTCTTCAGCACCGAGCTCAAAGCCAGTTTTACGACCAAAGCCAAAGCGACGGGTCATTTCAATTAGGATAGGCCCCCCCAGGCGCATAGCCACCTGATAAAAGAAGGTGTCGCAGCTCCAGGCCATGGCTCCGGTAAATCCTAGGGGACCAAAACCGGCTCGGTTCCAGTCCCAAAATTGAATTCCCCCCACCTGAACGTAGGGATAGGTGGGCAACACAGCATCTGGGCTATACTTACCGGATTCTAGGGCCGCTGCAGTGGTAACAATCTTAAAGGTACTGGCCGGGGGAAAGGCCTGCAGGGCCCGGTTGAGGAAGGGATGATCTGTCCCTTGGAGTTGTCGCCATTGTTCCTGGGTAATGCCGGTGGTGAAAATATTAGGGTCGTAGGTGGGCCGGCTGACCATGGCTAGAATCGCTCCATTACGGGGATCCATAGCCACGATCGCCCCCTTCCGTTTGCCCAAGGCTGCCTCAGCCGCCCTTTGTAACTCTAGGTCCACGGTCAGCTGAATATCTTGCCCAGAGATGGCTGGCTTATTCCCTAGGATACGAACCACCCGGCCGGTGCTGTCTACCTCCACTTGTTGACCACCCCAACTACCCTTGAGGATGGATTCAAATACCGCTTCAGCCCCCATCTGGCCAACTATATCCCCCAGCCGGTAGCCCTGGTCCCGCCGCTCCTTGAGTTGTTGATCGGTCAGTTCACCGGTGTAGCCCAGCAGGTGGGCGGCCAGATCGCCGTTGGGATAGTTGCGTACGGCCTCCGCCTCCAGGCGAACTCCCGGCAGCTCTTGACTATACTCGGCTAGGGCCGTTGTCTGGCCTGGGGTAATGCCACTGGCGATAACCACCGACTCAATGGATTGGTAGCCAGCCTTTTCCAGTCGATTTTGAATCTCCTGGGGGGGGATCTTGAGGATTTTAGCCAGTCGGTTGGCTACTGCTGGCCATTTCTCCTTCGGTAGGGCAATCGGCCAGATGGAAACGGTTTGGGACAGGCGGCTACTGGCCAGTACCTTGCCATGGCGATCGGTAATGGTGCCCCGTCCCGGACGTTTGGCAATCAGACGAATACGGTTACTATCGGCTAGCTGGCGATTGCGATCGCCGTTCACGATCTGTAGCTGAAATAAACGTAACCCAAAGGCCCCCGTCACTAATACCGCGATCAGCATGAGCACCAGGGATTGCCACCTACGGCCAATGGTACGGCCTGCCAGGGTATCTGGGCCTGTGGACAGGTCTTGCAGTAGGGTCATATGGGGGAAATCAATTCAGAGCCATGGCTCTCTATTGTACACGGGTATACGAGGGTGATTCCCGATCCTGAGGGGCGGGCATAACCAGACCAGCATGGGGTTTGATCTGTGTTCAGCTGCGTTTCCAGTGGTACTGGCTGCTAAGCCCTAGGGCTAAGGCTATAGCTATTCCGACTACCCGACCAGCTCAGGTTGGTTTCTGGTTGAGGAGTACTAGACACACCAGGGGCAGGGGGAGGCGGGGTAGGTTCTGGGGATGTTCCTGGTGCTGGAGCTAGAGAAGTAGGGGCTGGCTCCGGAGTTAGGGGACCAACCGTCGGTGGAATCGCGGCGGGGGGCAAGGAACTGGGTTCTGTGGAGGGCGTCTCCTGGGGGATTGGTGTTTGCGTACTAGGCGGTGGTGATAACTCAAGGATCCTGGGCAGGGCCCCAGGCGGCGTCATGTCAGAGGTTGGCACGGAGATCGGATCGGGGACGGCTGGAGCCCCAGGGGTCTTACCTTCGACAGGGGCGTTATCCGTAGATGGGTCCGTTTCCGGTAGAGTTGGAATCACCGGAGGTTTGGGGATCAGGGCCCGTTGTCGGGCTAGTTCCTGTTGTTTAATTTGCCATTGCCAACCGGCGATCGCCCCTTGAGCTTCATCGTAGAGAGCTCGTCCTGGCTTCACATTTAAGGCCTCAGCGATGGCCTGAAAGAGATGACCCTGATGTGCCAAGTGTCGGGCTTGGTTGAGGATGGGCCGGTCTTCGATTTCCTCAATTTGGACGCGCCAAACATAAATCCAGCTCTGAGCCTCAGACCGAAGGGCTCGGTCTAGGGCAATGCTCTCCGCCGCGTCAATGGCCGCCCGCAAACCGGCAATGGTTTTGTCCTTGGCTAAGCGATGGGCCTCAACTAAATAGGGTCGATCCTCTAAGCGTTCGCTGGTCAGTTGCCAGTGGGCGATCAAGGTTTGGGCCCGCACCCGCTGGGGGTGACCTGGGGGTATTTGTTGGGCCTGGGCCATGGCCAGCTTCAGGGTATCCAGATGGACCAGACGGCCAGGTACCTCAGCCCCCTGCAGGGTCACCATTCCCTCCAGATGCTGCCGCCAGGTCTTGAGGCTGGACTGGGCCTGGCCATAGTAGGGACTATCACCGCTAATGCGGTTAGCCATCAACATCGCCTGGTAAAGGGTGATCAGTTGGTCGGGTGTGGTCCGCCACCCCTGTAGGCTGGCCTGGGCCAACTGTCGGGACCGGCTCAACCAGAGCAATTCCTGGGCTACCTGGGCCCGATTTGGGTTCAGGGCCGCCTCGCGCCCCAGGGTCAGGGCTTCTTCCAGGGAGGAAGCATACCATCGATCTAGCCCCAGCTTCAACAGTAAATCGCTCCAGCGATCGAGATAAACCTGGGCGGCCTGGTAGGTGAAGGTATCGGGGCTAATCTGGGTGGCCGTCTGCAGCGCTCGCCCCAGGCCCTCGCTGCCCCCGGGAGCTGCCAGGGCCACTGCCTGGTTTAAAAGGGCTACGGCTCGCCGTTCTGCTTGCATACGGCGGGATAGCAGGGTGACCTGTTTAACCCGCCAATGGTCATTCTCTAGCTTCTCCAGGGCCTGGAGTTGGGCCGTAGCCGTAGCCCAGTCCTGGCGCTGCAGAGCCTTCTCTGCCTTGGCCACCAGTCCCCTGCCCTGGTCCCACTCCGCTTGCCACCCGGCCAGAGCCTCCTGGCCCTGGGGGTAAACTGGGCTGCTGCTAGGGATGCGAGCAATCAGGAGCTGGGCCGCCTGCAGCTGGTTATCACTCAGTTCTCCCTCAGCTGCCTTAAGGGCCACCCAGGACCACTTCTCCACTAAGGGTTGAACCTCGTAGTACAAAGGATGGGAACTGGGCCACCTACCCACCAGGTCGAGACTGGTGAGAATATCCTCCAGGTCGCCAGAGTCTGCCGCTGTTTGGGCACAATAAAGTTGGGCCCGATCACTGGTCACCGTAGCCGGGTTTTCACAGTTAGTGGTGGGTGGCAGATTGACCAACCAGAGGAATGCCGCCAGGGCAGTACCCCCTGCCCCGGTGCAGCCTAGGATGGCAACCCACAGCCAGCGCCAGGAACCCTGGGGACGGACAGCGGGAGGGCTGACAAGGGGCGGGGTGAAATAGTCATTGGTTTCCGGTAGGGTTGAGTCTAGGCCCAAGGAGGGGGGCATGGACCGGGAATGCTGACTAACCATGGTGACCTCAGTCCTACAACGATTACAACTCCTGGGGTAGGCCATCGCTGCAAGCAGAATATGCTTACACTTAAAGAATATTCTCCAAAAGGTTTTTTGGCTATGGCTAACCCGCCCAGCCCGCAACAAATTTTAGAAACCCTACTGCCCTATTTGCGTACAGCTGGTGCCTATGCCCAGCAAATCCAGGCCAAGATCAAGGCCCAACCCGGCAAAGACGGCAAGGGAGACAACTTTTTCGCCTCCGCCTTGAGCGATGCTGATCTCTCCATTCAAACCATGATGGAGGTAGTGTTACTGGGCTTGTTTCCCCAGGTGCGCTTCTTTGGTGAAGAACACGAGCAGACCTACAATACTAAATACTTTCGAGCCATCGATCTAGGCGATATAGGGGACTATCTGGTGGCCCTCGATCCCATTGATGGCACCCAGTTTTATCTGGATGGCCACTCAAACTATCAGATTATCCTCAGTATTCTCAATACCGATGACTACGAGGCGGCGATCGCCGTCACCCCCGGGCAAAACCTCTATTATTACGCGTTGCGGGGCCAGGGGGCCTTTCGGGGACAACTGCACCAGGACCTGTCGGAATGTCAGGCCATCGCCATCGATAACCCCACCCCAGCCCTTTGTTTGGGGTGGCAAATGGGGGCCCTGGTGCCCTATCTCAAGGACCGATATCGAGTCTTCCACACCAAGGCGGACTACTCTAAAACCACCCAAATTCCTAATTTCAACGGTCTGCTCAGCGGGGACTTAGCGGGGGCCGTCCTGGCCCGTAGCCAGTTTATCGACGGCGCCGCCCTGGCCTTTATGGCGGCGGAAATGGGGTATGTTGTCACCACCCTGGATGGGACACCGCCGCCGCCCCTACACTGTTGTCAGGACTACCAGCGTCCGGGTTTGCTGATTGCCGCCAACCCTGACATCCACTACGACCTACTGGAGGCGGTCCGTCGGTCGGACCATCCCATCACCCCTTAGGCGAATACCACCGTGCGGTTACCGTAGACCAGGGCCCGGTTTTGCACGTGTAACCGGACGGCGCGGGCCAGTACAATTCGCTCCACATCCTTGCCCTTGCGGATCAGTTCCTGAACATCATCACGGTGACTAATCCGCACCACATCCTGTTCAATAATTGGGCCCTCGTCTAGATCGGAGGTGACGTAGTGGGCGGTGGCACCAATGATTTTCACCCCCCGCTGGTAGGCCCGTTGGTAAGGGTTAGCTCCTATAAAGGCGGGTAGGAAGGAGTGATGGATATTAATCACCGGGCTAAATTCCTGCAGAAATTGGGGGGAGAGTACCTGCATGTACTTGGCCAGCACCACCAGATCAATGCGGTAGTCCCGCAATAGCTGCAACTGCTGGGCTTCCTGGAGGGACTTATTCTCCTTCGTGACTGGCAAGTGGTGAAAATCAATGCCAAACTGTTCGGTAATCGGCCCCAGGTGGCTATGATTGCTGATTACTAAGGGGATGTCCGCCTGCAGCTCCCCAGCCCGATGACGCCAGAGCAAGTCCAGCAGGCAGTGGTCTTGGTGGCTGACCCAGATCGATAGGCGAGGCATCGCCTGGGAAAAGTGCAGTTGCCAGTCAGCCCCTAGGGGCTGGGCAATGGCCTGGAAAGCCGGACCGATGATCTCCTTGGGTAGGTTAAAACCCTCCAACTCCCACTCAATGCGGGATAGAAATAGCCCTGCCTCCGGATCTCGGTGCTGATCGGCGTGGAGAATATTGCCGCCATTGGCATAGATAAAGTTGGCCAGTTTAGCCACTAACCCCTTTTGGTCGGGGCAAGACACGAGCAAAATTGCAGTTGGAGATGCCATGGGGCCAGGGGTATGGTCTACGGGCTTAGCCTAGAACTCCCCTGCCGACTTCGTCAAGTGGCTACCCTAGCCGGAGGTTCTCCGGTTTCCTAGGACTTGCCGAGGGGATAACGGGTAGTTGGGTGTAGTCCGTCGATGCCAAGGGTAGGGCAAAAAAAAGGCCACCGCAGTGGCCTATCCAGAGAGAGGGAAATTAAGGAAACTTATCAGTCATGCTGATGGCTATGATTGTACTGGCTGCCCTCGAAGTTAGGATCTGGGGTCTCACCCCTCCCCAGGGAAGATTACAGAAAATTTATGTCCCCTAGTTGGCCTCCAGGGAAGGGTTGATTAAAAGAACCAGGGATGCGGGGGCATCCCTGGCAAGGGGTTAGACTATGGGAAATTGACTTAAAAGCTCATGTCCGCCGCCTGCACCCGTTCCACCTGTTTCTTTTTCAGCACCAGCATAATCTGGGTGATCATAACGGCGGCAACGAAGGCGATCAAACCCTTAATTCGATTAGGGTTTTGCAGCACAATTTCTGTGTCAATTTGCCCAAACCCTCCCACATTGGGGTTGGTGGTAAGGGGTTTACCCGCTTCCACTGCATCTCCGCTGACCACCAGCAACTCGGGCCCTGCTGGGATGGTTTCGGTGACTGATTTACCGTCTTCCGTCAACAGAGTAACGGTGTAACCGCCTGTATCCTGGGGGGCGATGGCACTCACCGTACCTGTGACCGAGGCATTGTAGGCGGTATTATTACTGGACTGACCGGTGGGATAGACTTGACCACGGCCGCGGTTACCCCCCACGTGGACCTGGTACTTGCCAAAGGCAACGGATTTATTCTGGCCAGGATCGGGAGCCAGGATCGGAAAGACAATTTCCTGGTACTGTTCCCCCGGTAGAGGACCTACTATCAAAATATTGGGTTGGCTATCGCTATAGGCCTGGAAATAGGTATTGCCTACTTCCTCCTTGAGATCTTCAGGAATGCGATCATCGGGAGCCAGGCTAAAGCCATCGGGTAATACCACTACGGCCCCCACATTCAGCCCGCCGCGACTGCCATCTCCCAACACCTGCTGGGTGTTGAGGTCGTAGGGAATTTCCACCTTGAGGGGAAACACAGAGTCAGGTAAAACCGCCTGGGGCGCCTCCACTTTGGTAGGCTTAGCCGCCAGGTGGCAGTTGGCACAAACAATCCGCCCGGTAGCTTCCCGAGGAGTCGCGTAGTTTTCCTGGGCCCAGAAGGGGTAGGCAGCAGCGGATTGGGGCTGGACCAGTACCCCAGCCAGAATCAGAAGAACGGTGGCAAATACAACGGCTACTGGCCGCCAACGACTCACCGATGAAAATAATGCTGTCATGGCTCTAGATATATAGCAAGCAAAGGAGGGTGTTATGGGTACCAGCTAGGTAGGTGGCCTACCTAAGCCCACCAGGGGCTATCGCCAGTGCGGAAGTCGGTTTCTGTCCAATTGGTCAGGGAAACCTTATCGTCTTCGGTGACATCGGCGTGGGCCAACGCCAGCGATAGGGGGGCTGGGCCACGCACCACTTTACCGGTGGCATCGTACTGGGAACCGTGGCAGGGACACATAAATTTGTTCTCGCTGGCATTCCAGGGAACCACACAGCCTAGGTGGGTGCAAATAGAACTAATGCCGTAGTTTTCTAAAGCGCCGTTGTCTTTTACCACCAGGTAGGTGGGGTCGCCCTTGAGCCCCTGTACCAGGACGCGATCGCCAGGGTTATGGGCCTGTAGAAACTGACTGGCAATGACATCGTTGCCCAGTTCGTTCTTAGCCGTCACCCCACCGCCGCCGCCACCGCTAGAGGGGGGGATGAAATACTTCACCACCGGATACAGCATCCCCAGGACAGTCCCAGTGGCGGCTCCGAAGGTCAGCAGGTTCATAAATTGACGACGCCCCAAATCGGGGACATCAGAGGTTCCAGAAACTTGAGTCATAATCCAAACTGGCTTACCCGCTCGAATGTATCAGTAGTTATTATCAAGACAGACCCCAGGAAGACAGTCACCGTTCTCGAAAAACCAGGAACAGGGACTGAAGCTCTGGTGACAGTGTCAAAAACTTCACTAACCGTATTATTGCACCATGGGGAACCCAGATCCCCTCCCGGTGAAGGATTATAAAGAAATGTATCAAGAATGGTTGTGCCTAAAACCAAGGGAGGCGGGATGACGGGTAGGGACTTGCAATCGATTTTGCAGGATAAGTGGGGCTATTCCTACGACCTACAACTGCGTCGCACCCAGGGCAAGATTTGGCTCCAGGTGATGTGGCGCTACCTGGAGCAGGTCTCTTTCCCCCTAAGCGAAGCAGAATATCTTCTCCACCTCGATCAGATTGCCCTATACCTGAATGAGTGGGGGCAGGCGGAGTACGTTCAGGTTTGGATTAAGGAAACCCGTGAACGCCCCCGCCTGGGCAAGGCGGTGGGTATTCCCCTGAGTCTGGGGGAGCGGGCTTTGGAATGGTTGGCTAATGAGTAACTTGGCTGTCCTAAGCGTCCTGGCTGAAGCTCTATTTGCCCTAAACTAGGGATGTTAACTACCTCATAACCTGCGTCGGCGATGGTCCAATCTTCTGGTTCCCCCAGCCTAGCGTCTGGGCTAGCCGCTGCCCTGGAGGGTTTTGACCCCAGCGGGGTAGCTTTAGATAATGGCAACCTGTATGGTTTGCCCTTTACCGCCGACACCGCCAACCTGATAATCCTGGGGGTGCCCTGGGAGGCAACGGTGTCCTACCATGTTGGCACTGCCCAGGGGCCGGAACGGGTCCGACAGGCCTCTAGCCAGGTAGACCTCTACGACCTGGATAATCCGGAAGCCTGGCGGCAGGGAATTTTTATGCCCCCCCTGGCGGATCACTGGCTGGAACTGAATCAAACCGCTAGAGCAGCTGCAGGTCGGGTTGTGGAGGCGACTGAAGCTGGCCTACGACCCAGCCATCGTTCGGATCTGGCGGCGGCCCTGACCCAGGTCAACCAGGCCTGTGAAACCATGAACCACTGGGTTTATGGTCATAGCCGGGAGGCGCTGGAGCGGGGCCAACGGGTAGGCCTGGTGGGGGGAGATCACAGTGTTCCCCTGGGGTATATCAGAGCCTTGACAGAATTAAACCCAGAATTTGGCATTCTTCACCTCGATGCCCACGCCGACCTGCGCTGCGCTTACCAGGGGTTTACCTACTCCCACGCCTCGATTATGTATAACGTCCTGCAATTACCCCAGGTAACCCGACTGGTGCAGGTGGGGCTGCGGGATATCTGCCAGGAGGAGGTGGCCCTGATTGCTGAGGCGGACGATCGCATTGTTCCCTTCTATGATGCTCACCTGAAGGCTGACCACTATGGGGGGCTCTCCTGGGAAAGTCAATGTCAGCGCATCATCGCCTGCCTTCCAGACCGAGTCTACGTCAGTTTTGACGTAGATGGTCTCGACCCAAAGCTTTGCCCCCATACGGGTACGCCGGTACCGGGTGGGCTGGATTTACCGGAGGTCTTCTACCTAATGCAGCGGGTAGTGGCCAGTGGTCGCCGCATTATTGGCTTTGACCTGTCAGAGGTGGGGGACGGCGAGTGGGATGGCAATGTGGGAGCACGCATTGTCTATAGGCTTTGCTGTCTGATGACGGCTTAGGGGGCTGGGGGGAGGGGGCAGAATTACGGTTCTCATCATGGACTTGGTTTAAATGATCTATCAAGGCTGATCCAGGGCGTGGCCTTGCAACTCCGCCAAGGAGACGTACTCCAGGGCGGAGGCGTGGGTAGCCCTGAGCACTACGGGGGGAGCTACCCCTGCATCGAGGCCTTCTTTCCACCGCGCGGCACAGAGACACCAGCGATCGCCGGGTTTGAGGCCAGGAAAGTGGTAGGCCGGCACGGGGGTAGACAAATCATTACCCTGGGCCTTAGTAAAGCTTAGAAATTCCTCGGTCATTTCGGCGCACACTACATGGGCGCCAAAATCGCCGGCACCGGTTCGGCAACAGCCGTCTCGATAAAAACCCGTAACCGGAGCCATACTACAGGGAGCCAAGGAGCTACCCAAAACATTACTCGCGTCCACCATAGCGACTGTCGCCCCGAAGAAAAACCAGCCTTCTTTTTTTACTACAGGGAGAGGAAGTTTGCAAACCCTGCTAATACCGTGATTTGACCTCTGGAGGATGCTTCCCCGCCTCCATAAAGCTGTACAAATCGGTAAAGATTCTGTGATTTCTGCCCTTGGGCTATGGTTTAGGTTAGGCGTCGAGATGCTATGGTGAGACTAATCATGTATACTACCAAATGGTTTGATTAGCTCTTGCTATTGCTTAATCAATAATCATATGGTTCCTACCGAAACATGGAGAAAGGCTGACAAAGGTTAATTGGGTGAAGCCTCTGTTAAGGAGTGATAACAAGCTTTTTACCCTACCTAGACGCCGATCACCTTCGGCGAAAATCAGACCAACTTAACCGTTTTGAATCTTGATTAACTCTTCTCCGTCCGCTAGATTGCGACTTTTGTGGGCAAACTGAATCGTATTGAGTTTTGATTGTTTCCTAGGTAGCCATGTTGAGTGCGTTAGTCGCTTTCACCCTTCCTCCCATCCTTCCCCTGATTGCCCAGGTTCCTGGGAATCAGGTTAGTCCGGTCCCACCTTCCGAAACGTTTACAGTCTCCCGGGATGGTACCTACGCTGAAGTGATACGCCGGCAAGAGGTGCGCCCTCTCAGTGGTGGTCTTGATGAGGTTCCTGTTTTTAACAGCAATAGTCCAGAGGTGGTGCAGCAGGAGGGTATTTTACTCTCCACCTTCCCCCCTGATGGTATGGCTAGCCCTGAAGCCCATCTCAACTATGCCTTCCAGGGGCGGTTTGACATTTTTGCCCATCATATTGCCCGGGGATTAAATGCGGACGATCGCCGCACCCTATTTTTAGGCGTCGTGGTTTATAATCCCAACTCGATCCCGGTAGAGATCAAGATTCATCAAGGGGTGAGCTATCTCAGCCAAGAAGCCCCCTTTATCGATTTACCAGAGTCCCGATTAAATAGCAATGGCAATGTCTTTGC
Source organism: Leptolyngbya sp. (assembly GCA_040374235.1). Lineage (GTDB taxonomy): Bacteria > Cyanobacteriota > Cyanobacteriia > Phormidesmidales > Phormidesmidaceae > Nodosilinea. The sequence goes on along the minus strand of JBEIUS010000002.1, from coordinate 8,524 downwards.
TGGACCTGGTAGTCGCACCGCTACCGATATTCTCCGGGGTACTAGCCAGCCCCAGTGGCCTCGCTCCATCACTATTCCCCCAGGCCATGTTCATCTCTTGATGAATACCCCGATTCCTTTACGTCAGCTATCCGTACCGGTGAACGGTAGCTACGCCCAGGGGCAAATCATTCCTAACCCGGCTGCCCCTCCCGCCGCCCTGTCCACCGCTGATAATCAGTTACTACCCCAAGAGACGCCCGGCAGCAGTTCGTCAGCTTCGCCAGCACCACGACCCATTCCCAGTAATGGCCGCACCGCTATGATGTACCTAACGGCTAATGGTCCAGTCTATGTGGCTAGTCTAGCCAAGTATGCCGACAAAACCCTGACCAATAATGAACGGGTACCCACCCTGAGGGACTGGCTCCGGGTTCTGAAGCAGGGTGAGTTAGCCGGTCCCCGGGATATTCCCCCTTCCGATCCCCAGTCCTATGAATTTGGCCGGTTTTACTACGGTCGGGTGGCTGGTGTAGCCAAGGGTTCCAGCTGGAGGACAACCCTGACAGATGACCCCAACAGTGACAATCTCACCATTCCCGATCCAGGAAATTCCTTTTCCTATGTGATCAGTTCCGTTGATCGCAATACCTTTGGCACTGGACAAATTCAGAGTGCTCCCATGGTGGTCCGCTATTCGGATACGGCCTTTCGTGCCCATGGCAACTATGGCGTTCGCTACAGTCTCAAGTTACCCCTCTATAACAGTCACGATGCGGCTCAAACTGTGAGTATCAAGTTCCAAACCCCCCTGGGGGATGAAAGTCTGACCGATGGGCTGCGATTTCGGCGACCACCCAACAACCGCATATTCTTCCGGGGAACGGTGCGCCTCAAGTTTAAAAACTCCATGGGCATAGAGCGTACCCACTACCTGCACCTGGTCCAGCGGGGAGGCCAGGAAAGTAACCCCCTAGTCAGTCTCACCATACCCGCTAAAACCCGACATGAGGTGGAGGTAGATTTGGTCTACCCTGCCGACGCTACGCCGCCTCAAGTATTGACGGTTTTGAATGATAATCGCCCAAGTGTTTTGGAAGCCCAAGGGCTGCCAAACTCCACAGGCAGAGCCTTAAGTCAAGAGTTTTAACTTGTGGTCAGCAATTCTCATTTTAGAACTCTTGTACCAAAGATAGTGTTTCGAGCCTAGATCGCCTAAGGGAAGCATAGGCTTTTCAGACAGGGCTATTGAGAATCTTCTCAATAGTTAGAGTCAAAATGCGGTCAAGGTTTTCATAATGAGAATTGCTGACTTATGGTTTCTGGATGGTCGGAGAAGAGTCCCGGTGGGGCCTGCAGCTAAAACTAGTGCTATGCTAAGATGCACAGCCTAGACATTTTTGTCTAGTTGATCAGTCTTCTGCAGTGACCGAGATAGGAGCTTAGGTGATGATTCAGGTCTTGATCGAAGGTCTGTATCCCCGGCTAACTGGCTTGGCAGCCCTAACCACAGTTTTAGCGGCTTGTGCCAGTTCTTCAGCCATTAGCCCCTCCGCTAGCTACGAGGCCCAGCTAGCGGAGCATCTCAGTCAGACCAGTAGTGTTATGTACGGTGCCTACTGGTGTCCCCACTGTGCCGACCAAAAGGCTTTGTTCAAGGAGGCTGCTAGTCAGCTCACCTACGTAGAATGTGCGGCTGACGGGCAGAATAGCCAGTTCCAGCTCTGTCAAGATAAAAGAATTAAGGGCTACCCCACCTGGGAAATTGGCGGCCGACTCTATCCTGGGGTAAAATCCCTGGAGGAGTTGAGTCGCTTGAGCAATTATCCATCTCCCCCTACCCCCTGAACTTGGGAAATGGGTTGAACTATTTAGATTTAATAGCCTGCTTAAATAAGCCTGGAAAGCTACAGGTTCGCAGCTAAGGTTTTATTGCCTATTTTTTGAGTACCTCACCTTGCACCATCCTAGTTCCCACCTTCATCAGCATGATCACTTATCCATTACCGCCGATACTGGTAGTGATGAGGTCCATGCCCATGTTCATGATCCAGATTCCCTACGGCGGATTGTGAATCGTTTAGCTCGAATTGAAGGACATATTCGAGGCATCCGCACCATGGTCGAGGAAAGCCGCCCCTGTCCAGAGGTATTGGTCCAGATTGGTGCTGTCCGCGGCGCCCTGGATCGAGTGGCTCGGATTATTCTTGATGATCACCTGACGGAGTGCATTAGTCGGGCTGCCGAGGAGGGCAATATTGAGCAGGAAATTGCCGAACTCAAGGCAGCCCTGGACCGATTTCTACCCTAATTCCCTGGGAGATCTCTGGGTCCTTAAGTGGTTGCGTGGTTTGATCATCTAGAGGTCTAGTAAACATCTAGGATCTTAATTAATCAACGTTTAGACCCGATGACAACAGGATTCTTTATTCAGGTATTGGTATTACTCTATAGGAAATCACCGTGACCGCGCAGCCGCCATTCCCCCCTCCCCCTCGTTATCGCTACGACCGTCGACACTTTTTACGGGCGTCTGGTGCAACTGTGGCCGCCGTTACCCTGGCTAACTGCCGGACTAATTTAACTGGGAAAATAAATGCACCGGGCAACCCCAGCGATGGGGGAAAAAATACTCTCCACATCTATACCTGGTCTAACTATATTGATCAAGATACCGTTGCGGCCTTTACGGAACAGACCGGCCTTAAGGTCATTTTTGACACTGTCGACTCCAATGAGGTGATGTTAGCTAAACTCCAATCTGGAGGAGGTAATGCCTACAGTCTGATTTATCCATCGGACTATATGGTTACCCAGATGGTGGACCTGGACATGCTCATGGCGTTGGATCCCGACCGACTGCAGGGGGTGAAAAACCTTAAGTTTCGTTGGGCCAACCCCAGTTATGACCCCAATAACGCCCATAGTATGCCCTTTAGCACTGGTACTACGGGCCTGATCTATAACCGCGAGGTCACCCCAGGGGTTCCGGAGGACTGGGAGTTTCTCTGGCAAGCTAGCCCCAAAATTTCCCGACAGTTTACCCTGCTTGACGATACGCGGGAGGTGCTAGGGGCCACCCTGAAGTCCCTTGGCTACTCTTACAACACCAATGATGCCACCCAGATCGAAGCGGCCTTTCGTAAGCTGTTAGAGCTCAAACCCCACATCGCTGCCTTCAAGAGTGGGGGGTTTGAAGATGAAATTTTAGCTGGGGATCTGGCGGTGGCCATGGCCTATTCTGCCGATGCGATCGCCCTCACCCGTCAGGACATCAACCTGGTCTACCTGATCCCCCGCAGTGGCACCTCACTCTGGACCGACACCATGGCGATTCCTGCCACCGCCCCAAACCCCGAGGCGGCCTACCAGTGGATCAACTTCATGCTAGAACCCGAGGTGGCCAGGGTGACGGCGGAACGGTTCCTCTTTAGTACCGTTAACCAGGCCGCCTTTGAACAGTTGCCTCCAGAGCTTAAAAACAACCGTGATCTGTATCCCGATGAGGCTCTTTTAGACCGTAGCGAAGGCATTGCCCCCCTTTCTACCGCCAGCAATGACCTCCTCGATCGGTTCTGGACCGAAATCACCAGTGCCTAGTATCGTGGCTAACCTGTGGGAGGGAGCGGAGTGACCCCTAATTTTCCCCCAGCCCGTTGGCTACGCCGCCGCCTAGGGCCATTACTACTCTTAGGGCCAGGGGGGCTCTGGTTATTGCTGTTATTGGTGATTCCCACCCTGCTTATCCTGGATATTAGTCTGGTGCCCGGGTTGCGGCTGGGCCAGCCGGCCACCGGCTACGGTTGGGGGAATTATCTGCAGATTTTGCAACCGGTTTACCTGCAGGTGGTGCTGAGATCGCTGTCCTTTGCCACCACCGCTACCCTGGCTTGCCTAGTGCTGGGGTTTCCGGTGGCCTACTGGCTGGCCCTGGTCTCCCCCCCCCGCTGGCGTAACCTGCTATTGGTCAGTTTCATTTTGCCCCTATGGACCTCATCCCTGCTGCGGGCCTACGCCTGGATCACCATTCTGCGGCCCAGTGGTTTACTCAACAGCCTGCTCCAGGCGCTTAAATTACCCACCCAGACCTGGCTTAACACGGGCACCGCCGTGCTGATCGGTTTGACCTACAGCTTTTTACCCTACATGGTGTTGATTCTCTACGCCTCTCTGGAGAAGCTGGATCCTCGCCTCCTGGAGGCGGCCGCCGACCTGGGGGCAAGTACTCGCCAACAGTTCTGGCGCATCACCGTGCCCCAAACCCTACCGGGGATAGCGGCGGGTTGTCTGCTGGTGTTTATTGCCTGCCTGGGAGACTTTGTGGTTCCCACCCTGCTGGGGGGGGCCTCCTCCATGAACATCAGTCGCCTGATCTATAACCAGTTTTTAGGGCCCACCCGGGCCTGGGGGTTTGGCTCCGCCCTCAGCATGCTGTTGATTTTAGCGGTCACTGTCACCATTGCCCTGCTGGTGCGCTACGGTGAGGTTTCCTGGGGGGCGGTGAGGAAGCAGCCCGATGAAGGCGGTTAGGGGAGTTCGGTTACCCCCATCAGGTAGCGATCGCACTCCCGTGCCGCCCCCCGGCCCTCGTTGATGGCCCACACCACTAGGCTCTGACCCCGTCGGCAATCACCGGCGGCAAATACCCCGGGGATGGAGGTGGTGAACTGGCCAGGGTCGGCCTTAATGTTGCTGCGGCCATCCCGCTCCAGCCCCAGGGCCTCCAGCAGGGGTTGTTCAGGACCTAAAAAGCCCATGGCCAGCAGCACTAACTGGGCCGGCATGATCTTTTCGGTGCCGGCGATGGGTTGGGGTACAAACCGGCCCTGGTCATCCTTACCCCACTGAATCTGCACCGTGTGCACCGCCTTCACCCGGCCCTGATCGTCCCCCTCCAGGTGGGTGGCGGTGGTCAGGTAGGTGCGGGGATCGGCGCCAAACCGGGCGGCGGCCTCCTCCTGACCATAGTCCATTTTGTAGACCTTGGGCCACTCCGGCCAGGGGTTATTGGGGGCGCGCTGATCCGGGGGCTGGGGCATGATCTCTAGCTGGGTGACGCTGCGGCAGCCATGGCGCAGGGAGGTGCCGACGCAGTCGGTGCCGGTGTCCCCACCGCCGATGATCACCACATCCTTGCCCGCTGCGGAAATGTACTGGGGGCCAGGGGCCCTGGCCAGCACCGCCTGGGTGTTGGCGGTGAGGAACTCCATGGCAAAGTGGATGCCCTGTAGCTCCCGGCCGGGGATGGTCAGGTCCCGGGGTTTGGTGGCTCCGGTGCAGAGCACCACCGCATCAAACTCCTGCAGTAGGGTGGCGGCGGCTAGGTCCTTACCAATTTCGGTGTTACAGACAAAGGTGACCCCCTCCGCCTCCAGCACCTCCAGGCGTCGCTGTACCACCTGGCGCTTATCCAGCTTCATGTTGGGGATGCCGTACATGAGCAGGCCGCCGGGGCGATCGGCCCGTTCGTACACTGTCACCCAGTGGCCAGCACTATTGAGTTGGGCCGCCGCCGCCAGACCGGCGGGACCCGAGCCAATCACCGCCACCTTTTTGCCGGTGCGCTGGGGGGGTGGGGTGGGGGTCATCCAACCGGACTCCCAGCCCTTTTCGGCGATGGAATACTCAATGTTTTTAATGGTCACCGCTGGGTTGGTAATGCCTAGCACGCAGGCCCCCTCACAGGGGGCGGGGCAAACCCGACCGGTGAACTCCGGGAAGTTATTGGTTTTGTGCAATCGCTCCAGGGCCTCCTGCCATAGCCCCCGGTAGACCAGATCATTCCATTCGGGAATCAGGTTGTTGATGGGGCAGCCACTGGCCATGCCACTGAGGGTAAGGCCGGTGTGGCAAAAGGGGGTACCGCAGTCCATACAGCGGGCCGCCTGGGTGCGGAGATTTTGGTCTGGCATGGCCAGGTGAAATTCATCCCAGTTGCGGATACGATCGGCCGGAGCGATTTCCTCCGCCACCTCCCGCAGGTATTCCATAAAGCCGGTTGGTTTTCCCATGGTGGTTGTCCTGAATAGGTTTACTTTGCCCAATGCTCCCTATCTGGGTTTTAACTTCCGCCAATCCGGGCGACATCGCGGGCGTTTTCTTCGAAGGCGGCGGTCAGGGCTTCGTCACCGGTCAGGCCGGCGGCCAGGGCGGTTTGGATGTGCTGCAATACCCGCTTATAGTCGCGGGGCATGACCTTAACAAAGCGGGGCACCATTTCCTCCCAGTGGCTAAGGATGCGTTCACCCAGGGCACTGCTGGTGTAGTCGATGTGGCGCTGGATTAGGTCTCGCAGGTCGCGGATCTCCTCCGAATCCTTCAGGGTTTCCAGGTCCACCATTTCCCGGTTGCAGCGGCTGGGGAAATCCCCGACTTCATCCAGCACGTAGGCGATGCCGCCGCTCATGCCCGCCGCAAAGTTGCGGCCGGTGAGGCCCAGCACTACGGTCCTACCGCCGGTCATATATTCGCAGCCATGGTCTCCGACCCCCTCCACGACGGCGGTGACGCCGGAGTTGCGGACGCAGAACCGTTCCCCAGCCTGGCCGCGAATGAAGGCTTCGCCGCTGGTGGCACCGTAGAAGGCGACATTGCCGGTGATGATATTTTCCGCCGGTATAAAGGTGGACTGACGGGGCGGATAGACAATCAGCTTGCCGCCGCTGAGGCCCTTACCCACGTAGTCATTGGCTTCCCCCTCCAACTCCAGGGTGACCCCCCGGGGTACAAAGGCCCCGAAGCTCTGGCCGGCGCTGCCCTGGAAGTGCAGGTGGATGGTATCTTCCGGGAGTCCCTCCCAGTGGTGTTTGGTAATTTCATTGCCGAGAATGGTGCCCACCACCCGATGGGTGTTCTGGATGGGTAGGGTGGCCCTGACTGCTTCGCCCCGGGCGATCGCCGGTTCGCACAGGCCCAGCAACACGGTCATATCCAGGGATTTCCCCAGACCGTGGTCCTGGGCCTGCTGGCAGTAGCGACCTACCTCCGGGCCCACCTGCGGCTGGTGCAGGATGGGGGTGAGGTCCAGACCCTGAGCCTTCCAGTGGGAGATCGCCCGCTTTGGCTCCAATACATCGGTACGCCCCACCATCTCGTTGACGCTACGGAAGCCCAGCTCCGCCATGATTTCCCGCATGTCCTCGGCAATGAAGCGCATGAAGTTGACCACGTGGTCCGGGTCCCCCATGAAGTGCTTACGCAATTCTGGATCCTGGGTAGCCACCCCCACCGGACAGGTATTCAGATGACAGACCCGCATCATAATGCAACCCAGGGACACCAGGGGAGCGGTGGAAAAGCCAAACTCCTCCGCCCCTAGCAGGGCACCGATTACCACATCCCGACCGGTTTTCATCTGGCCATCCGCCTCCACCACCACCCGGCTACGCAGGTTGTTTAGCACCAGGGTTTGGTGGGTTTCCGCCAGACCCAGTTCCCAGGGCAGACCGGCATGCTTAATGGAGGTTTGGGGAGAGGCCCCGGTGCCGCCGTCAAAGCCCGCGATCAGGATGACATCGGCATGGGCCTTGGCCACCCCGGCGGCGATGGTGCCCACCCCCACCTCCGACACCAGCTTGACGTTGATGCGGGCCTCCCGGTTGGCATTTTTGAGGTCGTGGATTAACTCCGCCAGGTCTTCGATGGAGTAAATATCGTGGTGGGGCGGTGGGGAGATCAAGCCCACCCCAGGAGTAGAGTGGCGCACCTTGGCAATCCAGGGATAGACCTTGCGGCCCGGTAACTGCCCCCCCTCACCCGGCTTGGCCCCCTGGGCCATTTTGATCTGCAACTCCCTGGCCTGGGAAAGGTAGAGGCTGGTCACCCCAAACCGACCCGAGGCCACCTGTTTAATGGCGCTGTTTTTGGAGTCACCCCGATCGTTGGTCCAGGTGTAGCGTTCCGGGTCTTCCCCCCCTTCGCCGGTGTTGGACCTACCGCCGATGCGGTTCATGGCGATGGCCAGGGCCTCGTGGGCCTCCTTGGAGATCGATCCGTAGCTCATCGCCCCGGTCTTAAACCGGCGGGTAATGGCCTCCACCGGCTCCACCTCCGCTAAGGGAATCGGAGATCGGGGCTTAAATTCCAGCAGGTCCCGCAGACGGAAGAGTTGTTGATCCTGCTGGTTGACCAGGGCGGCGTAGCGCTTGTAGATGGCGTAGTCGCCGGTGCGTACCGCCTGTTGCAGGGTGTGGATCACCTCGGGGCTGAGCAGGTGGGCTTCGCCGTCGCGCCGCCACTGGTAGTCCCCCCCCACATCCAGGCTAGGGCTCTCCTGAGGGCGATCGGGAAAGGCGTGATGGTGCCGCTTCAGGGCCTCCTGGGCAATCACCTCCAGGCCAATACCCTGGAGACGAGAGGCCGTCCAGGTGAAGTAACGGTCTACCACTGCCTGGTTTAGCCCCAAGGCCTCAAAGATTTGGGCACCTCGGTAACTCTGGATAGTAGAAATCCCAATCTTAGAGGCGATTTTAATCACCCCCTTGGTCACCGCCTTGATCAGGTTTTGCTGGGCCTTGTGCCGGTCCATGGGGGGCAGAATCTGGTC
>JBEIUS010000196.1:0-5131 GCA_040374235.1 Leptolyngbya sp. | reverse complement strand
CTCCTGAGGAAGACGCGGTAGTGTAGGATCCTTTGCGTCTCATCTACTTCGATCGTACCTCGTTAGCCCAAGAACCGCTATAGTATAACTACGATACACCCCCCTAGGGGATTAAAACGACTGGGGCACCCCAAAGTCAACTAAGTTAAGACAGTAGACAAGTACACAAAAAGAGGGAAAAAGTACGAGAACAATCTGGAAACAATTATGAGAATGAGGAATTACCAGCCATTTAATCATCCCCTTTCGGTGGAAAAACCTTATTCACCGCCTTGCCAATCGCCTTACCTAGATCGACCCAAACATCGGACTCCTTATCGGGGGACTTCTGGGGCCAGTTAAGGAAAACTACTATCCCCAGAATGAACAGAAACACCAGAGCTTCCATAGGCTAAGGATGGGATATTACATAAATTTCAACATAGAGCAGTTGCTCTAAAGTTCAAATACGACTTAAAGAGTAAATAATTCCCCCTGTACCTCTGGAGAATCGGCAAGGTCCCAGGTTAACTCCGGTCCGGCGGGGATGATGCCGCCGGGGTTGAGGGGAAACAGATTACCGTAATAGTCGCGCTTCACCGCCGCCAGGTAGCAGGTAGCAGCTACCCCTGGCAAGCGGTAGATCCGGCCCAGGTAGTGGCTCAGGGCGGCGTAGTCTTGAAGGCGGCGGCGATTACACTTGAACAGGCCATAGTACACCGCATCAAAGCGAAATAGGGTGGGAAATAATCGCACATCCGCCAGGGTGATGCGATCGCCGCAGAGGTAGGGTTGCTGGCTCAGGGTGGTTTCCAGCTGATCGAGGGTATCAAAGAGATCGGCGCAGGCCCGATCGTAGGCCACCTGGGTTTGGGCAAAGCCACAGCGGTAAACACCGTTGTTAACCGTCTCGTAGAGGCGATCGCTCCAGTCATCAATGGCGCTCCTGAGGTGGGGGGGGTAGAGGTCCAGCTCAGGGTGCCGAGCGAATTCATTCCAACTTTCATTCAACAGCTCGATGATGTCAGCGCTCTCGTTATTCACCAGGGCGGCCCGCTGCCGGTCCCACAACACCGGCACCGTGGCCCGCCCGGTGTAGCCCGGCTGGGCCTGGCGGTACAGCTCCGGCAGGGTGCGACAGCCCCGGAAGGGACTGACAAAGGCCCAACTGCCCTGATCGGGGCAGGGTTCTACCACCACCAGGGAGATCACCTCCTCCAACCCCTTCAGGGCCCGAACCAGCAGGGTGCGGTGGGCCCAGGGGCAACCATAGCCGAGGATCAGGCTATAGCGATGGGGCTCGGCAGGATGGGGGCCATCGGCGGTCAATCGGTGGCGAAACTGACTGGTGGGGCGCTGATAGTCCCCGGATTGGGATCGGGGCGCCATCTGGGCCATCATCCGCTGCCACAGGCTGGTCCACAGCCACTTGGCGGAACGAATCATTAAGCCGGGGGGGAGGGAGGCCTTGGGGGGAGTCATGGCGGGCGGGGTGGCAAAGGGGGCAAAGGGCATAGCAAGGGCCCTCTCCCACTTTACCGAGTCCTATCCCAGGGCGTTACACTGGTTTTCTAATCACTAGTTCCAGGTTGTTTATCCAGGCTTATCTCCGTGATCGGCGCCATCTATCAAGGGCACAACCAATGCCAGTTTCGGGTGTGGGCTCCCCAGCGGCGGCAGGTGGCCGTGGAATGGCCCACCACTGACCGGCCCCCCGTGGCTCTACAGCCCAGCCCTGGGGGTTACTGGACGGGCCTGGTGGATCAGGTCCCCCCCGGTACCCTCTACCAATTTCGCCTAGACCAGCAGGTGAGTCGCCCCGATCCGGCCTCCCGTTACCAGCCCCTGGGGGTACATGGGCCCTCCCAGGTGCTAGACCCTGGCCAGTATGGCTGGGGAGATGGGGGGTGGTCAGGGCTACCCCTGCACCGTTACGTGCTCTACGAACTCCACGTGGGCAGCTTTACGGCGGCGGGCCAGTTTGATGCCATCCTGCCCCGCCTGCCAGTCCTCAAAGCCCTGGGCATTACCGCCCTGGAGCTGATGCCCGTGGCCCAATTCCCTGGACAGCGCAACTGGGGCTACGACGGCGTTTATCCCTTTGCGGTGCAGGCCAGCTACGGCGGCCCCGAGGGCTTGAGACGCCTGGTGGATGGTTGCCACCAGCAGGGGCTGGCGGTGGTGATGGATGTGGTCTACAACCACCTGGGGCCAGAGGGTAACTACACCGCGGACTTTGGTCCCTACCTGAGCGATCGCTACCCCACCCCCTGGGGCAGCGCCCTCAACCTGGATGGCCCCGGCAGCGATGGCGTCCGCCAGTATATTCTCGACAATGCCCTGATGTGGGTGGAGGAGTACCACATCGATGCCCTGCGCCTGGATGCCATCCACGCCCTCTACGATCAGAGCGCCATTCCTCTCCTAGCAGAACTCCAGGTCCAGGTCCAGGAACGGGCGGCCCGGCGGGGCTACCCCTGCCACCTGATTGCCGAAAGTGACCTGAACGATGCCCGCATCATTACGCCGGCTGCCCAGGGGGGCTACGGCCTCGATGCCCAGTGGAGTGATGACCTGCACCATAGCCTCCATAGCCTGCTGACCGGCGAAGCCGAGGGCTACTACCAGGACTTTGGCGACCTCGACCACCTGGCCAAGGCCCTGCACCAGGGGTTTGTCTACGATGGCTGTTACTCCCCCTATCGAGATCGTCGCCATGGCAACGATCCCCGTGGGCGATCGCCCCATCAGTTTGTGGTCTACGGCCAAAACCATGACCAGGTGGGCAACCGCCGATTGGGCGATCGGCTCAGCACCCTGGTGGATTGGGAAGGGCTAAAACTGGCAGCGGCGACCGTAATCCTATCGGCTAATCTGCCCCTGCTATTTATGGGGGAGGAGTACGGCGAAACCGCCCCGTTTCTGTATTTTGTCGATCACGGCGATCCGGATCTGCTGCAGGCGGTGCGCCAGGGGCGGCAACGGGAGTTTGCCGAATTTCACTGGCTAGACCCACCGCCGGACCCGGCTAGCCCGGAAACCTTCAGTCGCTGTCAGCTGCACTGGGACGCCTGGCAACAGGGTCAGGGCGCTGTACTGTGGCGCTTCTACCAAGCCCTGCTGAGGCTGCGATCGCAGTTAATCACCACCGACCCTAGCCCCGGCCAGCCCTACCCAAGGGCCCAGGTCATCCGCCCTGGGGGGCTAATCCACTGGCAACCCGAGCCAGGGGTTTTGATCCTGATTAATGTTCAACCCCAGCGGGTGTCCTACCGTCCCAGGCTTGACGGGCAATGGCAGCAACGGTTAAACTCTGCCGATGTTGAATGGCTAGGGCCCGGCGGTTGTGGCCCTGACCCCCTGGCCCCTGGTAGCAAAGTATCCCTCTGGCCCCACAGTGTGGTGGTCTACCGACGGCTAGAGGAACCCACCCGGGAGGTCCCTACCCCCACCGATGCCCCCGTCCAGCCATGGTGATTTTAATCGTCGAAGATGAACCCGAGATTGCCAGCCTGATCCGGCTGTACCTGGAGAAGGAGGGGTTCGCCTGCCAGATCTGTGAGGATGGGGAAACCGCCCTGCGCTACCAACAAACCCTCCAACCAGATGTGATCATCCTGGACTGGATGATTCCTAAGCTGGACGGGCTGGAGGTGTGTAGCCGGATTCGCCAGCATCCCGGCGGGAAGGACCCCTACATTTTGATGCTAACCGCCCGGGGCGAAGAAATTGATCGCATCATCGGCCTCTCCACCGGGGCCGATGACTACCTGGTGAAACCCTTTAGCCCCAGGGAATTGGTGGCTCGCGTGCGGGCCCTGCTGCGACGCAACCTCCGCCATGGTGGCGAGATCCCTGACCAAACCTACCAAACCCGTCACTTTACCCTTGATTTGACCCGTCGTGTCGCCCAGCGCCAGGGCGACAAGGGCCCTAGCGAACCCCTAGATCTAACCCCCCTGGAATTTGACCTACTAGCCACCTTCATGAGCCATCCAGGTCGGGTCTGGAGCCGCCAGCATCTGATCGAAAAACTCTGGGGGGATGACTTCTTTGGGGATGAACGGGTCGTAGATACCCACATCGCCCGCCTACGCAAGAAAATTGAACCGGACTCAGCCCAGCCCACCTATATCAAAACCGTTACCGCCGTGGGTTATCGCTTTGACGATGACATTCCCCACTAGTAGGGGGGCAGGGGTCAGGAGGGGCCAGAGCAGTCTCTTCTGGTAGCTGATGGCTGAATTGCCCCAGATCGACAGCATGGGGAAAGCGGAGCGTGCCCATCGGTTTCCAGTGCTGGACAAAGGGGAGTGATCAGGAGGCTGGGGCTACAAGGTAAAGATTTAACAAGGGTCAAGCTATCCTGCAGCGGAACCCTTGTCAGAGAGGGCCTTACAGGGAATGTTAGGAAATCATTGCAAAACCCATGGGTTGTTGACCACTGGAGGAAAATAGTAAAATTGATTACAGAAATAAATACTATGACGTTCACTCAGGGTATCTTATTCACCGACCCTGGACGGAAGTAAGGAGGCGATCTCCTGAAGGAACGCGCCAAGGCGCCATAGCCTCAAATGCTTTGATTTTGCTGACACAGGAGTCACTCTAATGAAATTGAACTACCGCGGCATCGACTACGAACACACCCCTCCTTCCCTGGAGGTCAAGGAAAGCGAAATTACCGGCTGCTACCGGGGTCGTCCCGTGCATTTTACCTACACGACCCATGTTTCCGTCCCCCAACCCGTGGCGGACCTCACCTACCGGGGGGTCCGTTACAGCACCACTGTAGACGGGGCCGTACAGCCCGCAACGCCTTCACCAACCTCCCGATCCACTATGCAGACCTTTGATCATCCCCCCCATCGGGCCCGTCGCCAAGCCCTGCAACAGGCCGCAGAGAGCCACCGTCGCAGTATCCAGAGATCGCTGGAACACCGTATCTTGGTTGCCCGCTCCCAGGATAACCAATGGTTGCTTCAACAGCTAGAGGCAGAACTGCATCAGCTAGCCTAAATGCTGGGTCTCAAGCTGCAGTCGGCTAGGATCCGTTTCCCTTAAATGAAAAGCACCCTTAGGGGTGCTTTTTGAGTAAAAGTGTGTTGCGTGTATCCCCTGCTCCCTTAGCGAATTTCACTCGGATGAAGTG